>NZ_JBLZQF010000005.1:0-19253 GCF_049199325.1 Rahnella sp. PD4 | reverse complement strand
AAAGAGGGCTATGACTAGCCCTCTTTGGTCGGTTTCGGCGCGGTGAGTTAAGCGATCACGGCAATTGAAAAGCCGAAAGTTTCTCCATTTCAAAAAGCAGTCTGGCTGCAAGCCAGTAAAAAGGGGGATTTGAAAGGTGTCTCCCCTTTCACGCCCGCCGCGTCAGCCAGATCCCATGATGTGGTCGTTGCTTCCACGCCAGTGACGAGATCGTATGCATTACGCTGAGATGTGAAATCACGCGCCGCAGGTGGCGTTCCATTTCGGTCAGCGGCATATCCGGATGAAGTTCCGGCGCATTAAACAGATTATTCTCGCTGCCCGGCCCGTCATAGAGCAGTCGTTGCTGGCAGCTTTGCAGTGCGATTTCGCAGGTCTGCAAATATTCCGTCGCCAGTTTTTCCGGCAACATATAATGTTCGCGTGCGAGGATTGTCATCGCGTTGATATGTTCGACCACAAACTGGCTGTGTGTCACCCATAACCGCATGTCTGCCAGATAATGCGAGTTAAAGCCGGGCTCCTGCATCGCCTGGTTTAAAGAAGTGAACAGCTTATTGTGCGCCTGATTGACCCGCATACGGGTATACGCCAGTTTTGCGGTGTCGGGGTTTTCCTCAAGCAGCAGACGGATAGCGTCCTGATACGTTTCCAGCGCCTGATGCGCGTTCTGGCGCAGCAAACCGCTTTGCCATTGCGGCCATAGCCAGAGGGTGCCACCGAAGGCCAGCGCACAGCCGAGCAGCGTATCGACCAGTCTTGGTATCAGAAAATGCACACCGTTCATCGCCAGTAGTTGCAGGGTATACACTGCCGTCACCGTCATGCCGACCATCGCCAGCCCGTAATTTTTGCGTAAAACCGTATAGGACAACAAGGTGATCAGCAGCATGCACAGCAGCGTGGTGCTTTCCGGTAGCGCCAGTTTTAACAATCCTGAAGCAATCAGCAAACCGGCCAGCGTACCGAGCGCACGGTGCTGGATCCTGACCCGCGTGGCGTTATAGCCGTTCTGGCTGACCAGCATGATAGTCAGCAAAATCCAGTACGGTTTGGGCAAATTGAAGAACAGCCCCAGGCTGCTGCCAATCGCTAAAATAATGCCCAGACGCGCGGCATTACGCAGGGCCACGGATTTGAAAGAAAGATAGCTTTTTAGCGCAGTCCAGGAGGGCAGCCGTGGCTGGGTGCTCATCAGATCGCGCCGGTATAACGGGCGCTGGGTCCGCAGCAGGCGCGCAATGCGGCTGAAATGGTAATAACAAAACTGGCCAACCGGATTGTCCGGATTACGCGCGGCGATTTTCTCCAGCGCAGCCAGCTCATTGGCCATGGTAAAGCGCTCAGATAAACGGTGATAAAGAATATCGCCGGCAATCACCCGAAGACGGGTGGAAATCACCTGCGCATTGCGGCGGATTACCGCTTCTGCATGGCTTTCCTCAACCAGTTTCTGTACTTCCTCCGGCTGATGCAGGCTGACGGTAATGTGCTCCTGCAAATCGAGAGCAACCTGAAAAAGCTGAAACAGTCGCTTATGGTGATGATGATGTCCGTGTTGTGGCAGCATGTGTAATTGCTGATAAAGCAGGGCAATCAGATCGATAACCTGCTGCTGACGGGTAAGTAATGGCGGCAACGCCGTCTCGGGATCGGTATGTTGCGTCAGCAGACTGTACTTGGCCTCGAAATAATCCGCGAGTTGCAGATAAAGCTGGCTGAGCGTTTCGCGCATAGGCTGTTCTTGCGAAATACGAAACCACACCCAGTTAAACACCCCGTACCAGGCTGTGCCTGCTGCGAACAGCACCGGTGCCTGCCACATCGGGCGCACGCCGACCATACTCAGTGTGAAAATAGTGGCTACCAGCGCGCCGGGTAACAGGCGCGCATGTAACGGGCTGATTTCACCGGTAACGCCGAGCAATAACGCCAGCGATAGCATGATCAGCGGCAGCGGAACGTGCCAGTTTTCCAGCATCAGTTGCAGCAGAATACTGCTCACGGCAAACAGTGAACCGCCGACGATCAGACGTTTGAAAAAGCGTTTGTGCGGGGTATCCAGACCGGCGATGTTACAGCAGGCCGGGCAGAGGGAAAACAGCAGACCCATTTGCAAGTTGCCAAACAGCCAGCAAATGCCAACAGGCAGGCACAACACCAGCGTCTGGCGCAGCGCGTAATTCACTTCAGGATGGTAAAACAGTTTTCGCCATAACGTCATGGGTAAAGCTTAGCCCATAAAAAAGGCGCGACAGTATTCTGCCGCGCCAATTTTCGAGGGATTAACGTGTGCCGTAAACGACAATCGTTTTCCCGTGTGCGGAGATCAGGCTCTGATCTTCCAGCATTTTGAGGATTCGTCCGACTGTTTCACGTGAACAACCGACGATTTGGCCAATTTCCTGACGGGTAATCTTGATTTGCATCCCGTCCGGATGGGTCATTGCATCAGGCTGTTTAGCCAGGTTGAGCAACGTTTGAGCGATACGACCGGTTACGTCGAGGAAGGCAAGGTTGCCGACTTTCTCTGACGTCACTTGCAGACGGTTGGCCATCTGCGCGGAGAGACGCATCAGAATATCCGGGTTAACCTGAATCAGCTGGCGGAACTTTTTATACGAAATTTCAGCCACTTCACAGGCAGTTTTAGCACGTACCCAGGCACTACGTTCCTGACCTTCTTCGAAGAGTCCCAGCTCACCGATGAAGTCACCTTGGTTAAGGTAGGACAGTATCATTTCCTTGCCTTCTTCATCTTTAATCAGGACAGCAACTGACCCTTTCACGATGTAGTAAAGCGTTTCGGCTTTTTCACCCTGGTGAATCAGCGTACTTTTAGAAGGATACTTATGTATATGACAGTGAGACAGGAACCATTCAAGAGTCGGGTCTGTTTGTGGCTTGCCGAGAACCATTAGCTATTATCCTCTGTTGTTATCGCTGCCCAAAATCACAGGGCTCAGAGTTCCCTGTATGGCACTTCAAATCCAAAGCGCCCTTTCAGCATATAACTCCCCAGAAATGCTGCAAGCGGATGTCGGAGTGCAACAGCCTGTTTATTGCTGTTAACACCGTGGGTTCTGTTCTTAAACCGCAAAAACCGTCACCGCAATTTACTGGAAAGTATGTTTCGGCTTTGTTTGTAGCACAGGTTTGAGATGCTGTCTTCTGTTGTCTCGCTTCAGCATGATGGCGATCGGGTTACGTTGCCAGATTTTGGTCTAAAGGGTACTCTGAGAGCAGATTTCTAAAAGTTTATTCACCGGGAGAATAGTTCATGCACGCACGTGTCAAATGGGTTGAAGGGCTGACCTTTTTAGGTGAGTCAGCGTCGGGTCATCAGATTTCAATGGATGGTAACGCGGGCGATAAAGCCCCAAGCCCGATGGAAATGTTACTGATGTCCGCAGGCGGCTGCAGTGCAATTGACGTGGTATCTATTTTACAGAAAGGCCGTAATGACGTGCGTGATTGTGAAGTGAAGCTGACTTCACAACGCCGCGAAGAAGCGCCGCGTCTGTTCACGCATATCAATCTGCATTTTATCGTCACCGGTAAGGATCTGACCGATAAGATTGTTGAACGTGCGGTCAGCCTTTCTGCCGAAAAATACTGTTCAGTGTCTCTGATGTTGGGTAAAGCGGCCACCATCACCCACAGCTTTGAAGTGATTGCAGCGGAATAAAGTTTACTCGATTTTCTTACCTTCCATCAGGCGCTGCACCAGTGGCGCCATGATCAGCTCCATTGCCAGCCCCATTTTCCCACCTGGTACCACCAGCGTTTTGATGTGCGAGATAAATGACCCCTGCAACATTGCCAGCAGATAGGGGAAATCGATGTCGTCCAGTCCCTGGAAATGGATCACCACAAAGCTTTCATCCAGTGACGGAATGGCTTTTGCTGCGAACGGGTTTGAGGTGTCGATAGTCGGCACACGCTGGAAGTTGATGTGGGTGCGGGAAAACTGCGGCGTAATGTAGCTGATATAATCATCCATCGAACGCACGACGGAATCCATCACTGCTTCACGTGAATGGCCACGCTCCCCGGTATCGCGCACCAGTTTCTGGATCCACTCCAGGTTAACGATAGGCACAACGCCGACCAGCAAATCGACCTGGGCGGCGACATCAATTTTGTCTGTCACTACACCGCCGTGCAGGCCTTCATAGAATAAGATATCCGTTGGTTCCGGCAACGCCTGCCATGGCGTAAACGTGCCCGGCACCTGATTATAGGGAACCGCTTCGTCATAAGTATGCAAATACTTACGTGAACGGCCGGTGCCGGTTTTGCCATATTCGATAAAGCTTTTTTCCAGCAAACCAAAGTCATTGGCTTCCGGCCCGAAATAACTGATGTGGCGCCCGAGATCGCGTGCCTTACGGATCGCCGCATCCATTTCAGGACGGGTGAAATGGTGAAAACTGTCGCCTTCCAGCTCCGCAGCGCGTAAGCCAAGCTGTTGAAATATTTTACGAAACGCCACGCTGGTGGTCGTGGTGCCTGCACCGCTCGAACCGGTAACGGCAATAACAGGATGTTTGGCTGACATAAATGCTTTTCTCCAGAAAGGGGATACAGGCTGGCGTGACGCGGTCTTTTCTGTGGTTGAAAATGTAGTGCCGTGCTGCGCATAATTAAGCCTATTGTTACCATATTTATTCGCGAAGTGACAGGTTGTCACAACCTGCTTTCGAGCGGCTCTACCCGTCCTGCGGCACTTCTTCCTGCCCGGCGCGGAACTGACCGCGTGGCATAATATTCAGCGTTTCATGCAACTCTGACCATACCAGCACAATATCACCGCTTTTCAGCTGACGTTTCACGTCATCGACTTTTTGTTCCAGCGATCTTTCCTGCTCGCCGTAATCGGTGCCTTCGCGCAATACGAAGGATTCCACCACGCTGGTGAGCAGTTCAGGATCCAGTTCCTGCCAGGGAATAATCACTCTGTTTTTTCCTTAGTCTTATTTTCTAAATAGGGGGCGATCCAGGCCGGAATGCGTTGTTCCAGCCACATTTGGGGGTTACGTAAGCTGCCGGACACAAAGCCGACATGTCCGCCATGTTCCGTTAACTGATATTCCACGCAATCCGGTAAATCTTCTGCTTTCGGGATGACGTCGGGTGTCATAAACGGATCGTCTTTGGCGTGGATAATCAGCAGGGGGGTTCTGACCTGTGCCAGTAACGGCAGACCGCTGCACCGGCGGTAATAATCCAGCGCGTCGGTAAATCCGTGCGCTTTTGAGGTAATAGCATCGTCAAATTCACGAAGACGACGCATGGCTTTCAGTTGCGCCAGCGTGACGGGCAATGTCCCAGGGTATTTTGCCAGCTTACGCGAGGCATTGCCTTTGAGCTGACCGAGCAGATAGTGCTGATAAATCCGTGATGAACCGCGTTCCAGCCGGTAAGCGCAAGGTTCCAGCATCAGCGGTGCGGAGACCACCACGGCGGCGCTCAACGTACAATTTTCGCCTTCCTGCCCGAGATAACACGTCAACATATTGCCGCCGAGTGACACACCTACCGCGCCGGTCGGGACTTCGCCATAGGTCTCATTGAGCCAGTGAATGAAAAAGCGGGCATCTTCGGTTTCACCGGAATGATAAATACGCAGCAGCTTATTAGGTTCACCGCCGCATCCGCGGAAATGCATGACCACACCAAGCCAGCCTTTGTCTTTCCACGCCTGCAATAAGCCGTGCGCATACGGGCTGTAAAAGCTGCCTTCCAGGCCGTGAAACAGGATCATGCGAGGTTTATGTCGCGCCTGTGCCGGATCTTCACTCCAGGCTAAATCCAGAAAATCGCCGTCCGGCGTATCCAGCCTTTGCCAGTGAGGTTTAAGTGTTGCATGCCGTCTTATCAGTCGCGGGAGTAGCGTCTGGATGTGCGGATTACTGGCCCCGCGTAAGGGGCGAAAGGTTTCAACCATAAGATGAATAAATTTCTCTTAAGAGGCTCTTGTGCGATCAATATCACGCTGTTAGCTTCAATGCTATCGCACATCTTTCGGGTCGGAGAACCCAAATTAAATGGAACCTGGTTTATTTTTATCGATGCTTGGATTTTTATGGGTCGCCGCCATTACCCCCGGCCCGAACAATATGTTACTCACCACGTCTGGCGCTAACTTTGGGTTCTTCCGTTCACTTTGGCTGATGGTCGGCATTATGCTTGGTATGCAAAGTATTTTGCTGCTGGTGGCCTTTGGTGTCGGCGGTCTCATCACGATTTATCCTGCGTTACACCTGTTTCTCAAAATCGCCGGTAGCCTGTATCTGCTGTGGCTGGCGTGGAAGATTGCAACGTCTGCCTATGAAAAACTGGAAACCGGTGCGCCGCCGCCAAAACCGATCCGTTTGTATCAGGGCTGGTTGCTGCAATTTCTTAATCCGAAAGCCTGGCTGATGGGACTGGGTGCGGTCGCGAGCTTCAGTCTGGCGGGCGCCGCCTATAATCCTTCGATTGCCGGTATCAGCCTTGGGATGTTCCTGGTGAACCTGGTATCGGGCATCATCTGGCTTGGCTTCGGCACGGTGATTGGTCGCCTGCTGCGCAGCAAGCGTGCGTGGTACACTTTTAACATTGCGATGGGTATTCTGACCGCCGCCTGTGTGCTGTTAATCTGGCATTAATTTACAGACCAAAAAGGAGCCATCACGGCTCCTTTCCCGTTTGTGAGCATACGATCAGCTGTCGATATCAAAAGTTTTAGACATTTCTTCCAGTTGTTCCTGGGCATCGAGCCAGGTCATTTCAGTCTCTTCCAGCGCACCTTTCACTTTGGTCTGCTGTTGCAGACACTCCGTGAGATCGGCCTTACGGCTGATGTCATAAATGGCGGAGTCGGCCAGACGGGCTTCAATTGCTGCCAGTTCGGTACCCAGTTTCTCCATCTGTGCTTCCAGCCTGGTGATTTGCTTGCGCAGTGGCTGAGTCTGGTTGCGGAAATCGGCTTCGCGACGTTTCTGATCTTTACGCGATTGCGCACTGTTAACGCCGCCGTCTTTAGCCGGTGCATCCTGCTGGCTTTCCTGACGCTGAATGTCCACCAGCCATTGCTGATAATCTTCCAGATCGCCGTCGAACTGTTCCACTTTGCCGCCGTGTACCAGATACAAATCGTCAGTAGTGGAACGCAATAAGTGGCGGTCATGCGACACGACAACCATCGCACCCTCAAAGTCGATCAGCGCTTCGGTCAGTGCCTGACGCATGTCGAGATCCAGGTGGTTGGTCGGTTCATCAAGCAGCAGCAGGTTAGGGCGCTGCCAGACAATCAGCGCCAGCACCAGGCGCGCTTTTTCACCGCCGGAGAACCGCCCGGTAGGATCCGTCACTTTATCGCCGTGGAAACCAAATCCGCCGAGATAATCGCGCAATTGCTGTTCGGTTTCTTTATTCGCCAGACGCACCAGATGTTGCAGCGGCGAATCTTCTGCGCGCAGGAACTCCAGCTGATGCTGAGCGAAATAACCGAGTTTGACGCCTTTTGCCAGCCCAATGTCCCCGTGAAGCGGCGGCATGGTTCCGGCCAGCAGTTTGATAAGCGTCGATTTACCTGCACCGTTACGGCCGAGTAAACCGATACGTGAACCCGGCACCAGATTCAGTTTGATCGACTCCAGAATCGTGGTGTCGCCATAACCGGCGCTGACCTTTTCCATCCGCAGCAGCGGATCGGGCAAGCTTTCCGGTGAGCGGAAGCTAAAATGAAAAGGATTGTCTACGTGCGCCGGGGCTATCAGCTCCATGCGCTCCAGCATTTTAATACGGCTCTGCGCCTGTTTGGCTTTGGTCGCCTGCGCCCGGAAACGATCGATATAACTTTGCAGATGCGCCACTTTTTCCTGCTGACTTTCAAACAAAGCCTGCTGTTGCGACAGTTTGGTCGCACGCTGGCGTTCGAAAGACGAGTAGTTACCGGTGTATTCGTTCAGCGTCTGCTGTTCGATATGCAGTATTTTATCGACAATAGGATCCAGAAAATCACGGTCATGAGAAATCAGCACCAGCGTGCCGGTGTAGCTTTTCAGCCACTTTTCAAGCCAGATCACCGCGTCTAAATCCAGGTGGTTGGTCGGTTCGTCAAGCAGCAGTAAATCGGAACGACAAATCAGCGCCTGCGCAAGGTTGAGACGCATGCGCCAGCCGCCGGAGAAGGATTTGACCGGCTGCTGTAACTGATTCTGCGTAAATCCCAACCCGCTGAGCAGGCTCGCCGCACGCGCCGGAATGGTCCAGGCGTTAATTGCATCAAGTTTACCGTGCAGCGTGGCGATGGCGTGGCCGTCATCGCGGTCGTTGGCGTGCTGTAATTGTGCTTCCAGCTGACGGAATTCGCGGTCACCGTCGATAACATACTCTATTGCAGGCTCGTCCAGAGCCGGTGTTTCCTGATTGACCCAGGCCAGTGCCCAGTTGGACGGAAAAGTCAGGTTGCCTGCGTCGGCGCTCATTTCACCTTTAAGCAGTGAAATCAGGGTGGATTTACCGCAGCCATTTTTGCCCACCAGCCCGACTTTCTGGCCGGGATTGATGGTCGCAGACGCGTTGTCCAGCAGCACGTTAGTGCCGCGTCGGATTTGTAAGGAGGAGAAAACAATCATAAAGCGCCGTGTTGAGAGTATGTTAAATTGTCATGATAATGATTTAAACAAGACGTATCGCGTCCCATTTTGTCTTTGCGAAGCATGGTAACGGAAAAACCGCACCCTGACGACGCTTTGGAGGTATTGATGTCGCAGCCACCAAAGGTTTTGCTGCTTTACGCCCACCCGGAATCACCCGATTCAGTCGCCAACCGCGTTTTGTTACAGCAGGCACAGCAGCTTGAACATGTCACCGTGCATGATTTATACGCTCACTATCCTGATTTTTTTATTGATATCCACCGTGAACAACAGTTGCTGCGCGAACACAAAGTGATCGTCTTCCAGCACCCTCTTTATACTTATAGCTGCCCGGCATTATTGAAAGAATGGATGGATCGCGTGCTGGCGCGGGGGTTTGCCAGCGGTGCTGGCGGGAATGCACTTAACGGCAAATACTGGCGTTCGGTCGTCACCACCGGTGAGCCGGAAGGCGCATACCGTGCAGGCGGTTATAACCGCTATCCGATGTCTGACATTATGCGCCCGTTTGAACTGACTTCGGCGATGTGTCATATGCACTGGATGACGCCAATCATTATTTACTGGGCACGACGTCAGAAACCTGATGTGTTGCAAAGCCACGCTGAAGCCTACGGTGAATGGCTGCGATCCCCGTTACCGCACGGAGGGATCGTCTGATGGATGTTTCAAATATACCTACGGCAATCCTGCTGTTTTTATTCGCTGCGGTGGTCGCGGTGCCGCTGGCGCAACGTTTAGGTATCGGCGCGGTGCTCGGCTATTTGCTGGCTGGCATTGCCATCGGTCCGTGGGGCTTAGGTTTTATCCGTGACGTGGATGAAATCCTGCACTTCTCTGAACTGGGTGTGGTTTTCCTGATGTTTATCATCGGGCTGGAACTGAACCCCGGGAAATTGTGGGCGCTGCGGCGGCAAATTTTTGGCGTTGGTGCCGGGCAGGTGATCCTGACCGCGCTGGTGCTCGGCGGCCTGTTGTATCTCACGAAGTTTTCCTGGCAGGCGGCGGTGATTGGCGGTATCGGGCTGGCGATGTCATCGACGGCGATGGCATTGCAACTGATGCGTGATAAAGGCATGACGCGTAATGAAGGCGGCCAGCTCGGTTTCGCCGTGCTGCTGTTCCAGGATATTGCGGTGATCCCGGCACTGGCCCTGATTCCGATTCTGGCTGGCAGCTCCGAAGGCAGCAATAACTGGGAAATGATTGGCCTGAAAGTCCTGGCGTTTGGTGGGATGCTGATCGGCGGACGCTATCTGCTGCGACCTATTTTCCGGCTGATTGTGGCCTCCGGCGTGCGGGAAGTGTTTACCGCCGCCGCGTTGCTGGTAGTGCTCGGTTCGGCATTGTTTATGGATACGCTGGGCTTTTCGATGGCGCTCGGGACATTTATCGCCGGGATTTTGCTGGCGGAAAGCGAATATCAGCACGAACTGGAAATCGCCATCGAGCCGTTTAAGGGTTTACTGCTCGGGCTGTTCTTTATTTCTGTCGGTATGGCATTGAATCTGGGCGTGCTTTACACCCACATTTTGCTGGTGCTGGCGGGTGTGATTATTCTGGTGGCTGTTAAAACCGGCGTGTTGTACGGGCTGTCCCGTATTTTTGGTTTACGTACTTCGGTCCGGCTGCAATTCTCTGCCGTTCTCAGTCAGGGCGGGGAATTTGCTTTCGTGCTGTTCTCAGCGGCGGGTGCGCAAAAAGTCATTTCTTCCTCGCAACTTTCGTTGTTGCTGGTGGTGGTGACGTTATCCATGATGACCACGCCGCTGCTGATGCAGTGGGTCGACCGGATTCTGGTGAAGCGTTATAACGACGGCGAAGAGAGCGATGAAAAACACTTTGTGCAGGATGATGAGCCGCAGGTGATTATTGTTGGCTTCGGGCGTTTCGGACAGGTGATCGGGCGTTTGCTGATGGCCAACAAAATGCGCATTACGGTGCTGGAGCGCGATATCAGCGCCGTCGGGCTGATGCGCACTTACGGCTACAAAGTGTATTACGGCGATGCGACCGAACTGGAACTCCTCAGGGCATCCGGTGCGGAAAAAGCAAAATCAATCGTTATTACCTCCAATGAACCGGAGGATACGATGGCGATCGTGCATTTATGCCAGCAACATTTTCCGCATCTGAATATTCTGGCGCGTGCCCGCGGACGTGTTGAAGCGCATGAGCTTTTGCAGGCGGGCGTCGTGAATTTTTCCCGCGAGACGTTTTCCAGTGCGCTGGAGTTAGGTAAGAAAGCGCTCGTGACGCTGGGCATGCATCCGCACAGTGCGTACCGTGCACAACAGCATTTTCGCCGTCTCGATATGCGTATGTTGCGCGAACTGGTGCCGCAAAACCGTGGCGATGTGGCACAAATTTCCCGTGTGAAAGAAGCCCGGCGCGAACTGGAAGATATCTTCCAGAGCGAAATGCATAACGAACGCCGCCAGCTTGATGGCTGGGACGATGATGAATAGTCCGGTAGCGAAAAAAATTCGGTTGTTGATCGAAAACTGACCGGACGCAATGTCGGCAATTTTTGGAGAAGTAATATGGCTATAACCCGTAAACGGTTCATCGCTGGCGCGGTGTGTCCGAAATGTAAGGCGATGGATACGCTGGCTTTATGGCAGGAAGATCAGGTGGAAGTGGTGGAGTGTGTGAAGTGCGGACACCATCAGCGTCAGACGGATGCGCAGGTCAGCAAGAAACTCCGGCCGGAAGAGCAGGTGATTGGTATTTTCGATCCGAAGTAGCGTTATGGCTCGTGTTTTTTTATGCTGTTAGTACAGAGACGCGGATTTCCGCTACACTCTTCGCCAAATTTATCCGGTCGCGCTTTTCAGGATGATCTCATCGAAAAGTGGCCGTCACTGAATTAGCCTTAAGCGAAGTTGCGTGCGTTACGAAACGCCCGCAGACAACAAATTGAGTTTCCAACGGTAGGAGTTATCATGAAAGTAGCAAAAGACCTGGTCATCAGCGTGGCATATCAGGTTCGTACAGAAGACGGTGTGTTGGTTGATGAATCTCCGGTGAGCGCACCGTTGGATTACCTGCACGGCCATGGTTCCCTGATCTCCGGTCTGGAAACAGCGCTGGACGGCCATGCCATTGGTGATGTTTTTGACGTGCATGTTGGTGCGAACGATGCTTACGGCAACTACGACGAAAACCTGGTTCAGCGCGTGCCTAAAGACGTGTTCATGGGTGTTGATGAGCTGGAAGTCGGTATGCGTTTCCTGGCTGACACCGACCAGGGCCCGGTGCCTGTTGAAATCACTGAAGTTGACGGTGACCACGTTGTGGTTGACGGAAACCACATGCTGGCCGGTCAGGATCTGAACTTCCACGTTGAAGTTGTCGCTATCCGTGAAGCAACCGAAGAAGAACTGGCTCACGGCCACGTTCACGGCGAACACGGCCACGATCATGATCATGAACATGGTGAAGGTTGCTGCGGTGGTCACGGCCACGACCATGATCACGACCACGGTCATGATCACGGTAAGAAAGGTGGTTGCGGCGGAAACGGCGGTTGCGGTTGTCATTAATCGCGTTGCACGTTTAGCAGTTAAAGAAAAAGGCGCCCCCGGGCGCCTTTTTGCTACGTTGAAATCAGCATCAATAATGCGGCGGAGGGGTTTCTTCCGACTGATCGGCAATCATTGATGGCTGGCTGGCACGGAGTTTGTCGGTCAGCAGACGCAGGTGATCTTGCAGTCTGCTCATTTCCAGCTGATGTTGTGTGACAATCATGTTCAGCTCTTCAATGGTAATCTCCTGGAAAGCCAGCTTGTTTTCCAGCATCTCCAGACGTTGTTCAACGGTGTTTGAGTTCATCATCATTACCTCACTGTGTGGCCCACGTTGATCATGTTGAGCATTGACCGGAACCTCATCCTGTATTGTAGACCGGCGATTCTACCCGTAAAGCCACAGGATTACCTGACCTCCCTGACGCTTTATCCGTATATGCCGATCCTGTGACGAAACTTATTGATGCAAAAAAGGTCGGAATAAGACGCTAATGACGTGTATAGAGATTGTTTTGTCGTGAGACGGACAGTTATAGTAACCGCCGAACTTTCGTAATTATTACCAGAGGTCATACACTTCTGGTCTTGGAGAAATGGATGAAATCACTGTTTAAAGTAACTCTGCTGGCAACCACCATGGCGATCGCCCTGAATGCCACTCAGGTTATGGCTGCTGAAGCCACAGCACCGGCCGCTGCTGCAACTGCGCCAGCCGCCGCCCCTGCTGCAACTGCTCCGGCAGCAACAGACACGGCCAAATTCAAAAGTGATGACGAGCAGGCTGCCTATGCTCTGGGTGCATCTCTGGGTCGCTACATGGACAACTCCCTGAAAGAGCAAGAAAAGCTGGGCATCAAACTGGATAAAGACCAGTTGATCTCTGGCGTTCAGGATGCGTTTGCAAATAAAAGCAAACTGTCTGATCAGGAAATTGAGCAGACTCTGCAAACCTTCGAAGGTCGTGTGAAAGCATCCGCGCAGGCTAAGATGGAGCAGGATGCCAAAGCTAACGCTGACAAAGGCGACAAATTCCGTGCTGATTTCGCCAAAGAAAAAGGCGTGAAGAAGACTGAATCAGGTCTGCTGTATCAGGTTGAAAAACCAGGTACCGGCGCAGCACCTAAAGACAGCGATACCGTTGTTGTTAACTACAAAGGTACGCTGACGGACGGAACTGAGTTCGATAACTCTTACACTCGTGGTGAGCCGTTGTCCTTCCGTCTTGACGGTGTTATCCCTGGCTGGACCGAAGGCCTGAAGCACATCAAGAAAGGCGGCAAAATCAAGCTGGTCATCCCACCGGCACTGGCTTACGGCAAAACTGGCGTTCCGGGGATCCCGGCTAACTCCACGTTGGTGTTCGACGTTGAACTGCTGGATGTGAAAGCCGCGCCTAAAGCTGATCCAAAAGCTGCAGAAAAACCTGCTGAAGCAGAAGCTGCACCAAAAGCAAACTAAGTCGTGCTGAGTTACTGCATAAAAACCGTCGCTTAATGCGGCGGTTTTTTTTTGGCATGTGACTTTTATTTGAACCAGCCCTTCTTTTTATTGCGGTTACTCTATGATGATAACTTGACGCTTTTGTCTCCCCGGCATAACGTCACAGATCCATATAATCGTCAGGCCGTTTATTCTGTATTTTTGATACAGTAACGCCCCTGAATTGATGAATAATGCGTCCTGACTCCCGTTGGAAGGCGCGATATAGAGGGTGGTAGCTTCAATGTCTAATTCGCTTATAACTGGCGAAACCGGCGAACTGGATTTGCTGGACCAACGTCCTTTCAGCCAGGTTGATCACGAGATTTTGTCTTCCTACGAGGCTGTGGTGGATGGGCTGGCAATGCTGATTGGTGAGCATTGCGAAATTGTTCTGCATTCTCTGGAAGACCTGAAATGTTCAGCGGTTCGGATTGCTAATGGTGAGCATACTGGTCGTAAAATCGGCTCGCCGATTACTGATCTGGCACTGCGCATGCTGCATGATATGACCGGTGCTGACAGTAATGTGTCCAAAGCCTATTTCACCCGTGCGAAAAGTGGCGTGCTGATGAAATCTGTCACCATTGCCATACGCAACCGTGAGCAGCGTGTGATTGGCCTGCTGTGCATCAACATGAATCTTGACGTACCTTTCTCGCAAATTATTCAGACGTTTATGCCACCGGAGACGCAGGAAGTTGCCTCGTCCGTTAACTTCGCTTCATCCGTGGATGATCTGGTTGCCCAAACGCTGGAATTTACGATTGAAGAAGTCAATGCTGATCGTAATGTGTCGAACAATGCGAAAAACCGTCAGGTTGTACTGAATCTTTATGAAAAAGGTATTTTTGATATCAAAGATGCCATCAATCAGGTTGCTGATCGCCTCAACATTTCCAAGCATACGGTCTACCTGTATATCCGCCAGTTTAAAAGCGGTGAGCTGGTGGGGAACGAACGTTGAAACTGCGTTACTGCCTGCTGGTCACCGGCCCTGCATACGGCACTCAGCAAGCCAGCGCCGCGTACCAGTTTGCACTGGCGCTGATCTCCAGCGGCCATCACCTCGACAGCGTATTTTTTTATCGCGAAGGTGTGCTTAATGGTAATTTGCTTTCCGCGCCGGCCTCCGATGAATTCGATCTGGTCCGGGCCTGGCAGCGTATGGCCGCAGATTATCAGGTGGCGCTGAATGTGTGCGTGGCCGCCGCGTTGCGTCGCGGTGTGATAGATGAAACGGAAGCCCATAATCAGGGGCATGGGCAGACTAACTTACAACCAGGTTTTACCCTGACCGGGTTGGGCAGTCTGGCTGAAGCTTCGCTGACCTGTGATCGTCTGGTACAGTTCTGATGTGTGAATACAGGGAGCAAGAATGAAGAAGATAGCGTTTGTATTCACGCAGGGCCCACACGGAACGTCCGCAGGGCGGGAAGGGCTGGATGCTTTGCTGGCGACCTCCGCGCTGACTGAAAGCATCGGTGTGTTTTTCATGTCTGACGGTGTTTTCCAGTTAATGCCAGTGCAGCAACCGGAAAAAATTTTAGCGCGTAATTATATTGCCACGTTCGGCGTGTTATCTCTTTACGATGTTGATCAGTGTTTTGTTTGTGAAGAGTCTTTAAAGACGCGGGGCCTGTCTGCTTGTCATGAATGGGTTCTGAATGTTGAGACGTTACCCGTTGCTGAAATTCGTCAGCGGTTGGCTGATTATGATGTGGTCATGACGTTTTAAATCAGGAAATCCTATGCTTTTTACGCTTGCCAATTCCCCGCAACATTGTGATTTTGCATTGCTTATTAATATGATCACCCAAGACGATGCGCTTTTGCTGATGCAGGACGGTGTACTGGCCGCACTTGATGGCAGTGAGGCATGCAACCTGATGAGTCATCATGTGCAGTCTATTTATGTTTTAAGCGAAGATTTGGCGGCTCGCGGTTTGGTTGGTCAAATTTCACACAAAATCACGTTGATCGACTATACTGGTTTCGTCGCGCTGACTGAGAAACATGCCCAGCAAACAGCATGGTGAAACATCGATGTGCTGTATATTTCTTGACACCCTCTTAGGTCAGCCCTAAAATTCTGCGTCCCCATATTAGCTAATGCTTTTTATGGGGCGATTTATCACGCGTTTACAAAGTAGTTTATGAACCAAAATCCAGGAGCTTTTTAATGGCAACAATTAATCAGCTGGTACGCAAACCACGCTCTACGAAGGTTGCTAAAAGCAACGTTCCAGCGCTGGAAGCTTGCCCGCAGAAACGTGGCGTATGTACTCGTGTATATACTACCACTCCTAAAAAACCAAACTCCGCACTGCGTAAAGTCTGCCGTGTGCGTTTGACTAACGGTTTTGAAGTTACCTCCTACATCGGCGGTGAAGGTCATAACCTGCAGGAACACTCCGTGATCCTGATCCGTGGCGGTCGTGTAAAAGACTTGCCAGGTGTGCGTTATCACACCGTCCGTGGCGCACTGGACTGTTCAGGCGTTAAGGATCGTAAGCAATCTCGTTCTAAATACGGCGTTAAAAAGCCGAAGTCTTAATGGTTCTCCGTTAAGTAAGGCCAAACATTTTCACTTTACTGTCAAAATAAACTCTTAGAGTTTTGGACAATCCTGAATTAACAACGGAGTATTTCCATGCCACGTCGTCGCGTCATTGGTCAACGTAAAATCCTGCCAGATCCTAAGTTCGGATCCGAACTGCTGGCAAAATTCGTCAACATTCTGATGGTAGATGGTAAAAAATCTACTGCAGAAGCAATCGTCTACACTGCTCTTGAGACCCTGGCTCAACGTAGCGGTAAAGGCCACCTGGAAGCTTTCGAAGTCGCTCTGGACAACGTTCGTCCGACTGTCGAAGTTAAGTCCCGCCGCGTAGGTGGTTCAACTTATCAGGTTCCAGTTGAAGTCCGTCCGGTTCGTCGTAATGCTCTGGCAATGCGTTGGATCGTTGAAGCTGCTCGTAAACGCGGTGATAAATCCATGGCTCTCCGCCTGGCGAACGAACTTTCTGATGCTGCAGAGAACAAAGGTACTGCAGTTAAGAAACGTGAAGACGTTCACCGTATGGCTGAAGCCAACAAGGCGTTCGCCCACTACCGCTGGTAATCACTTCGCAGTAGTTATGCTAACCAAGCGGGCGCTTCAAGAAGCCAACCCGCTTGGGTTAACTGAACTTGAACGTCCTAGTTATAGAGGAATCAAATGGCTCGTAAAACACCCATTGAGCGCTACCGTAACATTGGTATCAGTGCTCACATCGACGCCGGTAAGACAACCACTACCGAACGTGTTCTGTTCTACACCGGTGTAAACCACAAAATCGGTGAAGTTCATGATGGCGCAGCCACCATGGACTGGATGGAGCAGGAGCAGGAACGTGGTATTACCATCACGTCCGCTGCGACTACCTGTTTCTGGTCAGGTATGGCTAAGCAGTTCGAACCACACCACATCAACATCATTGACACCCCAGGGCACGTTGACTTCACCATCGAAGTTGAACGTTCTATGCGTGTTCTTGATGGTGCGGTAATGGTTTACTGTGCTGTTGGTGGTGTTCAGCCACAGTCTGAGACCGTATGGCGTCAGGCAAACAAATATAAAGTTCCACGTATCGCGTTCGTTAACAAAATGGACCGTATGGGTGCTAACTTCCTGAAAGTTGTTGATCAGATTGAAAAACGTCTGGGCGCAACTCCGGTGCCTCTGCAACTGGCGATCGGCGCGGAAGAGAAATTCACCGGTGTTGTTGACCTGGTGAAGATGAAAGCAATCAACTGGAACGAAGCCGATCAGGGCGTGACCTTCGAATACGAAGAGATCCCAGCTGATATGCAAGAACTGGCTGAAGAATGGCGTCAGAAACTGGTTGAGTCCGCTGCTGAAGGCTCTGATGAGCTGATGGAGAAATTCTTTGGTGGCGAAGAGCTGACTGAAGAAGAGATCAAAGCTTCTCTGCGTAAGCGCGTTCTGAACAATGAAGTTATCTTGGTTACCTGTGGTTCTGCGTTTAAAAACAAAGGCGTACAGGCAATGCTGGATGCTGTTGTTGAGTATCTGCCTGCACCGACCGACGTTGAAGCTATCAACGGTTTGTTGGATGACGGTAAAGACACTCCGGCAGTTCGCCATTCTGACGATGCTGAGCCGTTCTCTGCTCTGGCGTTCAAAATCGCTACTGACCCATTCGTGGGTAACCTGACGTTCTTCCGTGTTTATTCCGGTCTTGTCAACTCAGGTGACACTGTATTTAACCCAGTGAAATCACAGCGTGAACGTTTGGGTCGTATCGTTCAGATGCACGCGAACAAGCGTGAAGAAATTAAAGAAGTTCGTGCAGGCGATATCGCTGCAGCGATCGGTCTGAAAGACGTGACTACCGGTGACACTCTGTGTGATCCAGATAATGTGATCATTCTGGAGCGTATGGAATTCCCTGAGCCGGTAATCTCCGTTGCGGTAGAACCAAAAACCAAAGCTGACCAGGAAAAAATGGGTCTGGCTCTGGGCCGTCTGGCGAAAGAAGACCCATCATTCCGCGTTTGGACTGATGAAGAGTCTGGTCAGACAATCATCGCAGGTATGGGTGAGCTTCACCTGGACATCCTGGTTGACCGTATGCGTCGTGAGTTTAACGTTGAAGCTAACGTCGGTAAGCCGCAGGTTGCTTATCGTGAAGCGATTCGCGCTAAAGTTACTGATGTTGAAGGTAAACACGCTAAGCAGTCTGGTGGTCGCGGTCAGTATGGTCACGTTGTGATCGACATGTATCCATTAGAACCTGGCACGAATCCGAAAGGATATGAGTTTGTCAACGAAATCAAAGGCGGTGTAATTCCTGGTGAATTCATCGGTGCGATTGACAAAGGCATCCAGGAACAGCTGAAATCAGGTCCGCTGGCCGGTTATCCGGTAGTAGATCTGGGCGTGCGTCTGCACTTCGGTTCTTACCATGACGTTGACTCCTCTGAGCTGGCGTTTAAACTGGCCGCTTCTATCGCCTTTAAAGATGGCTTTAAGAAAGCGAAACCAGTTCTGCTTGAGCCTATCATGAAGGTTGAAGTAGAAACTCCGGAAGAGAACACTGGTGACGTTATCGGTGACCTTAGCCGTCGTCGCGGTATGCTGAAAGGCCAAGAATCTAACGCTACTGGCGTTGTGATTCATGCTGAAGTTCCGCTTTCCGAAATGTTCGGTTATGCGACTCAGTTGCGTTCACTGACCAAAGGCCGTGCATCTTACTCCATGGAATTCCTGAAGTATGATGATGCGCCGAATAACGTGGCCCAGGCCGTTATTGAAGCTCGTGGCAAATAAGCCACTGGTTTAAACACAATGATCCCGTGCTCTCTCTTTGAAGGGAGAGCACAAGAGTAAGGAATATAGCCGTGTCTAAAGAAAAATTTGAACGTAACAAACCGCACGTTAACGTTGGTACTATCGGCCACGTTGACCACGGTAAAACTACCCTGACTGCAGCAATCACTACCGTTCTGGCTAAAACCTACGGCGGTTCTGCACGTGCATTCGACCAGATCGATAACGCACCAGAAGAAAAAGCTCGTGGTATCACCA
>NZ_JBLZQF010000049.1:0-243 GCF_049199325.1 Rahnella sp. PD4 | reverse complement strand
CCCCCCCCCCCCCCCCCCCCCCCCCCCCCCCCCCCCCCCCCCCCCCCCCCCCCCCCCCCCCCCCCCCCCCCCCCCCCCCCCCCCCCCCCCCCCCCCCCCCCCCCCCCCCCCCCCCCCCCCCCCCCCCCCCCCCCCCCCCCCCCCCCCCCCCCCCCCCCCCCCCCCCCCCCCCCCCCCCCCCCCCCCCCCCCCCCCCCCCCCCCCCCCCCCCCCCCCCCCCCCCCCCCCCCCCCCCCCCCCCCC
>NZ_JBLZQF010000048.1:0-255 GCF_049199325.1 Rahnella sp. PD4 | reverse complement strand
ATGGGCCGAAGAACATGGTGTGATGCTGGAATTTATCAAGCTGGGTAAGCCAACACAGAACGCGTTTATAGAACGGTTTAACCGAACATACCGGACAGAAATACTGGATTTTTACCTGTTCAGAACACTGAATGAAGTACGAGAAATAACGGAGCGCTGGCTGGCTGAATATAACAACGAGCGGCCTCATGAATCCCTGAACAACCTGACGCCGGAAGAGTACCGGCTGATGGCCGAAAACCCGGAAGTCTCAAA
>NZ_JBLZQF010000047.1:0-255 GCF_049199325.1 Rahnella sp. PD4 | reverse complement strand
TGCTGATGACGCTGTCGTTCTGGTAAATCGCGTTATTGCTGCCCTGATTTAACCGGGTGACGCGGTGTTCCAGCGTGGCGACGTAGCGGGTCTCATCGGCGGAGGTGCCGCACTGGCGGAACTGGGTAATGACGCCGGGGATAATGCGTGGTTTAACCGGCTCCCACGGCTTACCGTCGGGGTACATCAGGAGCAGGGCGGAATAGTTGATGATGTGCTGAGCGGGAATGTCTTTCACCGAGCTGGTAAACGCAA
>NZ_JBLZQF010000046.1:0-255 GCF_049199325.1 Rahnella sp. PD4 | reverse complement strand
AATAATACTTCAGAGCGTATTGGAAACAGTATGCTGCGAAGTATTTTGCTCTTTAACAATCTGGAACAAGCTGAAAATTGAAAGTTTACAGCTGAACATCACTCTCCGTATCTGTACTGAGTGGTGGGTTAGTCTGTAACAGAGTCTCTCAAATAATCGCAATGCGGCGGTGGAAACACCTTCGGGTTGTGAGGTTAAGCGACTAAGCGTACACGGTGGATGCCTAGGCAGTCAGAGGCGATGAAGGGCGTGCTA
>NZ_JBLZQF010000045.1:0-255 GCF_049199325.1 Rahnella sp. PD4 | reverse complement strand
ATGGGGAGACCCCACACTACCATCGGCGCTACGGCGTTTCACTTCTGAGTTCGGCATGGGGTCAGGTGGGACCACCGCGCTAGTGCCGCCAGGCAAATTCTGTTTTATCCGTACCGCAGCGCATCAGAGTTGCTCACCCCACGCCGCCATACGAACCAATCTAGGAACATTCCGCTGAAAATCTACTCTCTCGAGCCTGTCTCTCAAATCAAAAACACCTTTGGTGTTGTAAGGTTAAGCCTCTCGGGTCATTAG
>NZ_JBLZQF010000044.1:0-255 GCF_049199325.1 Rahnella sp. PD4 | reverse complement strand
GAGGCAGCAGTGGGGAATATTGCACAATGGGCGCAAGCCTGATGCAGCCATGCCGCGTGTGTGAAGAAGGCCTTAGGGTTGTAAAGCACTTTCAGCGAGGAGGAAGGCATCACACTTAATACGTGTGTTGATTGACGTTACTCGCAGAAGAAGCACCGGCTAACTCCGTGCCAGCAGCCGCGGTAATACGGAGGGTGCAAGCGTTAATCGGAATTACTGGGCGTAAAGCGCACGCAGGCGGTTTGTTAAGTCAGA
>NZ_JBLZQF010000043.1:0-255 GCF_049199325.1 Rahnella sp. PD4 | reverse complement strand
CGGGTCTATACCTTGCAACTTGACGCCCAGTTAAGACTCGGTTTCCCTACGGCTCCCCTATTCGGTTAACCTTGCTACAAAATATAAGTCGCTGACCCATTATACAAAAGGTACGCAGTCACCTAACAAGTAGGCTCCCACTGCTTGTACGTACACGGTTTCAGGTTCTATTTCACTCCCCTCGCCGGGGTTCTTTTCGCCTTTCCCTCACGGTACTGGTTCACTATCGGTCAGTCAGGAGTATTTAGCCTTGGA
>NZ_JBLZQF010000041.1:0-255 GCF_049199325.1 Rahnella sp. PD4 | reverse complement strand
CGCCTGCGTGCGCTTTACGCCCAGTAATTCCGATTAACGCTTGCACCCTCCGTATTACCGCGGCTGCTGGCACGGAGTTAGCCGGTGCTTCTTCTGCGAGTAACGTCAATCACCACACGTATTAAGTATGATGCCTTCCTCCTCGCTGAAAGTGCTTTACAACCCTAAGGCCTTCTTCACACACGCGGCATGGCTGCATCAGGCTTGCGCCCATTGTGCAATATTCCCCACTGCTGCCTCCCGTAGGAGTCTGGA
>NZ_JBLZQF010000040.1:0-256 GCF_049199325.1 Rahnella sp. PD4 | reverse complement strand
GTTCTTTTCGCCTTTCCCTCACGGTACTGGTTCACTATCGGTCAGTCAGGAGTATTTAGCCTTGGAGGATGGTCCCCCCATATTCAGACAGGATGTCACGTGTCCCGCCCTACTCATCGAACTCACAGCCTGTGCATTTTTGTGTACGGGACTATCACCCTGTACCGTGCGACTTTCCAGACGCTTCCACTAACACACAAACTGATTCAGGTTCTGGGCTCTTCCCCGTTCGCTCGCCGCTACTGGGGGAATCTCG
>NZ_JBLZQF010000004.1:0-515362 GCF_049199325.1 Rahnella sp. PD4 | reverse complement strand
GCACCGAAATATCAACGCCGGGCTGCCGGGATTCCAGCCGTTTAAGTCTTAACTGGTAATGGTTGTGGACCGGTAATTTACTGCCAGCAAGAATGTATTCCTGAATGCTCATCGTTTAAGTCCTTTTGGCACAACGCAGCTGCTTCACCGAAACCCTGTTCATGGGTTATTAAACTAATCCATTGTGTTAAATCATTATCGGAATGAATAAAAAACAAATGTTACTTAAGTCAAATTTAAAGCCTGCGCCATTCTACTCAAAAACATCCACGATAAAAGTGATATATGATTAACGCTTTAAAATAATGTCTTCCGGGGTATGTTATAAAGTTAATAATATATATTTTTTAGATGTTTCTAATAAGTTTATTCATATAAGCTGAGGTTATTTATTTTACTGTTAATTTGTAAATTTTTCCGGAAAAATGCCGCACGTAATGAGGTGGGATACACATAGAAGCAATCCGCAATAATTGTCTTCCTGAAGTGACAAAACTTTTATCAGAGACTTTTTACAGAAACCCGATATTCCTGCTGAGCTTATTCCATGCTCTCCTGAACTGAAAATTCAATATTGGATAGCTCAGTCGAAAAGTTATTAATGCCGCGCTCCTGGCTGCTGAGCGCGGTTTTTCCAACGTAAATTACTCATTGTCACCATCATTACAGACAACAGCGCCAGTGCCCCGGCCGGAGCGAGTACGCTCCACACCGCCCGCTCGATGTAAGGCATACCCTCGGCCAGCACGCGTCCCCATTCCGGCGCGGGCGGGGGGGCACCAAGCCCGAGAAAACCTAAGGATGCCAGCGCCAGCGCGATGCCCGGTAAACGCAGCAGGGCGTGACGTAACAGCGGACCGGCCAGCGCAGGAAACACATAAAATACATTACGGCGCAGTGCGCCTACGCCAATGACCTCAAGCATCTGCATATATGGCCTTGCGCGGATTTCGGCCACCAGCGCGGCAGTATGTGCCGCCAGCGGTGCCCAACTGACGGCGGTGACGGCAATTGCCGCGCCGGTGGCGGTCGGACCATTGATGGCGGCGATCACCAGACCGGCAATGACCGGTGGCAGCGCGTTAGTGATTTCAATCGGGCCGGTCATCGCACGGGGGAAAGCGCCGGCAATCACGCCTGCGAACAGACAAATCAGTGAAACCATCAGCGCCTGCAAACAGGTATTGACTGTGCCATGTGCCACACGTGCGAGAAGGTCACGACCCATAGCATCAGCGCCAAAGGGTAAAACGAGAGAGGGCGATTGCAGGCGCAGATACGCTGATGTCAGCGGATCGCGCGGCAAACCGGCGAGAACCATAACCACTAAAACGCTCAGACAAAGCAATGGTAACCATCCCCGCTGTTTTTCAGGCAGGGTTACCGGTTGCGGAACGGGTACTGCGGCCAATGACAACGCGCGGCCCAGTAATATCCGCCGGATGCCGCCCGTCAGCATGCCGATCACGCAAGCCAGCAACAGCAGGGTCAGCACGCCGGTCTGTAACACCGGTAAATCGCCGGCTGCCGCCGCGCCCAGGGTAGCGCGCCCGATGCCCGGTATCGCAAAGACTTTTTCCACCGCGATTGCGCCGCCGGTCAGCGATACCAGCACCAGTCCGGTTAAAGGTATCACGCCGGGCAATGTGCGCCGGATAATGGCCAGTGCGGTATGGCGGCGTGAAATTCCCAGTACACTCCAGGTGGTCAGCCAGTTTTCATTAAAGGTACTGCTGAGGGCATCGGAATACAGTCGCCCGAGATAACCGCCCGCCGGAATGCCCAGCGCCAGCGAAGGCAGCACCGCGTTATGCCAGCCGGTCCACCCGTAAGGCGGGAACAGTTTCAACCAGACAGCGCCGGTGATCAGCAGCACCGACGCCAGTAAAAATTCAGGTAGCGCCGTTAGCAGCGCCGCCAGAAAACCCGCGGGCCGGGGCACTCTGCCCTGTAAACCACCAATCAGTGTCCCTGCGCATAACAGCAGCGCAATCAGAAACGCCACGCCGGCGGAAGCTGCCATCAGCGTAAGTGAAACACCTGTTGCCTGCAGCAGGCCCGGTAACACTGGCAGACCAGACACCCAGGAAACGCCCGCATCACCGCTCAGTAATCCGCCAAGCCAGTGCGTGAGTGCGTACACTGGCCCATGATCCAGCCCGAGCGACAGGCGGATCGCGTTGAGCGCTTCCGGCGTGGCTTCCTGTTCGCCGGAGCGTGCGCGCAGCAATGACAGCGCCGGATCACTGCCCGACAACCACGGCAGCAGGCCGGTCAACACCACGATGGTGGCCAGCGTCAGCCAGCGAGAAATCAGCGGCACCCCTGCGCCACGGGTCTGACTCATACGCAGACGACTGACGCCCGCGCAGGTGCGGCAATACAGAGATTCACTCATCAGTCGGCCTGCACCACGCGCTGTGTCGCGGCATTGATTAACGTGCGTTCACGCGGGTCGCGCACCGCGTCACGGATGTCTGCCGATTCGCCCTGAATCACCCGCTCATGCAACATCGGAATGGCGGCATCCGTGGCGAGGATCAGATTTTCAGCCTGCATGATCGCCTGACGGCGTTGAGCACCTGCCGGAATAACGGAAGCCTTTTGCAGGGCCTGATCGATATCAGG
This sequence comes from Rahnella sp. PD4, assembly GCF_049199325.1. NCBI lineage: Bacteria > Pseudomonadati > Pseudomonadota > Gammaproteobacteria > Enterobacterales > Yersiniaceae > Rahnella > Rahnella sp. PD4. Next base: position 512,734 of record NZ_JBLZQF010000004.1, on the reverse strand, counting down.
ACGGCAAAGCTGCGCAATGTTAAACGAGCCTTTGCAGGCAAAATCACTGTACATGTACGCCACCGGGTCACCGGAATCCAGCACAGTGGCACGGGATAAAATAAACGCATCGAACTTGCCCGTCAGCGCATCAGATTCGATTTGTGAATATTCGCGCACCACCTGTTTCACGCTAAAACCGGCTGCCGTCAGTTGCTGTGCCAGATACACTGCCACCTCCGGCAGTTCGGCACGGTCACTGAAGGTTGCTAAGGTGATGGTTTCACCAGCCGGTTTACGGGCGGCCACCGGAGGGCTTACGGGCTGGCGCAGTGGTGCGGCCCACGGTAATGCCGGGCCGAGCAGCCCCTGTGCCACATCGGCGCGTTTTTCGTAGACGTTATCCACCAGTTGCTGGCGGTTAATGGCGTCGCGAACGGCAGCACGCAGCGCGGGATCCCGCATCACTCCAAGCCGCGTATTGAGATACAGCGTGTTAGTGCGCGGCATTGGCACTTCATGGATGAGCGTCTGATCCAGCAACGGGGCCTGAGACACCGGAATGGCCTCGACAATATCTGCCGCGCCGGTGCGTAACGCCGCGCCGCGTGCGGTGCCGTCCGGCACGAAACTGACATCAATGCCGCTGGCTTTGGCCTTTTCGCCCCAGTAACCGCCGAAGCGTTCCAGCCGGGCGTTGCTGGTGCCGTTCACCTGCATCAGTTCAAACGGGCCGGAACCGGCATGGCGCGGATCCACCACGCCGCCGGGGCGGTAGGCTTTTTGCGAAAGGATAGCCAGCTGCGGGCTGGAGAGCCGCTGTGGCAGCAACGGATCCGGCTGTGCGGTGGTCACCCTAACAGCCTGTTCGCCGTCCGCTACGGCGGTCAGTTGCACGCCATCCAGAATGCGTGGTTTCGGCGCGGCATGAGCGGCGACGGTCAGGGCATTTACCACGGTGGCGGCATCAAGCAGGCTGCCGTCGTGGAATCTGACGCCATGGCGCAGCTCGAAACGCCAGCTGTTATTACCGGTTTGCTGCCATTTTGTCGCCAGCGCCGGTTGCGCTTCGCCGAGTTTATCGAGCGTCACCAGCGTCTCTGTCGTACTCCAGCGCGAAAGTTTAAACGCATCGTCGCTGAGCGGCGTCAGGCCGGAACGCGGCGGTTGTAACATCACCAGCCGCAGGCGCTGATCCGCAGTTTTGCCGGGGTTTTTATCGGTTTCACTGAAGCATCCGGTCAGTAAAAGCGCAGCAGAAAGCAGCCCGGCCAGCGGGCTTACATGTTTCAGAGACATCACAAATTCCTTGTCAGATTGCAGGAGGAGGCAACTGGCGGCAGATTCGCCACATCGCCAGCGCGCTTAAAAAGGGAACGGCGGCCAGTGCCAGCCACGGGATCACTGCGCCCGGAGAGGGCGTCAGGGCGTTATCGAGCAGGCCGCCGAGCAGGAAATTCCCCGTCAGCACCGCAATGCCGCCCATTGACGACAGCGCACCGTAATGCGCGCCGAGATTATGTTGCCCGGCAAAGCGCGGAATGAGATCCATGCCGACCGGCACAATCAGCATCTGTCCGACAGTCAGCAGAGTAATCAGCAATACGGAAGGCAGCAGCCGCAACCAGCCTTCCGGCGGAACCGTCCAGGCGAACAGCGCCACGGCGATAAACGCGGATGACAACAATCCGAAGCCGGCAGGTAAAATCCGAGCGGCACCCATCCGGCGGGAAAATCGCGCCAGCGGCATTTGCAGAACGATCACCAGAACCGAAGCCAGTACGAACAGCGGCCCGAGATCTTGTTCGCTGCCACCTGAACGGCGCAATTCCACCGGCAGCGCCAGATATAACTGGTTGTAGCTGAAGAGGTAAGCGCTGTAGGCAATGATAAAGGCCACAAAACGCGGCTGACGGAAGGTCTGCCACCAGGGCGCAATTTTCAGTTCAGCGGCGCGTTTTGGCGTGGCGGGCAGGGTGAAAAACAACACCAGCAATGCAATCAGAAACAGGCCAGAACCGGCCAGCGCCACCGGCTGAAAACCATAACCGGACAGCAGCGATCCGAGTAATGGCCCCAGCACCGCGCCCAGTTCAGCGCACACGGCGGACAGCGCAAACCATTCAGCCCGGCTGCGTTTTCCGGCTTTTTCGCTGTGCGTTCCGGCCTGCGCCAGCAGGGCTTCAATCGAAGGAGAAAACAGTGCGCCGCCGATGCCGGTCAGGCAGGCGCCGAGAATAACCGGTGCCAGCGTGTCGGAAAGCCCGAGCAGCAGAAAACCGGCGATACGGACCACACAGCCCAAGAGAATGATCACCCGTGCGCCGTAGCGGTCAGACAGTGCGCCGCCAAGCAAAAACATCCCTTGCTGCGAGAATGTCCGCAGGCCCAGCACCAGCCCGATCGCCCAGCCGGAAAGCAATAAATCATCGCGCAGAAAAATCGCCAGGAACGGCACCACGGCATAAAAGCCAATGTTAAATACCAGACTGCTGGCGAGCAGCAGCGGCGGTTTGGGCGCGGAAGTGCGCGCAATGGATCGGGTCAGCATCCGGTTATCCGTTAACAGTTAAAGGTAAATGAGGAATGGCCTGTAGCAGTTGCCGGGTATGCGTATGGGCCGGGGTGTGCAAAACATCCTGTGTGGCACGGTCTTCTACAATTTTGCCGCCGTGCATCACCAGCAAACGGTCACATAGCCCGGCGACCATCGAAATATCGTGCGTGACCATCAGCAGGCCCATGCCATTTTGCCGGGTCACCTGATGCAATAACTGTTTGACCTGCCTGCGCAGCGGCATATCCAGCCCGCTGACCGGTTCGTCGGCGACCAGAAATTGCGGGCCTATCGCCAGCGCGCGGGCGATCGCCAGCCGCTGCGCCTGTCCGCCTGAGAGTTCACCTGCCGTACGCGACATTAACCCTTCGCTCAGGTGAACCTGCGCCATCACCTCGCTCACGCGCAGGCGAATATCACCGCTAAACCCGAGGCGTTTCAGCGGCTCGGCAATAATCTGATAAAGGGTCTGAACCGGCGGCAGCGAACTGGCCGGGTCCTGTGGAATATACTGTACACGCTGCCGGTATTCGCGCAGAGAACGCGCAGAACCGGGACGGATCCTGACCCCGGCGCAATACACATCGCCGCTGTCGGGCGCTTCGAGTGCCAGCAGGATCCTCAGCAGGGAGGATTTTCCGCAGCCTGACGCGCCGACCAGCCCGAGGGTTTCATGGCGGCCGATACGCAGCGACAGATCCTCAAAAAGGGCAGTGCGCTGCGTGCGCCAGAAAGAACCCGGCAGGGTGAGATGGCGGCTGATATTTTGCAGATGCAGAAACGGTCCGGTGACCCGAGGCAGTGAAGGTTCCATCAGACGGCAACCCCGTACCGTGACCCGGTATTCTGATGCAACACGGCGGCCTGTCTTGCGGCGTGAACCAGTTTTTGGGAATAAGGATGTTGCGGATGGCTGAGCAACTGCGCCATACCGGCAGATTCCACCAGTACGCCGTTTTCCATCACCAGTGCGCGTTCGCATAACTGCGCGGCGACGGCAATATCATGGGTGATAAACAACAGCGCACGGGGCGATGGCGGGCTGGCGCAGGCGTTACGCATAGCCTGTAAGACCTGCTGCTGGGTCAGCACGTCGAGCGCGGTGGTCGGCTCGTCCGCTACCAGCAGCGAAGACGTGGATTGCATGGCCAGCGCCAGACACAAACGCTGGCGCTGGCCGCCGGAAAGTTCTGCCGGATAGCGGGTGTAAAATTGCGCAATATCGCCCAGCCCTACGGCATCCAGCATCGCGCGGAGTTGGTCCTCGCTGGCAGCGGGCAGGGCGAGACGCAACTGTTTCCCGAGTGTCATCAGCGGGTTCAGCGCGGTAGAGGAATCCTGAAAAACGGTAGCGACGCGGCTGGTCATACAGCGTGACACCGGATGTATTCCGCACGCCTCGACGCCATTCACCCGAATGCTGCCGCTGAGTATTGCACCCGCAGGCGGCGTGCCGGTGACCGCTCTGGCAGTCAGCGATTTACCGGAGCCGGAAGCGCCCAGCAGGCAAACGCGCTCGCCGGCACCGATGCTGAAACTCAGCCCGCTGATGCGTGTTTCACCGGCAAGCCGCATTGTCAATCCTTCCACGGCGAGCACCGGTTCAGTGTTTTGCGTCCTGTTGCGTGTCATTCGCTAAGCCTGTACACCGTTTTGCGTGTTTTGATATGTGATAACATAACAAAATGTGTCAATTTAATGCAAAAGTTTTTGCGATTTTCTCCGGGAAAAATTTTCCACCTTGCATTTTCTTGCCTGCCCTGAAAACAACAGAGCAAAAAAGTCCTTCACCTGCACAACCGTGCGCAATCCCCTTTCAGGCAGTGAATGCTAGGTTAACGGCATCTTTTTTACGCTGCATTTCGTATGCCGCTAATCTGAGTAAGGGTGCTGAAATAATGGCAAGTGAATTTTTCTCCAGCCCGCGGGTATATTTTGGCAACGGGTCAGTCAACGTGTTAAGCCGCCTGAATAACAAAAAAGTCGCGATCGTCACGGATGAATTTATGCTGACTTCGGGCAGAACGGCTTATGTGACTGACCAGATGCCGCAGGCAACGGTATCGATATACGGCAAGGTCAGACCGGATCCGGGTACGGATATTTTGCTGGAGGGGGCGGCGCAGTTTAAAGCCTTCAGGCCGGATGTGATTATTGCACTGGGCGGGGGATCATCCCTTGATGCCGCCAAAGGAATCAGGGTCACGCTGGAGGACCATTATCAGCAGACTGGCGGTCAGTCAAAGAGCATTGAGCTGATTGCCATTCCTACCACCAGCGGTTCCGGGTCCGAGGTGACTTCTTACGCGATCATTTCCGACCCGCAGAATGGCCGGAAATTTCCGCTGGTTTCGCAGGCGCTGGTGCCGGATACCGCTATTCTCGACTCGGAACTGGTGCTGAGTCTACCGCGGCATATCGCCGTTGATACCGGAATGGACGTGCTGACGCATGCCATCGAGGCGCTGGTTTCAACGGGTGCCAATGATTTCAGCGACGCCCTGGCCGAAAAAGCCATTGCCATCACGTGGCAGTCTCTGCCGCAGATTTATGCTGATGAAAAAAACGTCGCAGCGCGTACGCATATGCATAATGCCTCCTGTATGGCGGGCATGGCATTTAACTCGGCGGGACTGGGGCTGGTGCATGGTATGGCGCATGCTGTCGGCGGCATGTTGCATATTGCGCACGGTAAAATTAACGCCATGCTGTTGCCGTTAGTCATTGAATTTAACGCCGCGCACGCCTCACCCGAAACCACTGCCCGTTACTGCCAGTGTGCCAGGATGATTCCGGGTATTGCCCCCGCTGAACCGCAACAGATGATTTCCCAACTGGTGGAGAAAATCCGTCAGCTCAATCTGCAGTTTGGTATTCCCCGCACGTTAAGAGAGCTCGGCACGGATTTAGCCGTATTTGAAACAATGCGTCTGTCCCTGACAGAAACCGCGTTAGCGGATGGTTGCACTGCCTCCAACCCTTACACGCCTTGCAGGCGGGATATAGACCAGTTGCTTTCCTGTATCGCTGAAACCGGCGAATACCCTGCACCGCAGTTTACCGTGCCGGTTGGGATTTCTAACCGTCACGTGCATCTGTGCCGTGAAGATATGGATGTTCTTTTCGGTTACGGCTCGACGCTGACATGCCTGAAAAAAGTCAGGCAACCCGGTCAGTTTGCTGCTGAAGAAACCGTGACACTCCGCACCCCGAAAGGCGAAATCGCGAATGTCCGGGTGCTCGGACCGCTGCGCAGCACCACGCAGATCGAGATTTCGGTAGCCGATGGTTTTGTGCTCGGGGTGAAGGCCCCGGTCAGAATGTCCGGTGACCTGGAAAACTCACCGGGTATTGAACTTGTCGGGCCGAAAGGGCGCGTCAGTAAATCACAGGGAACAATTGTCGCCTGGCGTCATATTCATATTTCGCCACAGGAAGCGGCACGCTACGGCCTGCGCGAGGGTATGGAAATTGATTTAGAGGCACAGGGGCAACGTGCGGGCATTCTCAGCCACGTGCTGGTGCGGATCAGCGCCGGTGCGGTGCTGGAATTGCATATTGATGTGGAGGAAGCCAATGGCCTGGGGCTGCGCAACGGCGATCTGGTATTCCGGTCTGGCCGGGGATCTCACCTGTGACTCCTGGAGAACGCCAGCGTTTATCTCGCCTGATCGACCGGTCAATTGCCGGTTTACTGGTGCGCAAGCGTGCTGCGTTGAAGGCCGGAGGCAAAACCGTGCGTGTGCTGATCAGCGGGGACGATCTGACGACATTGCCGATGACGCTGCAAAGCCTGCGGGCACTGGACAATGCGGGTTATGCGTTACGTGTGGCGTTTTCACATAGTGCGAGCCAGTCCGGCCTGAAAGCAGCATTACTGCCTGACATCGATCCGTTATACCTCGCTGATGATTTTGCTCCGCTGACCGCTGAGGTTGTCGACAGTCTGTATTTACCCGCACTTTCCACCAACAGCCTGAGCAAAATTGCGCTGGGTATCCGCGACAATCTCGCGACTGTGCAGGTTTTCCATGCACTGAGCACTAAGACGCCGGTGATAGTCACCCTGAACCCTGAACTTATGCATCTCGGTGACAGTGGCTTTGCGCTGCCGTTGCAGGTGAGGCTGGAGCAATACATCGACACCCTCAGGCAATACGGCATCGCGGTAACGGGCAGCGGAGAAAGCGTCTGTCAAAAACGGCTGATCACGCTGAACGATATCCGTCTTCACCGCGTGACAGACGTTTTACGCATTGGCCGCAACACGCTGATTACGCCTGCTGCGCAGGATGAAATTCGCCGACAGAACATCACCGTGATCCGGTGAAAGGGGAGGAGTTATGTATCTGGCAAAAGTGACCGGTGCGCTGGTCTCCACCACCAAACACATCTCGTTAAACGGGGCCAAATTACTGATGGTTGCCCGGCTTGATGAGCATTATCAGCCCACCGGTAGTGCTCAGGTGGCGGTGGATTTCGTCGGTGCGGGAAATGGCGAAATCGTCATTATTTCCACCGGCAGTTCAGCGCGTATGAGCAACAGCAAAGCGCATTCTGTGATTGATGCAGCCGTGGTCGGCATTGTCGATCCACAGGATCTCTCCTGAGGAACCCCTATGTCTGAACAATTGGACAGCTGGATAAGCGCGGCCATTTCCCGACAGCAAGCCGGACAACGGCATGCGCTGACCCTTGACGACTGTGCGTTGCTGGCCCGGTTTGCGCAAGAAGAAGCGCAGGCCATTGGTGTGCCGGTGGTGTTCAGCCTGGCCGACGCCAGCGGGCATCAGCGGTATTTTTTCAGCATGGAGAATGCATTGCTGGTAAGCCACCGCCTTGCGCCCGAAAAAGCGCTGACAGCCGTGGTGCTGAAAATGTCCACTCACCAACTCGCCGCGCTGATCCAACCGGGCGCAGCGCTTTACGGGTTGCAGCATCAGAGCGGTATTTGCTGCATTGGCGGCGGTTTACCGTGCTGGTCACAGGGCGTGTTACTTGGCGGGATTGGCATCAGTGGTGGCACGGTGGAACAGGATCTGACGATTGCACGCAATACATTGCGCCGTTTCAGCACAGCCCGTTTCGCACTCATAACTGAAAATGATTAACAGGGGTCAATATGTCCTTCGGTTCACTGGTTTTGGTTATCAATTGCGGGTCATCCTCGCTGAAGTTTTCGTTGATCGCGTCTGAGACGGGCACGCCGGTTCTCTCCGGACTGGCAGAAAGGCTGGGGCTGGATAATGCCAGCATGACGTTGAAAGACTGCCACGGGCAGAAAACCCGCGTCGCGCTGAGTGAAGCCAGCCATGTTTGCGCACTGAAAGTGCTGTTCAGGGAACTGACTGAACGTCGGTGGCTGCCAGTGGTGCGGGCCATCGGACACCGTGTCGCCCACGGCGGCAACGAATTCAAACATTCGGTACGCCTGACGTCTGAAGTGATTGAAAAAATCCGCACACTGTCGGCGCTGGCACCGCTGCATAACCCGGCTAATCTGACCGGCATCGAAGCGGCCATTGCGCTGTTGCCCCTGGTGCCACAGGTCGCGGTGTTCGACACGGCGTTTCATCAGACGCTGCCTGCGGCGGCGTACACTTATGCGATCCCGCTGGAATATCAGCGGCGTTATCAGGTGCGGCGTTACGGTTTTCACGGCACCTCTCACCGTTATATTGCGGGCGAAGCGCTGAGCATGCTGGAGCTTGACCCTGAAGATCACGGCATTTTGATTGCCCATCTCGGCAACGGTTCTTCGGTATGTGCGGTGCAGAACGGACGCAGCGTGGATACCTCGATGGGCATGACGCCGCTTGAAGGGCTGGTGATGGGTACGCGCTGCGGCGATCTGGATTTTGGTGCGGCGGCGCATATCGCGGCCAGTACCGGCCAGAGTATCGACGCGCTGTACAAAATGGTGAATAACCAGTCCGGCCTGCTTGGGATATCCGGTCTTTCCAGCGATTGCCGCACGTTACAGGATGCGCGCAGCCAGGGCGACAAGCGGGCGACACTGGCGATTGATGTGATGGTTCACCGGCTGGCACGCCATCTGGGTGCGCATCTGACATCCCTGAAACGTCTTGATGCTCTGATCTTTACCGGCGGGATTGGTGAGAATTCGGCGCTGATCAGGGAACTGACGCTCGAACGCCTTGGCGTATTGGGGCTGAAGCTGGACTCACATAAAAACCAGCAAACCTGCGGCGGAAGGGCCGGTGTGATATCGCCACAAAACTCTCCTTATGTGGCGGTGATCCCGACTGATGAAGAAAAAATGATTGCGCTGGATGCGCTGGCAATTTGTCACGCACAGACAGTGAATGAATAAATAAGAAAACAGAGAGATTTTCTTGTCCGGCTCCCTGAAGAAATAACAAGAAAGTCCGGCTGGCGGGCAAAACATTTGGTCATGAAATCTTTATTATCATCCTGCGTGAAGAATTTGCCGGCAGGATAAACATACGCGGGCTGGCGGTCTGTATTAATAACGCCTGCGTTAATTAACGTCCCCACTCATTATTCGAGGTTTTTATGCAACAAGAAGCATTAGGTATGGTTGAAACAAAAGGTCTGGTTTCTGCAATTGAAGCGGCAGATACCATGGTGAAATCTGCCAATGTCACGTTGGTCGGTTATGAAAAAATAGGTTCAGGGCTGGTTACGGTAATGGTGCGCGGCGATGTTGGCGCGGTTAAAGCGGCGACTGATGCCGGTTCTGCGGCAGCACTCAAAGTGGGCGAACTGGTCTCTGTGCATGTTATTCCGCGTCCGCATATCGAAGTGGAAAAAATCCTGCCAAAAGCCGTTGGTTAATAACCTCAGAGGATACTGACCATGAGAGATAATCTTGTTGAGCGGATTATATCTGAAGCAGTGAATCAGCAGACCAGTGAAAATGCCGGAGATAAAAAAGCCGCCAGTATTGCGGGCTGTGGTTTAACGGAATTCGTCGGAACCGCTCTCGGACATACTATTGGTCTGGTTATTGCCAATGTCGATAATCAATTACATGACGTCATGAATATCGACAAGAAATATCGCTCTATTGGTATTCTTGGCGCCAGAACCGGTGCGGGCCCGCATATTTTTGCGGCCGACGAAGCGGTGAAAGCCACCAACAGTGAAATATTATCGGTTGAACTTGCGCGTGATACGCAAGGGGGCGGCGGACATGGGTGCTTAATTATTTTCGGTGCATCTGATGTGTCTGATGTCCGCCGTGCCATTGAAGTGGCGCTGTCTGAAATTGAACGCACCATGGGCGATGTGTACGGTTCACCGGCGGGACACCTTGAATTCCAGTACACCGCCCGCGCCAGCTTTGCGCTGAATAAAGCTTTTGGTGCACCTGTCGGTAAAGCCTTTGGCATGACCTGTGCCTCGCCTGCGGCCATCGGCGTAGTGATTGCCGATGTGGCGGCCAAATCGGCGGTGATCGAACCGGTGGGTTACGCCAGTCCGTCAAAAGGCACCAGCTTCAGTAACGAAGTCATTTTCACCTTTGCCGGTGATTCCGGTGCGGTGCGTCAGGCAGTGATTGCCGCGCGTGAAGTGGGGCTGCAACTGCTTGCCACGCTGGATCCGTCACCGATCAGTTCCACCACCAAACCCTATATTTGAGGGTTAACCTTGCGAAGTGACGTGCAGTAAGGAATTAACAGCATGAATGATATTGAAATTGCTCAGGCGGTCTCCAGCGTGCTGAGCAGGTTTACCAAAATGACGCCGGAGAGTGCGGTAATAAACAGTGCTGCAGAGACCGCGCCGCCGCCTGCGCCGGAACGCCCTCCGGCACCGGCCAGCGCCTCTCTCAACGCCATTGTTGCCAGAGCGCTGGCGCAGAAACGGGTCACGACGATCCCGTCACCGGCCTGCGAACCGGGTAATGGCGCATTTGCATCAATGGATGAAGCCATCGCCGCAGCGGTGCTCGCGCAGGTTCAGTATCGCCACTGTCTGATGCAGGAGAGGGCGACATTTGTTCAGGGTATCCGCGATGTCTTCCTGCAGGAACCGGTCTTACAGACTATTTCGCGTATGGCAGTGGAAGAAACCGGCATGGGGAATTACGCCGATAAGCTGACTAAAAATCGTGTTGCTGCGCAGAAAACACCGGGGCCGGAAGACCTCATTACCGGCGCGCTGAGCGGCGACAGCGGGCTGACCCTGACGGAGTTTTCTGCCTACGGGGTAATCGGTTCAATCACGCCGACCACCAATCCGACAGAAACCATTATCAACAACAGTATCGGCATGCTGGCGGCGGGAAATTCCGTGGTGTTCAGCCCGCATCCTCGCTCACGCAAGGTTTCCCTCTATTGCGTGGAACTGATTAACCACAAACTCGCCAGCCTGGGCGCACCGGCCAATCTGGTGGTGACTGTTACGCAGCCTTCCATCGACAACACCAGCACCCTGATTAGTGATCCGCGCATCAACATGCTGGTGGCCACCGGCGGCCCGGCGATTGTGAAAACGGTAATGTCATCCGGCAAAAAAGCCATTGGCGCGGGAGCCGGGAATCCGCCTGTGGTCGTCGATGAAACCGCCGATATCGAAAAGGCCGCCCGTGACATCATCTGCGGATGCAGTTTCGATAACAATCTGCCATGTGTGGCGGAGAAAGAAGTCATTGTTGTCAATCAGGTCGCGGATTATCTGATCCATTGCATGAAGAAAAGTGGCGGTTATCTGCTGTGTGACAAAGCGCTTCTTCGCCAGATGGAGTCACTGGTACTGAACGAGAAAGGTACCGGCCCGGACACCGCCTTTGTGGGTAAAGATGCACGCTATATCCTGCAGCAACTGGGCATCATTGCGCCGGAAGACACCAAAGTGATCCTGGTGGAAACGGCGAAAAATCATCCATTTGTGGTACATGAACTGATGATGCCGGTGTTGCCGGTGGTGCGGGTCGATAACGTCGATGAAGCCATCGAACTGGCGGTGCAGGTCGAGCATGGCAATCGCCATACCGCCATCATGCATTCCACCAATGTCGAAAAGCTCACCAAAATGGCACGTCAGATCCAGACTACGATTTTTGTGAAAAATGGGCCTTCCTATGCCGGGCTGGGTGTTGGCGGCGAAGGGCATGCCACGTTTACCATTGCCGGACCGACCGGAGAAGGGCTGACGTCGGCGCGTTCTTTCGCCAGAGCCCGTCGCTGCGTGATGGTCGAGGCCCTTAACGTCAGATAAGGCGCGGCGATGAAAAAACGCATCATAAACGCACCCACGCCGGACATCGTGGCAATGATAAAACGCAGGATGCCCGGGGAATTTCGTTCACGGCTTGATCTTATCCGTATCGATGCGATTGGCATGATTATGTTACCGGTGCCGGATCTTTATTTCTATGCAGATGCCGCCAGTAAAAGTGCCAATGTGGTGGTCTCGGAAATATTCGGCAGTTGCCCGCAACATATTACAACACTGGCCATATTCGGTGAAGTCGCCGCCGTGAATGAAGCCATGCGAATAATACAAGACGACAACAATAATACGGCTTTCTGATTATACGCTGATAAAAACGATTACTGCCGCAAGGTTTAATAATTAATTTCGGGAGTTATTCTATGTTAGAGAAAGGCTTTTCTAATCCGACCGAACGTGTTGTAAGACTCAAAAATATGATCCTGCATGCTAAACCCTATGTAGAATCTGAGCGCGCCGTATTAGCGACGGAGGCTTATAAAGAAAATGAACAACTGCCTGCCATTATGCGCCGGGCACGCGTGGTCGAAAAAATATTTAATGAACTGCCGGTCACTATTCGCCCTGACGAACTGATTGTCGGTGCAGTGACCATTAATCCTCGCTCTACCGAAATATGCCCTGAATTCTCTTATGACTGGGTGGAAAAAGAATTTAATACTATGGAGCACCGGGTCGCCGATCCGTTTATTATTCCGGAAAAAACGGCTGACGAACTTCACGAAGCTTTTAAATACTGGCCGGGTAAAACCACCAGTTCGCTGGCCGCATCTTATATGTCGGAAGGCACCAAAGAAAGCATGGCCAGCGGCGTATTTACCGTAGGTAACTATTTCTACGGCGGCGTCGGACATGTGAGTGTAGATTACGGAAAAATACTGAAAATCGGTTTTCGCGGCATTATTAATCGGGTGAGCTGCGAACTGGAAAATCTGGATCGTTCAGAACCGGGATATATTAAAAAAGAACAATTCTATAACGCGGTAATAATCAGTTATCAGGCAGCTATCACTTTTGCGCACCGTTACGCGCAGGAAGCCACGCGTCTGGCACAGCTGGAAAGCAATCCGGTACGTAAACGCGAACTGGAGCAGATTGCGCAAAACTGTAGCCGTGTACCGGAAAACGGTGCCACTACGTTCTGGGAAGCGTGCCAGACCTTCTGGTTCCTGCAAAGCATGTTGCAGATTGAATCCAGCGGGCATTCTATATCGCCGGGGCGTTTTGACCAGTATATGTACCCATATCTGGCTGCCGATACCTCCATTTCGAAAGAGTTTGCCCAGGAATTGGTGGATTGTTGCTGGATAAAGCTCAACGATATCAACAAGACCCGCGACGAAATTTCTGCCCAGGCGTTTGCCGGATACGCCGTGTTCCAGAACCTGTGCGTCGGCGGTCAGACTGAAGACGGCCGTGATGCCACCAACCCGCTGACTTACATGTGCATGGAAGCGACGGCGCATGTGCGTCTGCCACAACCGTCGTTCTCTATTCGCGTCTGGCAGGGTACGCCGGATGAATTCCTGTTCCGCGCCTGTGAACTGGTACGCATGGGGCTGGGCGTTCCGGCGATGTACAACGATGAAGTGATTATCCCGGCGCTGCAAAACCGTGGTGTCTCCCTGCACGATGCCCGTGATTATTGCATCATTGGCTGCGTGGAGCCGCAGTCGCCGCACCGCACCGAAGGCTGGCACGATGCGGCATTCTTCAATGTGGCAAAAGTGTTGGAAATCACGCTCAACAATGGCCGCGCTGGCAACAAACAGTTAGGGCCGGTGACCGGCGAAATGACCGGATACACTAGCATTGATGATTTCTTTACCGCCTTCAAAAAACAGATGGTGCATTTCGTGCATCAGCTGGTGGAAGCCTGTAACAGTGTAGATATCGCCCATGGCGAGCGTTGCCCGTTGCCGTTCCTTTCCGCGCTGGTCGATGACTGTATCGGTCGCGGTAAGTCGTTACAGGAAGGCGGCGCGATCTACAACTTTACCGGCCCGCAGGCCTTTGGTATCGCTGACACCGGGGACTCCGTTTATGCCCTCCGGAAACAAGTCTTTGAAGACCGCAAACTGACACTGACTGAACTGAAAAGCGCACTCGACGCTAACTTTGGTCATGCAGTCGGCTGCGCACCTCACGCGGCAGACGGTAAGTCATCGCTGGGAGAACAGGAAATTCATGAGATGGTGAAACGTATCATCGAACAGCATGGTTCACTGGATCCGACGGCGATCAAAAATGAAGTTTACCGTCAGCTTGCCAGCGGCACTTCCGCAGCTCCGGCAGGGACCAACTCACGTTTCGAAGAGATCCGACACATTCTTGAAAATAGCCCATGCTTCGGGAACGACATCGATGAAGTGGATCTCGTGGCCCGTGAATGTGCGCTGATTTACTGCCAGGAAGTCGAGAAATATACCAACCCGCGCGGCGGTCAGTTTCAGGCCGGTATCTATCCGGTTTCTGCTAACGTCTTGTTCGGCAAAGACGTGGCAGCACTGCCGGACGGACGCATGGCGAAAGAACCATTGGCCGACGGCGTTTCACCGCGTCAGGGTAAAGATACCCAGGGGCCAACCGCAGCAGCTAATTCAGTGGCCAAACTCGATCACTTCATTGCCTCTAACGGCACGCTCTACAACCAGAAATTCCTGCCGTCGTCACTGGCCGGAGAACAGGGTTTGCGCCATTTCAGCGGGCTGGTACGTAACTACTTTGATAAGAAAGGGATGCACGTCCAGTTCAATGTCATCGACCGCAAAACCCTGATCGAAGCGCAGAACAATCCGCAGCAACATCAGGATCTGGTGGTACGCGTCGCCGGTTACAGTGCGCAGTTTGTGGTGCTGGCGAAAGAAGTGCAGGACGACATTATCAGCCGCACAGAACAGCAATTCTGATTAGCTACCTTCACGGGCTATGTACAACACATGGCCCGTTTTTTAAATAACCTGTGGCGCTGATGGCGGGTAAAGTTATGAATAAAGTCGATTACGAAACGGAAGGCGTATTATTTAATATTCAGCGCTATTCTCTGCATGACGGACCGGGTATCCGCACCATTCCTTTTTTTAAAGGCTGTCCGCTGGCCTGCAAATGGTGCAGTAATCCGGAATCACAACATCCGCAACCGGAATTATTATTTAAAAAGAGTGATTGTATTCGTTGCGGTAAATGTCTTGAAGTCTGCCGGCAACAGGCATTATCCGTTAATAATACTTCTTTTATAGATCGTGAACGGTGTATTCATTGTGGTAAATGCACCCAGGTCTGCCCGACTCAGGCACTGGAAATGAAAGGTAAACGCATGACGGTGGCGGAAGTGATGCGGGAATTGCAGAAAGAAGAAAATTTGTACCGGCGTTCAGGTGGCGGGATCACGCTCTCCGGCGGAGAACCCCTGGCGCAGCCTGCGTTTGCCCGGGAATTGCTGAAAGCCTGTAAGGAGAAGGGCTGGCACACGGCGATGGAAACGACCGGCTTCGCCACAACCGAGGTAATTGCTGACGTTTTCCCTTATGTCGATCTGGCGCTGACTGACATCAAGGCGATCAACCCGGCAGTGCATCAGGCCAATACCGGTATGGATAACCGCCAGATCCTGGAAAATCTGTTACGTATTTCTTTCATGACAAAAACCATAGTGCGTATACCGGTGATCCCGGGGGTGAATGATAATACGGAAGAAATACGTCATATCGTGAAATTTGCGCGACTGATGTCCCATGTCGATACCTTGCATTTATTGCCGTATCACGCTTTTGGCGAAAATAAATATAGTCTGCTTGGGCGTATTTATCCGATGGGGGACGTGGAAAGTATTGCTGGATCCAAAATGGAATTATTAAAAAAAGAAGTGGAGTCGTCCGGTTTTCATTGCCATATCGGCGGCTGAGTTTCCGGTCAGGATATTCAGCTTTTCAAAAATATAATCAAAATAAGGTCGTTATATGCATGATTCAGTGAAGACGCCATGTATTGCGGAATTTCTCGGTACCGGCTTATTTTTGTTTTTCGGCATCAGTTGTCTGGCAGCAGTGAAAGTGGCGGGGGCCAGTTTCGGTTTGTGGGAAATCTGTATTGTGTGGGGGCTGGGGATTTCACTGGCCGTCTATCTCACGGCGGGCATTTCCGGCGCACACCTTAATCCGGCGATCACGATAGCCTTGTGGCTGTTTGCCCGTTTTCCCGCGCGTAAAGTAATACCCTATATTATAGCGCAGGTGGCTGGCGCTTTCGGTGGTGCGCTGCTGGCGTACATGTTCTATCACAACTTGTTTGTTAATTTTGAAACCGCCAATCATATGGTGCGCGGCAGCGTGGAAAGCCTTCAACTGGCCAGTATATTCAGTACCTATCCGTCGGCGGCGATAAGCGTGTGGCAGGCGGCGTTTATTGAAATGGTTATCACCTCAATTCTGATGGGGCTGATTATGGCGCTGACCGACGACGGTAACGGTGTGCCGCGTGGTCCGCTGGGGCCGTTGCTGATTGGCATTTTGGTCGCCGTTCTCGGCGCATCAACCGGCCCGCTGACCGGTTTTGCCATGAACCCGGCGCGTGATTTTGGCCCTAAATTGTTCAGCTTCTTCGCGGGCTGGGGCAACATCGCCATGACCGGTGGTCGCGACATTCCCTATTTCCTGATCCCGATTATTGCTCCGGTGATCGGTGCCTGCCTGGGCGCTGCGGTATATCGCCTGTGTATCGGTAAAAACCTGCCGGGAAACGCACCGGTGGCGGATGTCGCCAAATCTTAGGCTTTTCTAACCCAACCAATAAAAAACGGCGGTGCAGTGGCATCGCCGTTTTTTATGTGCAGGTAACGCTTATTTTCTACGGTTGCCGCGACGGGATTTTTGGCTTTTGTTCACGATGACCGGCGCTTCCTCTTCCTTCTTCACTTCTTCCTGAAAATCCATGCATGAGTACGGAGCTGGCGTTGCTTCCACATTAACCACGGGTATGCTTTGCGGATCTTTCTGCGTTGTGAACGTAGATTTAGCGGGCGTCATGCCGGTGGTTTCTGTGGAATAAATCATGCTTTCAAGATATTGCGCCGTGCGGGCAATCACCTTGTGCGCAAAGACGGTGCCGACTTTGCTGGCTGCCATCACTCCCGCCGCGACGGCCGCGTTGACTGCGCCGACTTCGCCTGCCAGTTTGACGGTAACCAGACCGCCGCCCTGAGTGAGTTCATAACCGACCAGCGTGACGTGCGCGGATTTCATCGCGGCATCCGCGGCTTCCACCGCAGCGGCCAGACCGACAGTTTCAATTAATCCCAAACTTTGTCCGGGCATAGATCGCTCCTGTTACCAGATTCATAGTGAAGTGCGTCGTGCACTCTTTCAGGTGTTCCCGCGTAGTGTCTGTGTTTTTCGGTTTTTTCCAGGGGAAAATGTTGCGATAAACATGGCCGTCGCAGACGGCCTGACGGTAACGCGGGTCGAGGATCCTGCAACAGATACGCTCTGAAGTTGTGTCACGTTGTTCAACGGCTCACCTATGGTAGAGGCGGCCGGTGAAAGCGACGTACACTATCTTGCGGACAGGGGGGATTTTTTTGCCCTCACGCTGAGTGCGCGTACAGAATTAACCGGTCTGCGCATTAAGCAGGTACAGGCGCGACGATTTTACGAAAATCAGACGGGGCCATACCGGTTTCCTTTTTGAATATCCGGCAGAAATAGTTGGCATCCTGCCAGGAAAGCTCCAGCGCAATGGTATTGATCCTCAGGTCACTGCACTGAAGCAGCGATTTGGCAACGTTTATCTTGCGGCCGGCGATGTAGTTTGAGAAACCGGCGCCGGTCATTTTCTTAAACGCCCGGCTCAGATAACAGGAACTGACAAAGGATCGTGCGGCAATGTCGTCGAGCGTCAGGTTATCAAGAATGTTTTTTTCGATGTGGAATTTTGCGCGATCGATAAAGCTCATCGAGCCAGTGAAGTGCTTAAGTGCATGGTCGAAAACCGTTTCCCCGATGCTCAGCAGCCGGGACATGATGCGGTAGTAGGTGCTGGCGGAAATACCGGACTGGCTGATTTCCTGGATTAGCGCCGTCACTGTCTTTGCCGCTGGCTGGCCTTTCTCCCCCCATGATATGAGGTGCTGATGCATTAATTCGAGCACATCTGTCAGTATTTTGCGCTGGCTTATAGCGGATGGCGTGGCAGCGCAGGTGTTATCCAGTGCGTCAAACAGGAAGTTATGCCACTGAGGATAATCGCAGCGTTCGATCATCGTACCGACGGTTTGTTTCAGCGCCCGCGACGCCACAATATCCACATCACTGACGTCGAGGGTTTTACGGATGGCATCGGTCAGGGTGCTTTTCTTCACCGGCTTCAGCAAATAGTCATCCACTTTCAGGTTGAGCATGCTGCGCACAAGATCAAAATCATCGTTGGCCGTGGTGACAATCACTTTGGTACTGGCGCTTTTGGTCCGCAGATATTCAATCACCTGATTACCATTGGGTAGCGGAATATTAATATCGACCAACATCATGTCGATTTGATCAAGCTTGTCGATCAGCTGGATGGCTTTCTTGCCGGTACTGGCTTCATGTACTATGGAATTACCGACGGACTCAGACACAATCCGCCGCAAAGATTCAGATTCAATGAGTTCATCTTCTACAATCACAATATTGTACATGCTCACGTCTCCGTTTATCAGGCTTGCAGCATGGGGAATTTCAGGGTGATGGTGGTTCCCCTTTGTGGCTGATGGAGGCTGGAAATGCCCAGTCCATAGCTTTCACCAAATAACAGCTGAAGCCGGTTTTTTATATTATTAATACCGATGCCGCCTTTCTGGCGATTTTCATCACCGGATAAAATGTTGGCAATGTCGGCTGGTGAAATACCGTCGCCGTTGTCGGTCACCTGCAGAATGACATCATGCCCGTCGTCATTGGCGCTGATGCGTAGCCAGCTGGGGGTGTCACGCGGTTCGACGACGTAATTGAAAAAATTCTCGACCAGGGGCTGCAATATCAAAAACGGGCAGACGACTTCCGCATACTTTTCAGGAATATCGCACTGATAATCAAAACGGTCATTCATGCGCACTTTCTGAATCGACATATAACTGGTGACATAATTAATTTCATGCCGCAGCGTAATCAGGCCATGATTACTTTTACGCAGCAAATAACGCATCATGTCCGAGAAGTCATGTACCATGTTTTCTGTCCGCTGAGCATTTTCCAGATATGCCAGGCGGCCAATGGTATTTAATACATTAAAGAGAAAGTGCGGGTTAATCTGATATGACAGGGCTTTAAATTCTGCCTCATGCAGTGAACGTTCTGTTTCCACTCTTTTACGTAATTCGTCAGTAAGTTCCAGATCTTTCCTGTGCAGTTCGCGCTGAATATTATTGGTATGCGCCTGTTCCACCAGATAAGAAGAGACGTGCAGTAACGTGGAGGCCGTAGATTCAAAACGATCATATGGCATACGTTTAGCGTCCTGATGTAAATCGATCAGCCATGCATTCTCTTTCCATATTTGGTTGTTATCGAGGATATAAGGAATGGTGCGCTCTTTCTCCTCCTCGACTTTCACCTGACCGGAAATAAATGCCCCGAGATAATGATCGTTTATCATGATCGGCACGGCGAACTCAACAAACCCGCAGTAGCAGCGGTAAACCACCGGTTTTCCGGCCCGCATAGCGGCCCGGCCACCGGCATTATCACTTTCGTAACAATGCGTTGCCAGAGATGGGTTACACCTTGAACGGGCGCAAAAATCTGAAAAACCACTCGCCTGCGTGACCGGCACACCATCCTGATCGACGACGACTAAAGCAATCATCATTGATTTACTGAAATTATCCTGGAGGGTTTGAAGTCTTTTTATATCAAGAAACTCATGCAATTTATATTTGTTATTCATTACGATTACCTGTAGTGGTAATTGAAATCATTCACTATATCAATATACAGGAAATCATCTGCGGGTATTTTGAAACCCGTCACAGCGGAACAAATTTAATTAGCCGGGGATGTTAACTTACATGAGGTTATGTTAATTAATACGGAAGTTAGGGCAGTAAGCGGAGAGAGCAGTACAGGAGTGGCAGGACCTGATTTTTATTGATGCAGTCTCTGAAGGAGGATGATAAAATTACGGGAGGACAATGATATGCAGAGCATAAGGAGATCAAAATGCCATTTTTTCCGCCATTCAAAAAGCAGTTTGAGGAAGGGGATTTGGTTTACGGGATGCATGAGCAAAGGGGGATG
Source organism: Rahnella sp. PD4 (assembly GCF_049199325.1). Lineage (NCBI taxonomy): Bacteria > Pseudomonadati > Pseudomonadota > Gammaproteobacteria > Enterobacterales > Yersiniaceae > Rahnella > Rahnella sp. PD4. The sequence continues at coordinate 492,706 of NZ_JBLZQF010000004.1, read as the reverse complement.
TATTCTAATAAATTCGAATTTTTCAAAAATTCGGCTACCCCTAAGAATATTTCAACGATAGACCAATATGCCGCGACAAAGGTTGAACAGACGCTCCAGCATAAATACGAGAGAGTAAAGCCTTTAAAGCAGGCTGACTATTTGCGTACGTTATCCTCTCATTCAAAATATAAAGCAATATGTGAGGCCCAAGGTTTTAATATGAATGGCAGAGCAGTACATCATCACCAGGTTATTGGGAGAAAGTGTAAGGCAGGATTATTTTGGGTTTCTACGTTACAGGATAATACCACGGTTCATTTTATTCTTGATGAAATAGATTTGAATATGGTGGCAGAAAAGTCTCATCCGAGGGATCAGCACGGGAGATCTTTCACGGGCGTGGAGTTAAGATGGATATATCGAAACAGGCATAATCCTCAGGTAATGAAAAAGATCCAGTTCTGGTTAAAAGGTTCTCCGACTGTACCACCCTGGGCGAGTGATAACAGCGGGTTCTGGCAGCAATATATTCCTCGCTCAGAACCAGACTGGTCAGCATCGTTATCGAGATTATTTCATTTAGCGTAGCGGTAGCGTTCCATAATTAATCTGTGTAAAAGGCGGGGAGCGCCAGTGCAATTTAGGGGTTAAAAAGCATTGCGGCTGTTCTACGGGTTGTTCATTCATCAGCCCACTTATCATACTAAAGCAGTGCATGGCCAGTTCACGGCAGTCCTGTGCGACCGTGTCAATTTTCACAGACAGGGAGTCATAAAGATAATGGTCGTCAAAACTGCACAGGTGGATATCACTCTCCAGCAACTGATGCTGGCTCATATATCGCAAAACACCTTCCATCAAGCCACATGACGCAACGAAGAGGGCTTTGGGCGGGCGTCCAAGGCGGGCACAAAGTTGCGCAAACATTTCATAACCGGAGCTGGGATGGTAATTACCATACAGAACCCAATCGGGATTCAGGCTGACACCTGCACGTTGCAGCCCAAGCTGATAACCCGCGAGACGGTCACGGGTCGGTGAAATTCGCGGCTGTCCACCGAGAAAATAAAACTCATCACGCTGGATTTGGGCTATCCGGGAGACCAGCTCTGCTGAAGATTCTATGGCTTCACAGACAACCATAGGGAGCTGTGTGTCCTGCATATGGCGGTCAAATAAGACTACGGGTAATTGCTGACTGATTTTTACGTATTCCGCATCACTGAGCATGCTTGATGCCACAATCAGCCCGTCGACCTGCCGCTGAATAAGGTTATTAACAACCATCGTTTCCTGGCTGGTATTTTCATCCGTACAGGCAATCAGCAACTGCATGCCGTTCTCACGACAAAGCATTTCAAGTTCGTTAGAGCAGGCGGCAAATCCATAGTTGGTCATTTCCGGCACCACCAGCCCAAGCGTGAAGCTGCGGGTGACATTGAGCGAACGGGCGTGAATGCTCGGCTGATAATGATGTTCTGCTGCCACGGCGAGTACCCGATCCCGGGTGAGATCGGAGATACGAAACTTCTTGCTGTGTCCGTTAAGCACCTGGCTGGCAGTCGATTTCGACACGCCAGCCAGTTCGGCTATGCCACTGATAGTGATGCGTTTGGTCTTTTTCACTGCGCCATATTCTGTTATCCGAAAGGGCATTTATTCTATCACGCATTCAGCCAACGACCAGTGGCGCAGCGCAATCTGATGAGAACCCCGTACGGTCAGTTGGGCAGGTAAAGCAGGAAAATAGCGTGAGGACATCACAGCTTCCCCGTCATTAATGAAAATCTCAAGGCTCGACGCATCGCTTAATACCGTCAGCTTGTGCAGTGCGCCGCGCCAGACACGGTGTTCCGGCAAACCAGTACGCCGGTTTTTTCGCGTTAAACGCAGCCATTCTCCGTCGAAGCTGAGCGTCATGTCGCCACCTAAATCCGCACTGAAAGCGTGTTCAGTGATAATTTCCGTCTGGGCTTTTGTCATGTCCAGATGAGGGCAATCGTCGGCAGTTCCCTGCCATGCCTGCTCATCACGACGGAGTTGTTGCAGTTCCCGTGCCGGTTTTTGCATGATTTTACCCGCCACCATCGTCAGTTCGCGCGGGCAGGTCATTGTATGCAGCCAGCCATTTTGTATTGTCGGCTGGAAAAATTCATCACTGTCCGGTATGCCCATCCACCCGATGAGCAGGCGTCGCCCGTCATCCGTTTGCGTAGTTTGCGGCGCATAAAATTCGAACCCCAGATCTAACTCAGTGAATTCGCCGTGCTCAAGGGTCGCATTGTCGTAATCCAGTTGCCCGACAAAATAACCCGACTGGAACGTATTCAGATAACGGTCAGATTCCGCCGCTAAACCTTGCGGACAGCAAATCAGAATGTCGTTATCGCCCAGCCGGAATAAATCCGGGCATTCCCACATGTAGCCGAATTCACCCAGCCCGTGTAAACCTGAACCGGCCATTTCGCCGAGAAGATCCCAGGCTAATAAGTTGTCGGATCGTAACAATAATACTTTGCCCTGAAGGTTAAGATCCTGAGCCCCTAACACCATGTACCAATGGTTTTCATGTCGCCAGACTTTGGGATCCCGGACATGTCCGGTATAACCTGCCGGCAGGGAGAGTACCGGGCCGGTTTTATCAAACTGGCCCTCTGTGTTTTCGCGTGCCAGACATTGAAATGCCGTGCGGCTGCCATCGGGATATTTCACATTACCGGTGTAAATGAGTGTCAGCTGGCCGTTATCGGTCACGGCTGAACCGGAATAGCATCCGTGGGTTTCGAATTCTTCTGACGGCACCAGCGCGAGCGGTTCATGCTGCCAGTGAAGCAAATCTGCTGAGCTCCAGTGCCCCCAGAACTTGGCACCGTGCGCGCAGGCCAGCGGATTCCATTGGTAGAATAAATGGAAACGTCCGTTATGCTGGATAAAACCATTCGGGTCATTGAGCAACCCGACCGGCGGCGCGAGATGCCAGCCGGGACGGTAAGGATCTGCCGCCGCGTTAACCTGACCCGCCACCACGCTGTGCAGCGCTTTTTTCAGCAATCCGGCTTCCGTCATTTTTCACTCTCCGTGTTGTATTTGAGCAGCAATGACAGCAGGAATGCGCTGCCAAAGGCAATCACCATCCCGATCAGATAGCTGAGAATCGAACTGGATTGCACGATGGCCAGCCCCGGAATACCGGTCAGACCAACCGCTGTCATATTGACATGCATTGCCACCACCCAGGCACCGCCGAGCGCACCGCCTGCCAGCGCCGCGAGGAAAGGTTTCATAAAGCGCAGGTTGATACCAAAAATTGCCGCTTCGGTGATGCCCAGCATCGCGGAGAAGGCCGAAGGCACCGCAATGGCTTTAATTTTCGCATCACGCGTTTTGAAATAGACGGCAAGACAGGCCCCGCCTTGTGCAACGTTGGCCATCGACCAGATAGGCAGCAGGAAATTCACGCCGATATGCGGATTCCCCAGCAAACCCGCTTCAATTGCATGGAAGCTGTGGTGAATACCGGTGATCACGATAACTGAATACAATCCGCCGAACACCAGCCCTGCCACCCAACCGGCATGGGAGATTAATGTGCTGAGAATAAACGAAATACCGTCACCGAGCGCACGACCCGCAGGGCCGATGACCAGGAATGCGATAAAACCGGAAATAATGACCGTCAGGAACGGTGTCAGGATCAAATCCAGTGCATCGGGGATCACTTTGCGCAGGCGTTTTTCAATGAAGCTCATGAACCAGACGGCCAGTAAAACCGGGAAGACCGTACCCTGATACCCGATCATCGCAATCTCAATACCAAAGAAATTCATGGTATGGAAACCACCGGCAACGCCCCAGGCATTGGTCAGCGCCGGATGTGTCAGAATACCGCCGAGGGTGGCACCGAGGAACGGATTGCCACCAAATTCCCGTGCGGCAGTAAAACCAATCAGGATCGGCAGAATGATAAATGCCGCCGAGCTGAACATATCAAGCATGATAAAAATCGCGCTCTCAGGGTTGGCCCAGCCGTAGGTCTTCACCATACCGAGCAGCCCCATCAGCAGGCCGGACGCGACGATTGCCGGAATAATCGGCACAAAGATATTCGACAGTACGCGCGCAAGCCTCTGGAAGGGGTTGAGTTTCCGTGCCGCAATATCGGCGGCTTCGGATTTACTTGATTCGCTGATACCGGCCACTTTAATAAACTCGGCGTACACCTTGTTCACTAACCCAGTACCGAAAATGATCTGAATCTGTCCGGCATTGCTGAAACAGCCTTTTACGCCTTCCACTTTTTCGATAGCACTTTTGTTGATCAGACTGTCATCTGCCAGCACCAGGCGCAGACGTGTGGCACAGTGTGCCGCGCTGGCAATATTGTCCTTCCCACCCAACAGCGGAAGCAGCTCAGTCGCGATTGCATTGATGTTCATAGAATCCCTTAATTTATCATTATCGTTAACGCCCGGTCAGGCCGGGCGCTTTTTTTGAATCAAACCCTGCTGTTTAGAACCAGGTTTCCATCTGGATGCCGAAATTCCACTGTCCGCCCGCTGTAAAGCCATCAGTACCAAAGGAATCGCTGGAGGAGTAACTGTCAAGTTCTTTGCTCCAGTCCATATAGGTGGCGAAGAAGCGTATTTCAGGACGGCTCAGCATGTTGCTGATATCGCCCACCTTGAAAGTCGGTGCAAAGGTTAGTTTGTAGAAACCCCCTTTCACTTTGTTGTAATCGCTGTAACCTTGCGGATCGAGATCCATATACTGATAGCTGCCTTCATACGCCAGCTCGAAATTCTCAGTAATTTGCTGGATCAGCCGGGTATTAAACGTCAGCCATTTATAGTTATCTCCGGAGACATAGCGGTCTTTACTCTGCTGAGCCAGAACAGCCGGTGCGATGCTCCAGTTTTTGCTGATCGGCGTGATACCGTATGTGGCCAGACGAAGCGTACTGGCATCGTCAGTCAGATGTCCGTCAGAGCCCAGTGCTTTCACCTCTGCTCCCAGCCCGTGACCATAAAGTAGTGCTGTTTTGGATGTCCCTTCACGCAGGCCGTAAAAACTGTCGCCGTGGTACGCCAGCAGGGTATGGAAGCCGGTATCCGCCGCATTGGTGACCCCCCTGGTGCCGGTATTTTCGCGATCCTGATTGTTTTTGGCCCGCAGCCCGCTTAGCATCCACTGGAAAGGTCCGGCATAGTTATTGGCCGTAACAATGTAATTCTCGATGCGGGTATCATCGCTATTCTTGTCTTCAAGATCGTCAAAGTTTCTTCCGTAGAGCGAGAAGTTACTTTTCAGGTTCTCCCCCCATTTAACGTCGTAAATCCCGCCGCCTGTGCCTGCCAGGAAGATGATGTCGGAATCAAGCCAGTGAATGTCGAAATTATCGCGGTCAAAGCGCTTACCCGCCCAGAGGGTGGAATCTTTCCAGGGGCCGCTGAACGTGGGTAAAGAACCGAGTTCAACAAAGGCCTGACGGATATTTAATTCACTGGTGGCTGCGGTCCAGTCGTTGTAGCTGCGCTGACCATCAGCCAGCATGACTTTGTAACGGGAGGTCGCGCCGCTGGCCATCGTCTGGTTATGCTCCAGATTCAGCTCGACGTAGGTATTATTTTCATTGCCCAAACGTCCTACCGCACCGCCAGTTTGCCCGGCAGGCGTAACATAAGGACCACTTTCTGTTGAGGTCCCGGAATCATTCATGATCACGCCTGAACGTGCATATCCCGTAAATTTGAACCCGCTGTTATCACTGCTGTTTTTATTGTTGTCAGCGACTAACGTTTCAGTACGTTTAGCCACCTCTGCTGTATTTTGCCCGGTCGTCTCAACATCCTTCGCCACGAGCCGTGTCTGTTGTTCATTACTGGTTGTGCGCGCTTCCAGTGTTTTGACCTGCTGTTCAGCTTCAGTGGCACGTTTCTCTGCTTTGGCGGCGCGGTTTTCGGCGACTTGTAGTCTTTTTTCTAACGCGGCAAAGCGGGCTTCAATGGCACTGGCTGAAATATCGGCGCCCTGGGCGGTGCATGACAAAATTAATCCAATTGCAACAGCAAGATAGCGGGGTTTCATCATCATTTTTATCACTCAGAAGAGGTTTAATTATTATGGGGAAAACTGTTTAGCTAAATTGCTAAACTGGTTTTCCTGAGCACAATAAGCATTCGCATGGCATGCAGGCAATGAATTTTTAAGGTCTTGTCGTGGGATTGTGATCTTGCTGGCAAAATGTTCTCTAAGCCTGAAATTTCATTTGCACTTGAATAGCTAAACCGGTTCTTCTATTTTATCACCAGACGATTTATCAGGATTTAAAAAAGGAATGAAGATGACTAACCGGGTTTGGGTATTGGGCGATGCCGTGGTGGATCTGATCGCTGAAGAAGATGGCCGCTTATTAAAATGTCCGGGCGGGGCACCGGCGAATGTTGCCGTCGGGATCCGCCGCCTCGGAGGTGACAGCGCATTTATCGGACGTGTGGGTGACGATCCGTTCGGAAAGTTTCTGCGAAAAACACTCAGTGATGAGGGGGTGAATATTGATTGTATGTACCTTGATGCTCATCACCGAACCTCCACCGTCGTCGTGGAAAACGATGCTGACGGAGAGCGAACCTTCACATTTATGGTACGTCCGGGCGCTGATCTTTTTCTGCAGCCCAACGACATCCCGGCTTTCAAGCCCGGGGATTTTTTACATTTATGCTCGATAGCGTTATCTGCGGAACCTTCACGTTCTACCGCCTTTCTGGCTATGGCAAAAATGAAAGCAGCAGGGGGGTATATTTGTTTTGACCCCAATATCCGGCATGACTTGTGGTCTGATGAAGGCCTGTTGCGTGACAATCTTGCCCGCGCCTTGTCGCTGGTTGATGTGATTAAAATCTCAGAGGATGAGCTGGAATTTCTGACGGGTGAAGCGTTGTTATCAGAAGGGGTACTGCGCCTGTGCGACGTGTATAAACCCGAACTGCTGTTGGTCACGCAGGGGAAACAAGGGGTTTCGGTCTACCGGAAATATAATGCGGGTCTGAAACACTACCCCGCGCCCGAAGTGAAGGCTGTGGATACCACCGGCGCCGGAGATGCATTTGTTGCCGGATTGCTGGCCGGACTGGCGCAACACTGGCCGCTGAGGTCGGACAATGTCTGGCAATCTATTATCCGGCAGGCACTGGCATGCGGGTCACTGGCCACCACTGCCAGAGGCGCAATGACCGCATTACCCGATAGCGATACCTTAAAGGCATTTTCGTCTTAAACCGGGTCCGCGCCCGATGAATTTACGCGGACTGCAACTGTTCTTCCGGCGAAAAGAATGTAAGTAATGCGTAATCCAATGTCATGTTTTACGAAAATCAAAAGTTAGCCGCTGAACCTCGCCTATATCTCACAGTCTGTTAGCGAGGTTATTTCTTCTGATAGCAAAATCTTTTGTTAACAGGAATTTTTGTGAGTTGAAAAACGGCGAGCACGGATCACATGACAATGAAAAAATTACTCTTAGCGTCGCTGCTGTTCAGCAGTGTCCCGGTTTTTGCTGCCGGCGGGTTTGTCGTAAAAGACATTCACGTCGAAGGATTGCAGCGGGTCACTGTGGGTGCGGCGTTGCTGAGCATTCCTGTGCGCGTGGGAGATACGGTATCCGATGACGATATCAGCCAGACGATCCGTGCATTGTTTGCGACCGGCAATTTTGACGATGTGAAGGTGCTTGAAGATGGCAACACGCTGATTGTCCAGGTGAAAGAACGGCCAACGATTGCCAGCATTACGTTCTCAGGCAACAAAGCCATAAAGGACGAGATGTTGCAGCAGAACCTGGAAGCCTCAGGGATCCGCGTCGGGGAAGCGCTGGACCGCACCACCATTTCGTCGATTGAAAAGGGGCTGGAGGATTTTTATTACAGCGTCGGCAAATACAGCGCGAGTGTTAAAGCGGTGGTGACGCCGTTGCCGCGTAACCGCGTGGACGTGAAACTGGTCTTTACCGAAGGTGTGTCGGCAAAAATTCAACAAATCAATATTGTGGGCAATAAAGCTTTTACCAGTGACGATTTAATCGCCCATTTCCAGCTGCGCGATGAGGTGCCGTGGTGGAATGTGATTGGCGATAAAAAATATGAAAAACAAAAATTGTCAGGTGATTTAGAAACACTTCGCAGTTTTTATCTCGATCGCGGTTATGCCCGTTTTAATATTGATTCCACCCAGGTCAGTTTAACGCCGGATAAAAAAGGAATTTATATTACCGTCAATATTACCGAGGGTGCGAAATATACCGTGTCCGGCGTGGTGGTGACCGGTGATATGGCCGGACATTCTTCCGAAATTGAAACACTTGCCACTATTCCTGCCGGTGAGTGGTATAACGGCGCGAAAGTCACCACAGTGGAAAGTGATATCAAAAATCTGCTGGGCCGCTACGGCTATGCCTATCCGCATGTCACGACGCAAAGCGACATTAATGAAACGGATAAAACCGTGAAACTGCGTATCAGCGTGGATACCGGCAACCGTTATTCGGTGCGACGCATTCGTTTTGAAGGTAATGACACCTCGAAAGATGAAGTATTGCGGCGTGAAATGCGCCAGATGGAGGGCGCGTGGCTGGGCAATGATCTGGTGCAAAAGGGCAAAGACAGGCTGAACCGTACCGGCTATTTCGAGTCGGTCGATGTGGATACGCAGCCGGTACCGGGTTCACAAGATCAGGTTGATGTGGTTTACAAAGTCAAAGAACGCAATACCGGTACATTCAACGTGGGTGTGGGTTACGGCACTGACAGTGGCATCAGTTATCAGCTCGGTGTGACGCAGGATAACTGGCTGGGCAGCGGTAATACGGTCAGCTTTAGCGGTACACGTAACTCTTATCAGACTTATGTCGAAGTCTCGGCGACTAACCCGTATTACACCGTTGATGGTATCAGCCTCGGCGGTAAAGTGTTCTACAACCATTACGACGCAGAAGATAACGATCTGGCGGCGTATAACCTGCAAAGTTACGGCACGGGAGTGAATCTCGGTCTGCCGGTCAGCGAAAATAATACGCTGAATCTGGGGCTGGATTACGTTCACAGTACGCTGAGTGATATGGAGCCGCAGGTGGCGGTCTGGCGCTATCTCAATGCCAGCGGCGTACAGCCGGGGCTGGTGACGACGTCTACCAGCAGTGATGCACAACTGAGCACCAATGACTTCTTCGCCAGCGCCGGCTGGGCGTATAACGATCTTAACCGCGGCTTCTTCCCGTCATCCGGCACGCGCGCCAGTCTGGTAGCAAAAGTTACCACGCCGGGCTCGGACGACAGCTATTACAAAATCACCTTCGATGCCAACCATTACATCCCGCTGAGCGACAAATCGGACTGGGTATTAATGGGCCGCGCCAAAGCCGGTTATGCGGCAGGCATTGGCAGCAACGAAGTGCCGTTCTACGACAACTTCTACGCGGGCGGCTCCAGCTCGGTTCGCGGTTTCTCCTCCAACACCATCGGGCCGAAAGCGGCGTATTACAAATGCAGCAGCGCTGACAAGTCGTATTCCACCTGTCCGGTGACCAAATCGACTGATGCGGTGGGCGGTAATGCGATGGCGATTGCCAGCGCGGAACTGTATGTGCCGACGCCGTTCATCAGCGAGAAATACGCCAGTTCGGTCCGTACATCATTATTTGTCGACTCCGGCACGGTGTGGGATACAAAATGGAAAAATACCTCAGCGACCGAAGCCGCGGGTATTCCGGATTACAGTGACCCGACACATATTCGTGTTTCCAGTGGTATAGCGCTGCAATGGCAATCCCCGCTTGGCCCGCTGGTATTCTCTTATGCGCAGCCGCTGGTGAAATATGAAGGGGACAGCGCTGAGCAATTCCAGTTTAATATCGGTAAGACGTGGTGATAATAAATCCGTCTTACAAAGTTATTACTTTTTACAGACGCAATGAGAATAGAAAATAAATCATATTCAATTATAATGCCGGCATGATGTTTATTGAGCAACCCTTAGGGTAAAACATCATGCCATTATAATATTGTTGGAGTTCTTCCTTTTAAGGGCTGCCCCTGTGCGGCCCTTCTTTTTATGGGTTTATCACATCAGAAATAAGCGATTATTCTGCTTTGTGGTAATTTCCCTGCGCGTCGGCACTTTCAAAAATCATTGAAACGGAGTTTACACAATGGCGCAGATTCTTCTCGGTCAAATATTCTCCCTCAAAGACATGCCCCAGATGTGCCTTACAGTTCGCACAAACAATTTCTGTTCTGCGGCCATCGGCATCCGGCACACGTTCTACCGCACCCGGAATTTCATCGTCGAAAGCTGGCCAGCCGCAATGGGATTCGAATTTGTGTTCTGAGGAATACAGCGGCGCAGAACATCTTTTACAGACGTAGCGGCCCGGTGAAAAGTGGTCGTTATACTCACCGGTATTCGGGCGCTCTGTCCCTTTGTTTTCGATGACAAAACGTTCAAAATCATTCAGTTCTCTGTTCATTATCATTGCTCCTGGCAGGTGACATTGCAACTTTATAGTGTAGCTCTATATTGGGGCGATATATCAAGCTGCAAGTGCCCTTACGCCAAACCGTGCTATTTGACGCCGCTACGCAGCGTCTGCCACGGGGTGATACGTTTTTTAAAATCGGTCTGCTGCACAGGGTGATCAGATCGGCCTGCGCCGACTACAGAGAACGTGGCTCAGCCAGTACCGGCAGATAATACAGATGGCGTCAGCGCTGCTTCAGAGAACCTGATAATCAGAATGGGATCCTGGCAGGGGATCCCCTCCTGCCGCAGAATAAGGCATTTTTACTTCATCTCTTCTTCCATGACTTTACTGACTTTTTGCAGGGTGGATGCGACATCCTTAACACCAGCGGCTTCCTGGTTCTTCACCCAGTTGGCCTGGATGTCCTGATAGCCAGTCACTTCCTGCCAGTACGTGACTTCACTGTGTTGCAGAACGCGGACATTTGCACCGTCTTTACGCAGGGCATCCAGTTGCGGTTCAACGCTGTGATCCATCATCGAACCGGCAACTTTATAAGCGGTATTAGCGGCGCGTGTGATGGCGTCCTTATCTTCCTGCGCCAGTCCGTTCCAGACTTTATGGTTCATCACCAGAAGGTAAAGATGACCCAACCACAGTTCTTTCGAGACTATAACCTCCGGTGCCATCTTCTGGATTTTCAGATCATAACCGCTGTCAATGTTGACCAAAATGCCGTCGAGTTTACCGGTCTTAAATGCATTTACCGTTTGTTCGCCCCACGGTGTGGTCACTGGGGTCGCGCCCGCATTACGCAGGAAGTTCTGATGCCAAAAACTGGCTGAACGCCAAGCGGTGCCTTTGATATTCTGCAGTTTCTCCAGCGGATGTGTGCTGAAAAAGGCCACCGGATAACCTGTTGAGAGAAAAATATCTACCACACCATTCTTTGCCAGTTCAGCGGGGAAGGCTGGGATTTCGGCGTATACGCGGCGGAAGAACGCTATCTGTTTATCGCCGGATGGCCCTGTCGGAAAACTTTTGAAAAGCTGGTGCAGTGGTAACTCTTTGGCGGTATATTCCGGCACCACAATGCCAATATCTGCATTGTTTCCTTCGCGCACAGTGCGCAATGCATCGTAGCCGGTAGAGAGTTCGCCACCCCAGTGCTCTTCAATTTTCAGGCGCCCATGGGATTCTTTTTCAATCGCCGGAAATAATACATCTTTGATAAAGCGGGTGCGCATTGCGCCCAGCGGTTCGTGATCGGTGTATCGCAAGGTCGTGGCAGAAACAACCGCCGGTAACAAGAGTAAAGCGAGGGCAAGTGCCAGAGGTTTTCTGATTAAGTCCATGTAATCTCACATTTCGGTTGGGTAAAACCAGAGTTTATCTGCTGAACCCCAATGTGGACGTGCGTGAAAACAGGTTATTTGCGTAAAATTAAAAAAGCGTCATGTTTGCACATGACGCTCCTGATTTTGCCCGGTTGAGTATTATCGGTTAGAAATCGACGTTCACACCCAGCTGGAAGCTGCGCCCCGGCATCACGGCCAGCGCTTTATTGTATTCATCCTGATTAGTGGTTTCGGTCAGCGTACGGCTGCTCAGGTAATCCCAGTATTTGCGGTCGGTGATGTTGTAAACACCGCCGCTGAGCTTGACGTTCTTCGCGACTTTCCAGTAGGCCGTTGCATCCACCATACCGTAACCCGGCACATTCATGTATTCGGTGGTGGAGCCGGTGATTGGCGTACCGGCATTGGTATAGCTCTGTCGGCTGGTCGCTTCGGCTTTTTTGCCTTTCACGAAGGTTGCCGTCAGGGCGGTTCCGTAGACGCCGGATGGCGCATCCCATGCCACGCCTGCCACAAATTTCATTGGCGGTACGCTGTCGAGATCCACGTATTTGTCACCGTCGTAGCTGGATTTCGATTCACCCTTGGCATAACCCAGTGCGAAGGTGGTGCTCAGGCCATCAACGTGGCTAAACCAGGTGCCGTAGTTAATTTTGGTACTCAGATCGCCACCGTAGATAAACGCTTCATCGCGGTTTTCTGCCTGATAAATTGTATAGATATTGGATGGCACGTTGGTGAACATACCCGGGCTGCCCGCGCGGGTGTAACGGGTATTAGCAATGAAGTTTTTGTAGGTGTTATAGAAGAGGGAAGTCCTGAAGGTCACGCCTTCCGTGGCTTCGCCTTTCATACCCCATTCAAAGTTATTGCTGGTTTCGGTTTTCAGGTCAGTGTTACCGATCAGCGCATACTGACCACGTCCTGCATAGTTAGAACCGAGGTTCCAGGAACCGTAAAGCTGGCTGGCATCCGGGAACTGCGCGCCGCGCTGGTACTGCAGATAAGTCATCAGTTTAGGGGTGATGTCATAGGTGAAGGCCAGCGATGGCAGAGCCTGCGTATCGGAGTTGGCTTTACCGTACAGGGTGGAAACCTGATCTTCAGAAACGATGCTGTTAGACAAGTCTGACAGATTTTGTGCCTTGGTATTCTGATATGCGACACGCACCGCAGGCACTACAGAGAAGTTATGGCCGCCGAGGTCAAACTTAACGGTGTCTTGCAGGAAGCCGCCGAGGATATACGTCCGGCTGTTGGCTTCCGGTTGCATGATGGTCGTGAAAGCACTTTGGTCCGGGCTTTCGCGGAACGGACGTTCGGTGTTGGACACGCGACCGTTGATACCGGCACTTAACTCATGGCGACCCAGCGTTTTCAGCCAGCTGGTTTCTGCGCCGTAGGTGTTTACATCGTAGTTCGAGTAGACATTCATCATCTGCTTGCTTTCGTTTGGCAGATAAGTGTTGTCGTGCGCCTGAGTATATTGGTAATAGACTTTCGAGACGATGGCATCCACGTAATCGTTGAACGGCGTCCATTCGTCTTTCAGGCTTGCACCCCAGCGGCGGGTGTTACTTTGCTGCTGTGCGGTGCCAAGAATCGCGCTGCCCGCGTTGTTCCAGGTATCGTAATGGGTGTGGTTTACTTTTTCGTAGTAATCAAGGGTGCCGGTGACTTTATGGGCGTCATTAGGCTGCCAGATTACCGACGTCATGATGGCGTCAGAGTGCCAGTTGGCCGGATACGCATCCAGCGTTCCGCTGTTGTTGCTGGTTTCCTGACCGTCGCGGCGGCTGATGGCGATCAGGCCACGCAGGGTTTCGTCACCGGCGGCAGCGGTGATGCCGTTGTGCCAGGAACGGTCTGAGGAATCATAATCAGACTGGTAACCGAAATAAGTTTCCTTGCCAGGACGCAGGTAATCGTCGGCAGATTTTGGCAGGAAAGAAACGGCACCACCGATGGAGGTGTTGGCACGGTCGGCTGATGTGGCACCGGATTCAATATCCACCTGACCATAAATATACGGGTCAATGTAATCACGGCCAATACCAAAGGTATTCAGCCCCGCACGACTGACGTAGCTGCGCCCGGTGGCGCTTGGCTGCGGAATACCGTCGACATCAATGCCTACGCGGTTGCTTTCCAGGCCGCGAATGTTATAGCCGGTATAACCGCTACGGTCAAAACCGCTTTTGCCGTTGCCGGAGCCGCCACTCGCGCCGGTCGCGGTGATCAGCGGCTCATAACGCATAATAGTCCCGAAATCATTACCGCCTTTGCGCTGCATTTCGGCTGCTGTGAGGGTGGTTTTCGAACCCGGTTTTTTATCCGGCATCGTTTCGGTGACCGTCATGACTTCTTCATTGTTCTGCGCCAGATCCTGAGCTGTACGCACCGCCGGTTTTTTTTTGATGGCTTCAGAAGATTGCGTATTGTTTGCGGTGAGATCGGTATTGTCTTTCACGGCTTCCGCTGCATTTACATGAAATGTGGTGGTGAGAATCGTCCCCATGAAAATGACGTTTTTCACTAAACCCTGCTGTGTAAAGGATGTGAACATTTGTTTTTGTCCTGCACTAATTTTTAGAGTTCTGCTCGCATTTACTGCCTTTCGACAAAACAGACGCACTGGTCATCTGCATTCAATTCTTCCCTGAAAAAGCCATTATCCTTATAAAGTATGGGCTTACCTGGCGTCAGCGCCCATCCCGGCTTTTTGAGAATGATAATGATACTGATAATTGTTATCAACAAAATGATATAAAAAAATGCATTCCTTAACAAAATTTATCCCGTCTGTTCTCAGGGAGAGATAAAGGCGAGGTGAAAAATACAGGGAAAAGAAGACAGCGCATTACACTTTATGGGGTTGAATAAAATATAACTAAGATATATCTTTCAACAAAACTTACGCATAAGAGAGAAACTGATGGCACAACATCGCACTGAAACCCCTGCCGCAAACTTGCCGGTCCGTGTCAAAAATGATCTGGTTTTCCGTCATATCACGGTCAAACAGAGTGAAAGCCTATCAGGCTGTTTTAAAAGGATTATTTTAAGCGGTGACGCGCTGAAAGGTTTTACGTCAGGCGGCTTTGATGACCATATCAAATTGTTTTTTCCGGCAAATCCGGGGGATGTGATTACGCCACCGGCAGTGACCGAAGAAGGCATTGTGTGGGGTGAAGGAGCACGCCCGCTGAACCGCGAATATACGCCGCTGCACTTTGATGCTCAGAGCAACGAACTGACACTGGATTTTTATATTCACGACGGTGGTGTCGCCAGCGAATGGGCGGCCGGCGCAAAGCCGGGCGATAAACTGATCATTGGCGGACCGCGTGGTTCACTGATTATTCCTGCCGGTTACAAATGGCAGCTCTATATCTGCGACGAAACCGGTCTTCCGGCGGTGAAACGCCGTCTGCGCGAACTGAAACAGGCCGGTTCAGATGCCAATATCACCGTGCTGGCGAAAGTGAGAGATGTGAGTTGTGTCAGCTACTTAGATGAAGAAAATGATGTCAGCATCGACTGGATTATCAGCGATACGCACGGCGGTTATCAGGAAGAGGATGCGGTCGTGAAGAAGGTGAAAAGCCTGCTTCTGCCGGAAAGTGATTACTACATCTGGGCGACCGGTGAAGGCAAATTCGCGAAAGGGCTGAATGACTATTTCGTTGAAAC
This sequence comes from Rahnella sp. PD4, assembly GCF_049199325.1. Lineage (NCBI taxonomy): Bacteria > Pseudomonadati > Pseudomonadota > Gammaproteobacteria > Enterobacterales > Yersiniaceae > Rahnella > Rahnella sp. PD4. The sequence goes on along the minus strand of NZ_JBLZQF010000004.1, from coordinate 477,163 downwards.
CTGCGGACTCGATCCAAACTTCGTGCGTTGTGTGGCTTATTGGCATAATAAGTAACGATGATGAATCATAAACACCGCCGTGAAAGAATGTTCGAAACGGGTGACATCCGTCTGCTGATGCTGCATTTTTTGCAGCAGCGTTGCGCCCATGGTTATGAGCTGATCAAAGCCATTGAAGAATTATCTAAAGGTGAATACACGCCGAGTGCCAGTATCATTTATCCGAATCTGACATTTTTAGAAGAACAGGGGCTGATTTCAGCCAGCCAGGAAGAGGGCGGGAAGAAGCAATATTCGATCACACCGGAAGGTGCGCAGTCACTGGCCGGGCAGGAAGAACTGCTCGGCTCAGTGACAGAGAAACTGCATTCACTGGCGATTTTGTCAAACAATCGCAGTATTCCGGAAATGCAGCGTGCGATAAATAATATCCGCATGGCGCTTAATCTGCGGCTGGCGAAAGGCCCGATCGAACAGGAAACCTTGTATAAAATCACGGATGCATTAGATCGTGCGACCAAAGAAATTGAGCGCAGTTAAGCCGCACCTCAGAAAGTATAAAGCCTTCCGGTCGGAGGCTTTATACTTTCAGGATAGTCACATCTCTTCAGGCCATGGCGTTAAGATCTCGTAACCGGTTTTCGTTACCGCAATCATATGTTCCCACTGTGCGGATAACGAGTGGTCTTTGGTGACCACGGTCCAGCCATCGGGCATGACTTTATTTTGTTTTTTACCGGCATTCAGCATCGGTTCGATGGTAAATAACATCCCTTCCTGTAAAACCAGTCCGCGGCCTTGCTCGCCGTAATGCAGCACTTGCGGATCTTCGTGATAACCCATACCGATGCCGTGTCCGCAATACTCTTCCACGATGGAAAAGCCTTCGCGTCTGGCGACAGCGGCAATCGCATAACCCACATCGCCAAGCGTTGCACCCGGACGCACCACTTCAATGCCCGCCATCATCGCTTCAAACGTGGTATCTACCAGACGGCGGGCCAGAATACCCGGTTCGCCCGCGTAATACATACGGCTGGTGTCGCCGTACCAGCCGTCTTTGATAAGCGCCACGTCGATGTTGACGATGTCGCCTTTTTTCAGCGCTTTGTCAGAAGGAATGCCATGACAAATGACGTGATTGACGGAGGTACAGGTGGTTTTCTGATAGCCGTGATAACCGATATTGGCCGGGATCGCCTGCAATTCATTGACGATAAAATCGTGGCAGATGCGATCCAGTTCATTGGTGGTGACACCCGGTACAACGTAGGGTGTGATCATATGCAATACACGCGCTGCCAGTTTGCCGGCAATACGGGCTTTATCGAGGCCTTCCGGCGTTTTGACCATGCGGTTATTATTGACGAAATACCGGCTATCTAAAGCATTATTCATTGCTTGCCTTCCTGTGTGTGGCACCCACGTTTAACAACGTGCGGATACTGCCTGCGTTTTCATCCGATTCCACGCTACACCGCACCAGCAATTGCGAAATTTCGCTGTGCGTCATGTCGGGGTGCGTTTCCATCAGCATGCCAATTTTCATCCAGTGCTCGGCCTGTGCGTTCATCGAACGCGTATAAGCCATGCTGGCAATACGCAAATTCTCGTGCATCAGTTCTGAAATCTTAATGATACCCATGGGTTGCCTCAGCAGTATACGAATCATATATATTTTATATACTACGCATGAAATAGATGAAACTCAACCGGCACGTTTCATGACACCTTTGGGACATTGGCGTATATTGTGGTGACTTTTCAATCTCTTATCTGAAATTTTTACTCTAAAAGGTTCACATGAAATCTACAAGTAAGTTACTTATCGGCCTTGTTTGTGTCATGGCGCTTTCTGGCTGCGCGCGTACCGAGCCGGTATCCACGCCGCATACCACGCTGGTAACACATAATTCAGCAAGTCAGATCAGGACCGCTATTATCGACGCAGGACAAAAACGTGGCTGGATAATGACGGATGGCGCACCGGGCGTAATTAACGGTCATCTGAATAACCGTGAGCACAAAGCCGATATCCGTATTACCTATAACACCAGCGGCTACACCATTAATTATGTCGGCAGCACTAACCTGCTGGCAGAGAAAGGCGAGATCCACCGCAGTTATAACCATTGGGTGAATAATCTCGACAATGATATTCAGATTCGCCTGGCGTCCAGTGCCACAAAGTAATGAATATTTGAATTAAGTCTTCATCATCGGGTTATTCAGGTTTAACAAAAAGCAAAACGCCCCCGCTGAACAGACGGAGGCGTTTTGGCTACAGAGTCGAAGGGGAAAGCGCTTTACTGGCTCATTGCCCCTTTTTTCATGTTGTCTTTGGACATGGAATCTTTCGACATGCTGTCTTTCTTCATGTGATCTTTCGACATACAGTCTTTGCCCATACTGTCTTTCGCCATGTTGTCTTTGCTCATGCTGTCTTTTTTCATGCAATCTTTCGACATGTGGCCCATGGTGTCTTTCTTCGCCATCGCGTCAGCGGCATAGGTGGTGCTCACTGCGCCCATCATCAGACAAGCCGACATCATCATTACAGTTAACTTTTTCATGGTAAATCCTTCTCTTAGGTTTTGATATACAAAGGGTTTTATGGATAATGTTCAGCTTCCGCCGAACCAGTTGTAGCCCTGATCCTCCCAGTAGCCACCGGTAAATTTGTTTGTAATTTCAATCACTTCTATATGTTTTGGATTCTTGTAGCCGAGTTTGGTTGGCATTCTGAGTTTCATCGGAAAACCGTATTTACGCGGTAAAATCTGGCCGTCATAAGTCAGCGCCAACAGGGTTTGCGGATGCAGCGCCGTCGCCATATCAATGCTGGTGTAATACTCGTCGGCGCATTTGAAACTGACATATTCCGCCGTGAGATCTGCCCCAATCAGGCGCAGAAAATCACCGAACGGCACGCCGCCCCATTTGCCAATCGCGCTCCAGCCTTCGACACAAATGTGTCGCGTCACCTGACTGACCTGCGCCATTTTGTACAGCGCTGGCAGTGACCATTCGCGTTTATCCAGTGCCAGACCGGCGATTTTCAGGCGATAGTCGTTGCCGTCGACTTGTGGCGCGTCGTCTTCGGCATAGAACGCATTAAACGGAAACGGACGGGTGATCATCGATTCGGCATACACCGGCGCGAGACGCGTTGAGCCGAACAGCCAGCCCTGTACGCGATCATTGAAACCGGAGATTTTGCCGAGTGCGTTTTCCACGCTGGCGTTATCGCTGATATCGCAGCCGGTCAGCATCGCGACGCCGCCGAGCGTCAGCCCGCGCTGTAAAAACAGGCGACGGGAAGGCGCATCCAGTTCGCGGATAATCTGTTTTTTGGCTTCCTGTACAATCGCTTCGCTGTCGGCGGTGCTGAAAATCTGGCTGATGCTTTTTTTAATGAGTTTTTTCATGGGTTTTCCTCAGCGACCGCGCAGCATGGCAATCAGCGTTTTCGGCACCAGTGCCACCATCACGATATGCAGCACCACAAATGCCACCAGCGAAGCCATCGCCAGAAAATGTACGTAACGCGCTGTATCGAAGCCGCCCATCAGTTCGCGCAGCAACGGGAATTGCACGGATTTCCATACCACCAGCCCGGAAAGTACCAGCACGATGCCGTCGAACATCACGAACACATATGCCGCGCGCTGCACCATGTTGTAGTGACGTAAGTCGTCGTGTTTCAGCTTGCCGCGCAGGGCAGCACACAAATCATTGAAGATGCCGCGCGGCGTCAGCGGCCAGAATTTTCGTTTCATCCGTCCGGTAAAAATGTTCATCAGCAGGTAAAACAGGCCGTTGAAGCCGAACAGCCACATACCGGCAAAATGCCACTGAATTCCGCCGCCGAGCCAGCCACCCAATGTGACCCCCGGCGGGAAAGCAAAATCAAACAGCGGTGAGGCGTTATAAATCTGCCAGCCACTGGTCACCATAATCAGCACCGCCAGCGCGTTCAGCCAGTGCGACAGCCGCAGCCATAATGGATGCACGATGGCGGGTTTTTGTTTGGCCTGATCGGGTAAGTCCGTGTGTATTGTCATGATGAAATCCGGCTGTCCGTCCTGTGATGTAGCGAGTATTGAGCGGATTTGTTCCCGGAGACCTCACGCAAAGTTAAATAAAATGTGATAACTCGGCGGGCTTTGCTTGTGTAGACTCAAACCATTGGGGAATGCCACGTTTTGGGATAACACATGGATAAGACGAAGAAGATCCTGATCGTTGAAGATGACGGGGATATCGCGGAACTGCTCAGCCTGCATCTGCGCGATGAAGGCTATGAAATTACCCATGCTGCTGACGGCAATCTGGGCGTGGCACATTTGGAAAAAGGCGGCTGGGACGCGCTGATCCTCGACCTGATGCTACCGGGTATCGATGGTCTGGAAATCTGTCGCCGCGCCCGTAATATGACGCGTTACACGCCGATCATTATTATCAGCGCACGTTCCAGCGAAGTGCATCGTGTCCTCGGGCTGGAGCTGGGCGCGGACGATTACCTGGCCAAACCTTTCTCCATGCTGGAACTGGTCGCACGGGTCAAGGCGCTGTTCCGGCGGCAGGAAGCCATGAGCCGTAATATGAAAATGGATGCCGGTACTCTAAGTTTTTCCGGTCTGGTCATCGACCCGATTGCACGGGACGTGATGCTGAACCATCAGCCGGTTGAACTGACGCCGCGCGAGTTTGACCTGTTGTACTTCTTTGCCAAAAATCCCGGCAAAGTGTTCTCCCGGCTCAGCCTGTTAAATCAGGTCTGGGGCTATGAACATGAAGGGTATGAACATACGGTAAACACCCATATCAACCGTCTGCGCATTAAGATAGAAGCCAATCCGGCCGAGCCGGAACGTATTCTGACCGTGTGGGGAAAAGGTTATAAATTCGTGTCTTCTGCTGAAGAAGCACAAGGGTAAATCATGAAAAATCTCACGCTGGCGCAAAGACTGACCCTGGTGTTTATGGTGCTGCTGATCGCGTGTTGCGCGTTTTCCGGCTACATGCAGGTGCGCTCGAGTAATCAGTACAGCCAGTCGGTGATCCAACGTCTGTCGGCCAATCTGGCGACGCAGATTGCAGCAAATAATCCGCTGCTCAGCCAGGGAAACTGGGATCCCAAAGCGGTACATACGCTGTTTGATCAACTGATGGCGGTGAACCCGAGCGTAGAAGTGTATCTGCTCGATAAAGACGGCAATATCGTCGGTAATGCGGCACCGCCCGGGCGACTGCAACAGCAGAAGATCGACTTAACACCGGTTAACGCGTTGCTCAACGGTGCGAAAATGCCGGTATATGGCGAGAATCCGCGGGATCCGCAAACGCGTCAGGTATTCAGCGCCGCCCCGTTACGGGTAGACGGTATCATCAAAGGGTATGTGTATATCGTGCTTCTCGGTGACCAATACACCGCGCTGACCAGCGACGCGCAGTACCAGTCGGCGATTTCTCTGGCGCTGCGGTCTATGGGGTTGGTGGCGCTGTTTGGCCTGCTGGCCGGTGCGCTGGCATTCCGCTGGGTGACGCGCCCGGTGCGTAAACTGACCTCGCAGATTGCCCAACTTGATACCGGTGGCATGGAAGCGATCCAGGCGCTGGCAAAAGGCGATGCACCGGCAGGCGCTGCCCGCGATGAAGTCACGCAGTTGCAACAGGCGTTTGTCGCACTGGCAAAACGCATCGATCAGCAATGGCAAAGCCTGATGGTGCAGGATCAGCAGCGACGGGAGTTTATCGCCAATATTTCCCATGACCTGCGCACACCGCTGACTTCCCTGCACGGATATCTGGAAACGTTGTCGGTCAAATCAGACCATCTGAGTCATGAAGACCGGCAGCGTTACCTGAATATTGCCCTGATGCAAAGTAAAAAAGTCGGGCGACTGGCGCAGGAATTATTTGAGCTGGCACGGCTGGAATATGGCGTCGTGAAACCGCAGAAAGAACCTTTCTCACTGAGTGAATTAGTGCAGGATGTTTTTCAGAAGTTTGAACTGGCGACCGAAACTCGCGGGCAAAAATTACTGGCCGATATTACGCCGGGTATTCCGCTGGTGAATGCCGATTTGGGCATGATTGAACGGGTGCTGACTAATCTGCTGGATAACGCCATTCGTTTTACGCCGCAAGGCGGGGTGATCGAAATAAAACTGTGGAAACAGGAAGGGCAGGTGATGGTGCAACTGAAAGACAGCGGGCCGGGGATTGCGCCGGAACTGAAAGACAGCCTGTTCGTACGTCCGTCAATTCTCAGTACCAACAAACACCGCGCGGGCGGGCTGGGGCTGATGATTGTCCGCCGCATTCTGCAACTCCACGGCAGTGATATCCGACTGATTGAACAACCGAAACACGGTGCCTGTTTTCAGTTTTCCGTCCCGGTTTAAAGTGTTTTCCATTAATTCGGAACGGAACCGAAGGGGAAACTTTTCCGCCCGGGGCGTAGATTTTGTAAAGTCAGGAAAGAGTGAACTATAATCCCCACTCTTCATGCTGACTGGACGACCAGAGACTCAGCCATACTGATGCAGGGACGACCTTGCGTGTTTTAAGGAAATTTTATGGCCTGGGTTTATCTGCTTTTCGCCGGTATTTTCGAAGTGGTCTGGTCGACCGCGATGAAAGAATCTCATGGTTTCACCCGTCTCATTCCCAGTATTCTTACCGTTTTCTTCATGATACTCAGCGTCGTTTTGCTGGCGATTTCCATGAAAACGCTGCCCCTCGGCACGTCTTACACCATCTGGGTCGGCATCGGCGCCATCGGTGCATTTATTCTCGGTGTAGTGATGTTCGGCGAAAGCCTTAATCCGCTGCGCGTCATCGCCGTGCTGCTGATTTTCTCCGGCGTGGTTCTGCTAAAAGTGGCGACGAAAGATTAAAGGCGGAAACGCTGATATGACAAAGCCGCTCTGTACAAGGAGCGGCTTTTTGTTTATCTGATAACTTCAGCACATCATTTTTACAACACTGCGGGCATCTTCCTCAGAACCTTTCCCCTTCCAGCGTCGAATCACACAACGCGAAAATCTTACCCCAGCCTTCGCCGGAGGCCAGCAGATGCTGAATGTGCAGCGCGACATCGCTGCGGCGCACGCGGCCGTGGGCTTCGGTTTGGATCAGATGCGCTTTGCCTGTCGCTTCGCCATTCATCAGGCCGCCGGGGCGTAAAATGCACCAGTCCAGCGTGCTGGTTTGCAGCCAGCTTTCCGCCAGTGATTTTTCGCGTACGGCCTGTCCGAACGCCTGTTTTGCGCGGGCAGACAGCGTCGGCCAGCTGTCGCCGCAGCCAATGGAAGTTACCAGCAACATCTGGCGGATTCCGGCCTGCTCTGCAGTATCAATGATCAACCGGTTAGCGGTGTAATCGGCGAGTTTACCGCCCAGAGTGGACACGATTTGTGCCCCGCTGCCTGCCATTTGGCAGGCCTGTAAAACGTCGGCGGGATTAAGCGCATCGCCCTCAATGACGGTCACACCACGTGCGCGCAAGGTTTGCGCCTGTTCGGCGTTGCGGATAAGCGCGACCACCGGACGTTCCTGCGCCGTCAGCGCCACCAGTTCAGCGCCGACGCCGCTGCCTGCGCCAAAAATTAGCAAAGTGTTCAAAGTTGGTTCTCTCTCTCAGCCTGAAGGGCGGGAAGGGCTCGAAATGCATTCAGCTGATCGGTCAGTAATTCACGATGGCTGTCGCGCCCGACGAAAACCTTGAGCATGGCATAACCGGAAGCGTTTAAAAACCAGACACTTGCTGTGCTCATTCCCATAAACGGACGTTCAACCAGTGCAATGTGCTGACAGTGTGTTGCGCGGATATGCCCGCTCATGCCCTGTTTGCCGCGCAGGTTAAAGTAACCGTGACGATGTGTGCCGGACGGTAATTCGCCATGAAATTCAAGGATCAGATCGTCATTATTGACCAGCGTCGTGACTTCACCCCATCCGGTGATGTTGTCCCATACTGCATCGAAATGTGTCCCTGCAAACAGATAGCTCCCCGGCATGTTCTGGATCACTTCCAGCGGGGTGATGTGATATTCGCGAGCAATATCTTCGACGGTTCCGTCGGGCTGAGTGGCGAGAAAGTCGATCAGGGACTGAAGTTTATCCGTTGGCATGAGTGGTATTCCGTAAAGTCAGTTGTGGGATCAATGTCTGTAAGGCCTGCAACATATTGCTGGCCCAGAATCGTCCGGAGGGAGTGAGATTAAAACGCGGGCCTTCGTTGTGCATCAGGCCGCACTGTTGCCACTGTTGTAACAGTGGTTCGAGCGGTAAAGGATCGGTGACGATGCGGCTGAGGTCATACCGGCCCGCCTCTATACCGCCCTGTAAATCCAGCCGCCAGCGGTGTTCGCCGGTCGTAGCTGCGGTCATCATCATGATGGGTTTTTGTCCTGCGTCCATCTGCTGGTAATACATCTCCAGACTGCGTGCGGTCATGTACGATTGCCCACCGAGATTGCCGCCTGCACCGCTGCCAAAAGCCAGACAGTCGGCACCTTTTTTGATCAGCAAATTGTACAGATTGCGTTCCCGCGTGGTGCGCGCCCAGTGACTGTTACTTATCTGATGCCAGCCGCCGTGCGCCAGAAAAGCCTCGCCTTCGAGATAGAAATCACGGCGCAGCGTGACATCCGGCAGCGACACACGTTTATTTTCCACAGCTTTGCCCAGCGGCGTGGAAGGCAGCAGGTTCAGGGCGTAAAGGTCCACGCCGTCCAGCGGTAAATCGCGGACGATCTGCAAATCTTCGCGCCAGCTTTCCGGCGTCTGTTCCGGTAATCCGAACATCAGGTCGCAAACCACGGCGGCGCGGTCACGCTCACCGAGTTTACGCAGAAACTGTATCGCTTCTTCACGGCTGGCGCGGCGTCCCATACGCTGGCGGACATGGGTATCAAACGTCTGAATGCCGATCGAAAAACGGTTAGCCCCCGCATCCAGACAGGCGTCAATGCGCTCGTCATCGAAATTAAGGATCCGCCCCTCGACGGTGATTTCGCAATCCGGTGCCAGCGGCAAACGGCGCCGCAGCGTGCTGATGATCCGGTGTAATTGCTTTGCGCTGAGCGCCGTCGGTGTGCCACCGCCAAAATAGACGGCGTGGACAGGCGCGGACTGATGCAGCGGCGAAGCGGCTTCCTGTTCTATTTCCCGGATCAGATAATCACAGTATTGTTCCGTGGCTTCTGCTTCCAGTTTGTTCTGGTAGAACCCGCAAAACTTGCAGTGTGTGGCGCAAAAGGGGATATGCAGATAGACCAGACGTTTATTGGCCGGAAGCGGACGCTGACACAGCGCCTGCCACTGAGCGGGAATATCCTGCGGCGGAACGGGCTGCTGAGGCCGCCAGGGCATCACGGCCCAACGGTCGGGGAACGGCAGCCCGTCAGCGGCAGCGTAAAAACGCGCGAGGTCTAAGCTCATTGAGTTTGTCTTCTCCTGAAAAACAATCATTTATTCGCCGGCATTAAACGATAATGATTATCATTCGATCAAACCCAAAACGCATTTGTGATGATCTGTATCAAGTTTAGAAATGCGTAACATCGCGCAAATCTTTTAATGAAGGGGAAGGTCAGCGGTTCTGCCTCTGTCGTCCTTCTCTTCAATGACTTACACTGAACGTATAAATCTGCGACGAGATGATGAACATGCACCCGAAACTGAAAACACTCAAAATTGAGAAGCTTTTTGGACACAAAGATATCGAGCTCCATTTCAATGATGTCACCGTTTTGGTGGGCAAAAATGGTTTGGGTAAAACGACATTGCTGAAGATCTTGCATGCGTTGTTGTTGCGTCAATCTTGTACAGAAATCGAGAGTTGTATTATTGCTACACTCACTTTTTCTGATGATGAGGTGATCAACTTTGAAAATAGACAACTATCATATGTCGATCCTGAAGGTGTTGAGAAAACTATATTTGGAGATGTGAATAATCATCTACGAGAAACATTAAATAGTAATTTAGTAAATGATTATTTTGATGCTAGTAAACAACGTATTAAATTAAAGAATAGGGCAGAGGTTGAAAAACAGCCATCGCTATTATCTTTAATACGAAATTTTTTTAACGCTAAGTTCAGTCTGTCAGAAAATAAAAAATACTTTCTGGATTCAGTGGTAAAAGTTAATTTCATTTCCACCATCAATATGAGCGCTAACTCTCAGCAGATTTTAACCGGAAGCGACGGCCGGCAGGGTAATTTACTAGACTGGGAAATAGAAAAAGAAATTTCAGATATTGTAAAAACCCCGAAAGGAAAATACACACTTGCGTTTATTAAGGAAGTAAATCGACACTTCGCCGACAGTGGAAAAAAAGTACAGGTTAAAGACGGACTGAAGGTCATTACGCCAGATTCAAAAACGCCGCTTCCAGTCAGCAAACTTTCCTCCGGTGAACGCCAGCTTCTGTACATCATGGCCAAAGTGGCTAACACCAAAAACAGTCCGGCATTTTTACTGATGGATGAACCGGAGATTTCCCTGCATCTTAACTGGCAGGAAAAGCTGCTGGACAGTATCAAAACGCTGAATCCTAATTGTCAGATTGTTGTCGTTACGCACAGCCCTGCGGTCATCATGGACGGTTATATGGATTCATACATTGACATGGAAAATATTGTGGTGGAGTCACGTAATGTCTGATTTTTCAAGGATGATTTCCTCACCTGCATTTATCAAAACGTATAATACAATTCAGAATGGTCAGGCTATGGGAAACATTTTCGTCGAGAATCCCACCGACATTCCCTTCTGGCAACACGTCGTCAATGCGGTTGATGGTTCACGTTACAAAGTCCGACCAATTTCTAAAGAGCAGGCTGCCGGAAAACGCACATTACAGAAACGTTATGCGGAACTGAATCAGGAGTTTTTGGTTGCCGTTGACAGCGATTATGATTTTTTATGCCCAGATCGTCATGCAGAGGCTCAGGAAATGAACATCAATCCTTTCGTTTTGCACACTCATTGCTATTCGAGAGAAAGCTTCCAATGTTGCCATCATTCTCTTGGTGCCATTACCGGAATATTATATTTTCACCAACAATTACCGTCACAAATTCATGAGGCGCTGATACGATATTCCCACGTTGTCTATCCCGCTTTATGTGCATTTTCCTACTTACATAATAAAAACTGGCAGCAATATAGTGAGGGTGAATTTAATCTGGCTGTCAGAGTTAGTTTGGGGGTTTGTTTAATCAATGACGAACTTCAGGTAAATGATGACGCTATCATTCAATTGCAAACGCAGGTCGAGGCCTATAGCCAGAGTTTGCATGCAGCTATCACTGATCATGCTGATTTCGACAGTTTCAAAACGATTTTGACGACCAGGGGCATTACTGAAGACAATGCCTATATGTTTATTAACGGGCATTGCCTGCAAGATATTGTCGTTAGACCTATGCTGGAAAAAATTGTTGTTGTGACCAGACGGTCTGAAAAAAATAGTGTGGCACAAATGTATCCTGAACCAGAACGTCTCAAGACTAAACGACAGAAATCAAATGAGATTGATAACTATTATAAAAATGAACGTCAGTTATCTACCTTACTCTCAAACGGACAGGCTTTCGTTCAGGATGCATTTTTTAGTCTTATTACGGCAAAACTTGATGCGATCATTCATTGAGTGAGTTATTGCCGTCCGGTCTTAGATTAGGCGGCATTATATGAAAAGCCCCGCTGCGGGGCTTTGAGAGGCAGCGGTATCACTCTCCCAATTCAACCTCCACCCGATGTTCAACGCCATCATCATTGAGCGGGATCTTGTCACCGGCAAGTGGAGTGCCGTCCAGCGTTACACAATATTCTCCGGTACTGCGGCGGACGGTGATCAGATAACGGCTGCTGCCCTGCTGGTAGGTGACGGTGATTTCCGGCCAGTCCTGCGGGAGTTTACTGTGGATCGAAATGGCGTCGCCGTGGCGGGTGATGCCGAGCAAAGATTCGGTGATCAGGCGATACGTCCAGCCAGCGGAGCCGGTGTACCAGCTCCAGCCGCCGCGCCCGCTGTGCGGATCCACCGAGTAAATATCGGCGGAAATCACGTAAGGTTCGGCTTTGTAACGACTGACGGCATCCGGTGTCAGGCTGTGATTAATCGGGTTGATCATCGACATCAGTTGCCACGCGCGTTCGGTGTTGCCCTGTCTGGCAAAAGCCATCACCGCCCAGATTGCCCCGTGCGTGTATTGCCCGCCGTTCTCGCGTACGCCCGGCAGATAGCCGCGAATGTATCCCGGATTCGGCCCGTTGCCGTCGAAAGGTGGCGTCAGCAGTTTGATCAGCCCCGCGTCACTGTCCACCAGATATTTGTCCACCGACTGCATGGCGCTGGCGGTACGTTCCGGTGTGCCTGCCCCGGAAAGCACTGACCAGCTCTGAGCGATGGCGTCAATCTGGCATTCCGCATTGACGTGCGAACCAAGCGTTTCACCGCTGTCGAAATAACCGCGCAGATACCATTCGCCGTCCCAGGCATGATCGTTGAGATTTTGTTTAAGCCGCGCCGATTCTTCGCGGCACAAGGTGGCGGTGGCGGTGTCCTGACGGATTTCCGCCAGTTCGCCGTAGCGTTGCAGCACGTCATACAGGAAGAAGCCCAGCCAGACGCTTTCCCCGCGTCCGCCCAGACCGACCAGATTCATGCCGTCGTTCCAGTCGCCCGCGCCCATCAGCGGGAGGCCATGCCCGCCCATTTGCAGGCCATGTTTCAGCGCACGGATACCGTGCTGCCACAGGCTTTCGCGTGTTCCGCTGACCACCGGTTGTTCGTAAAACGACTCTTCGCCCGGAGCCAGCAAGCGCGCCACAAGATACGGCACCTGTTCTTCTGCAATTGCGTGATCGCCGGTCACCGCGATGTAATGACTGATCGCCAGCGGCAACCATAAATAGTCATCGGAACAGCGGGTGCGCACGCCGTTGCCGGTTGGCGGATGCCACCAGTGCTGAACGTCGCCTTCGATAAATTGCCGTGACGCGCACAGCAGGATCTGCTCACGCATACGTTCCGGCGCCGCGTGGGTCAGCGCCAGCGTATCCTGTAACTGGTCGCGGAAACCAAACGCGCCGCCGGACTGGTAATAGCCGCTGCGGGCAAGGATCCGGCTGGCGAGGGTCTGATAAATCAGCCAGCCGTTAGTCAGCAGGTCGACAGATTTATCCGGCGTGGTGATCTGAATTTTATCCAGCACCTGATGCCAGTGGTGATGAATTCTGTCCAGCTCAGCCTGCGCGGCGCCTTCCTGGAAGAACTGATGGATTAAGGCTTCGGCCTCACCGGCGTTTTGTCCCAGACCGAGGGCGAAAACAAAGGTGCGCTGATCGCCGTCAATGAGCGTGGTGGCGGACTGAACCGCACCGCACGGATCGAGCATTGCGCCGGTTTTATCCGACAGCCGCTGATTTTTCATTGCAGCGGGCGCTGCCGTTGACCCTGTGCGCCCGAGGAACTCACGACGATCGCCGCTCACCGAACAGTGCGCGCCGGTTACGGCGAAGAAGGCGGTGCGCGGGGAGCCGTTGCTGGTGTAATGGTTGGTCGCCAGCACGCCGCAACCCTGAGCCACATGGGCCGCGGAGGTAACGATATGCATGGCTGATTTGGCGCGTAAATCCGCCATCACCCATTCGGCATAACCGGTCACAGACAGCCTGCGTGGCCGCCCCGAGACGTTGGTCAGCGTCAGCATAATCAGTTTCACCGGCGCATGTTCCGCCACGAGTACCGTCATTTCGCTGCTGATCCCGTGTCCGGTATGCTCGAAAACGCTGTAGCCAAAACCGTGGCGTGTCACATAGCCGCCGTTGCCGCGTACCGGTAACGGTGCCGGTGACCAGACGCTGCCGGTTTCCTCATCGCGCAGATATAACGCTTCACCGGAGCTGTCGCTGACCGGATCGTTTTCCCACGGCGTAAGGCGGTATTCGTGGGCATTTTCAAACCACGTATAGGCCTGTCCGCTTTCTGAAATCACCGTCCCGAAACCGGCATTTGCCAGCACGTTTGACCACGGCGCAGGCGTGTTCTGGCCTTCGTTGAGCACAATCTGATATTCACGTCCGTCCGGCGAGAATCCGCCCAGCCCGTTGAAACAGGTCAGGTCACGTGGCGCTGCGGCAACCGGCGTATTGTCGGTGACGGTGCGTACTGGCAACAGAGCAGGCAGTGAGACGTGTGGCAATTGCATACGCAGGTTGAGCTGATCGGCCAGCGAGCCGCGGCGGTCGTCGATCACCACCCGCGCCACACTCATCAGCAGTGTGCGGTCTTCCTGCGTCAGTTGTTCGCCATTGCGGACAAAAATTCCGCCCGGAATATCGGTCTGACTGGAGCCCGCGCCGGAAGCGACCAGGCTGAGGATCTGATTTTGCAACGCCTGCTGATAGCCGCCGGAGTCATTGCATAACAACACCAGATCGACCTTCAGCCCTTTGAGACGCCAGTAGTTGTGCGCGCGGATAAGTTGCGTTACCAGCCCGATATTTTCATCGCTGGTCAGGGTGAGCAGCACGATCGGCAGATCGCCGGAAAGCGATTGCCCCCACAGACCGGATTGCCCGCGGCGGTTGGCGGCCACGGTCTGCGCATCGCCGCGCAGTTCCTGACTGGCGAAAACCAGCGCACCGGCCAGACGGTTATACAATCCCGCGTCATCTTCGGTGGCATTCAGCTGGCGCAGCACCACCTGACTGTGCGACCAGGCGATTTCGAATACCCGATCAGCAATATGATGGTCACGGTATTTTTCCAGCAGCATCAGACTTTGCAGCCGGGTGTCGGAAATGCCGTACACCATATCGATAATCACTGGCACGCCGGGTTTCAGAGTAATGCGCTGGCGGATGGACATCACCGGATCCAGCACCGCACCGGCGCTGTTAGTGAGCGGTCCGCCCTGACGCAAGGCCTGCGGGCTGGCCGCGGTATTGCCGCGTCCGATAAAGGCCGACCGGTCGGTTTCGAACGACGTTTCGCGTTCGAAAGAGCCGTGGATCGCCATCATATGGAACATCCACGGGCACTGTTCTTCCGGTTCACGCGGACGGCGGTGGCACAAAATCCCTTCCTGTGCGGGCACCAGTTCGGTTTGCACAAACAGATTGCTGAAGGCCGGATGCGCGGTGTCATTGGCGGCTGGCGCCAGTACCACTTCGGCATAGGTGGTGATTTCCAGCTCACGCGGACGGCGGCCATGATGCGTAACCGTCATGCGACGGATTTCGACGTCGTCTTCTGGCGAAACCACGATGTGGGTTTGCATGGTCAGCGAACCCTGTGTGCGTTTGAATTCCGCACCGAAATCGTTCAGCACCGCATGATAGGTGCCTTTCTGTTTGCCGAGCGGTTGCCAGGTATTGCTGTAGACCGCGCCGGACTCCGGATCGCTGAGATAGCAGAAAATCCCGCGATTATCGCGTGTTGCATCTTCCCGCCAGCGGGTCAGCGTCAGGTCTTTCCAGCGGCTGACGCTGCCACCGGCCTGCGTCACCATCAGATGGTAATTCGTGTTAGACAGCAGCTGAATTTCCGGCGAGGCACTGCTGGTGTCGGTGAATTCACGCAACTCAATGTTTACTTTTTGCAGCGTGTTGTCATGAGATTCAAAGTGACGACGCGGACTGTAAAGCTCGACGGCATCCGGCACCCGTTCCTGCAACAACAGGCGTGCCGACTGGAACGCGGCATTGGCGGCGAAGCGTGCGGTCATCGGCGCGCCGAGCAGCACATTGCCCAGCGCCAGGAAACCCATTCCCTGATGGTGAGCCATGTAAGAGCGCACCACGATGTAAATCTGGCCACGGATCAGACGCGACGGGCTGTAATCCAGCGCGTCGTAAAAACCGTATTCGCCACGCGCCCCGCAATGTTCCAGTACATTGAGATTGAGGCAGGCTTCCTGCGGGCGGATCATCAGCGCCATCATGGTGGCATAAGGCGCGACCACCATGTCTTCACCAAGACCTCGCTTCAGGCCCAGACCGGGCACGCCGAACGCGTGATACTGATAATTCTGGTTGAGGTCAAATGCCGCATAAGCGGATTCAGAAATCCCCCACGGCACGCTGTTTTCCTTACCCCAGGCGATTTGCCGGTCAACGGCGGTCTGACACATCTGCACCAGCAGGGTATCCGGATAGGCCGGCATCACCAGTTGTGGCATCAGGTATTCAAACATCGATCCGCTCCACGACATCAGCGACGGCTGTTTGTCGATCACGGTGAAAAGGCGTCCGAGCGCAAACCAGCTTTTTTGCGGCAACTGGTTGGTGGCGATAGTGACGTAGTTGGTCAGCCGAATTTCAGAAGGCAGCAGATCGTATTTCCCGCTGTCCAGTTTATGAGAGTCGCAGTTATATCCGACGGTCAGCAGATGGGTATTCTTGTCGTACAGGAAGCGGAAATCCATGCGCGCATGGTCATTAAGGCGCTGTTCAAGTTCGCCGATAATGTCCAGACGCTGCCGTGCCAGACCGATCGCGCGGGAAAGCGCCGGTGCCGTTCGGGCATCCTGTTGCGCCAGCCATTGCAGCGAAGGGAGTGGTGCGTTTTGCGCCTCCGGCGACAATTCTGCGTAAAATTCTGACCACGCCTGCAGACCGGCATCAAGTTGCTGCGCCAGTCGTTGCAGCCAGCCTTCTGCGGTGGCGGCAATCAGCACACGCATCTCGCGCAGGCTCAAAATACTCTGCTCAGCTTTTTCGCCCGCAGCCTGTTTCAGACTTTCGCGAAGCTTAGCCGCCAGCGGGGCATCTGCCGGGGCTTCCGCCATATTCAGCGTGTCTTCCAGACCTTTTAGCCATGACGGAAGATTGATGGCTGGCTGTGTTCGCCACAGACGTAAGCCGGTGCGCAGCGTCAGTAAATGCCCGGCAAGATTGCCGCTGTCTACACTGGAAATGTAGCGCGGATTGAGCGGCTGGAGCGTGCGTGTGTCGTACCAGTTATATAAATGTCCGCGATAATGCTCGAGTTTATCCAGCGTATCGAGCGTCAGCATAGTGCGTTCCAGCACTTCACCCTGGGTGAGATAACCAAAATCCCACGCGGTAATATTGGCCAGCAGTGACAGCCCGATGTTGGTCGGCGAGGTGCGGTGCGCGATCACCGGCTGTGGGATTTCCTGGAAGTTATCCGGCGGCAGCCAGTTTTCTGTTTCATTCACGAAAACTTCAAAGAAGGACCAGGTCTGACGGGCAACCTGACGCAGATAAATTTGTTGTTGTGCGTCCAGATCCGGTACCTGGCGGCGGGCAGGCTGACTCAGCCAGCACAAAATACGCGGCGCGATAAACCACAGCAGGCCGAGCGGGACGGCAAAGCCCAGCAGCGGCGGACTTGCCTGCGCAGCGAGCAAAATGACCGCCACGCCTGCCAGCGGATTAGCCCACATGCGGCGGTAGAAATATCCCGGCGAATGTGCACGGGATTTCGCGCTGATATTGATGCTCGCCCACTCATGTAACTTGCGATGGCTGACACTGAGTCGCCACAGTGTCAGCAAAATCGCCTGCACCGAATAAACGGCTTCGTGCGGCAACGTCATCAGATTAAGCAACACGCGGGAAATCCGGCTGACGGTGGCCGATGCCACACTTTTCAGATGCGGAACCAGCGCCCGTCGCGGCCCTTTATTCAGCAGGTCTAACACCAGCGCCACCAGCGCCGGGAACAGCAACATCACGGTAATAAAACCGAGCCAGTAAAGTTTGTCCGGCACCACCAGCAGCGTGGTGAAGATCAGAACCAGCAGGGCTGGCGCGACCAGACTGCGGCGCAGGTTATCGAACAGTTTCCAGCGGGAAAGCGTGGTCAGCGGATTACGGCGGCGCGTCCCATCTTCCTGCGTGACATAAACCCCCAGCCAGTTAAGCAACTGCCAGTCACCACGGATCCAGCGGGTTTTACGCGCCACGTCTGCCAGATAATGATCGGTATATTGCTCGTAAAGCACCACATCGCTGAGCATACCCGAGCGCGCGTAACAGCCTTCCAGCAGGTCGTGGCTGAGCACCAGGTTTTCCGGGCAGGTATTGTCCGTCGCGCGGATGAACATATCGACGTCGTAAATACCTTTACCAACAAAAGAGCCTTCCCCGAATAAATCCTGATAGATGTCGGAAGACATCGACGAATAAGGATCGTTGCCCGGCACGCTGCTGCATAAAGCGGCGTAGCGTCCCTGACCATTTTCCGGGATTTCCTCCGCCAGTCGTGGCTGGAGAATGGCGTAACCGGAAACCACCCGATGACGTTTTTCGTCATACACCGGATGATTGAGCGGATGCGCCATTGCCGCGATCAGCTGATGGGCGGTGGCCCGCGGCAGCACGGTATCGCTGTCGAGAGTGATAACGTATTTCACCTGACGCAGATGCGCCTGCGTGCTGCCTTCGGTCAGCGAGAACGGCTCGCCTTCATCGCGCAGCCAGCGGTTAAGCGCATTCAGTTTGCCGCGCTTACGCTCATACCCCATCCACACGCCTTGTTTCTCATTGAGTTCGCTGTCGCGGTGCAACAGCGTAAACAGTGCACCCTGCGCAGAGGGATAACGGCGGTTCAGCACCTGAATTTGCTGCACGGCAAAGGCCAGCAGGGCATCGTTATCCGCATTCTGCGGATTTACGCTGTCATGAAAATCACTGAGCAGCGCGAAATTCAGGTTTGGTAACACGTTGCCGAGATAACAAACCTCGAGACTGCTGATCAGCGCCTCGATATTCTTGCGACTGCCGAGCAGACAAGGGATCACCACCAGCGTGCTGGCCGATGCGGGAATGCCACCGGCATATTCGAGGCGCGGCAGCGGTTGCGGCGTCCGGCTGCGGGTGGTGATTTCGCTGAGCAGATTGAGCGCGAACTGGCTGGCGACCAGCACTACCGGTACTAACAAACTCCACCATAACCAGTGCATGGGCGTATGGGCGGAACGGTAGAGTGCATCAGCGGTGACGGCGGTGGTCAGCAGCAACAGGCTGCCGAGCCACGAGAGTAGCGGAGTCTGGTTGAGGCGGCCACGCATGCGCGTTACCCATGAGAATCTGACATTCAGGTCTTTTTCGAGTGCCTTACGCCCGGCGTCGATCAGGTAATAACCCACATGTCGTTGCTGGACAGCACCGCTGGCCTGTTGTGCTAAGGCAATCGCGCGGCTGGCAACAAAGGCCTCGTCGTGGCGGGAATTTCGCGAAAGGCGTTCTATCTGATGGCGGTAATTGTCGCGGGTATCGAAGTGCATGGAGGCGTAAATGCCAGCGGGATCTTCATGCAGAATTTTCTCCACCACGCTGAGATTTTCAGCGAAATCCGCCCAGTCCATTTCTGTCAGCTGACGTAATCCCATAATGCTGTTGCTGACTGAAAGCTGGTTGGCCGCCAGTTGCTGATTAAATTTGTCGATCACTTCCCGCTGCGTCAGGCCGACTTCACTCAGACGCTGTTCCACCCAGGTCAGCGGCAGCGCCAGTATTGAACCGTGTCCCTGCAGACGGCGAACCAGTTCAGCGACAAACGCGCTGGTGCGCGGTGGATTGCTGCGTGCCATATCGGCAATCACTATGATCTGACTGGCCGGATCGTTCTCGGCGCTGTCTTGCAATTTATTGACCCAAAAATCGGCCAGATTGCGCTCCTGCTGGGCATTTGCCACTTCAATACTGACGCGGCGCAGGTTCTCGATCAGCGCCAGGCGCAGCATCCCCGGAAACGCCCACAATTCGCCGAGCGTCAGCTGTCGCACGCTCTGATAGGTGGAGAGAAAACGGGTGAGCGTGGTGATGTCCCAGAGTCCGTCGCTGTGGCTGACGACTTCGGTGGCGATGTCATAAATGCGCGGGCAAAAATGCGGTGCGCCCAGTGAGGGCAGGCCTTTGCCGAAGTTTTTCGGAAGCAGCTGGCGAACGACGCGGATCTGTTCTTCGATCAGATAAAAGTTGTCGAGCAGCCATTCTCCTGCGGGCGTGATACTGGCTTTGTCGCCACTGCTAAGGACAAGACAGCTGCGGGTCAGGACTTTTTCGTTATCGTCGAGACGTTTAAGCAGGTAGTAGGGCAGTTTCTTACCGGAAAGTTTATGCGAGAGTGCCAGCTTGCCGCCAAAACGTTCCATCTGATCCGCTGAGAAGAGTTCGGCGCGGATAGGCGCGGGATTTTCCAGCGCGCTGGCCCGATGACGTCGGGTAATGACCGGAACAGGTGGTGCTCTTTTACTTTTAAACCAGTTAATCACAGCATTTTTCACGTCGACATACCTTACGCGAACCCGAAAAGGCAGTTGCCTGGGCTGCGATAAGAGTTCACTCGAAGAGAATAGTGGGCAGAGGGCAGGGAGGCAGATCGAATTTGTCGCCGGGCGGGCGTCTCCCCTGAGCTTAGTCTCTTTTGGGGCGGAGCGTGGGTTTAGTTTCCAAAGTTGCTGAGGTTTCAGCGCAGATCACTGCAAAATTAATGGGGATCGTGAAACAGCGCTGAAATTCGTTGTCATTGTTTTCTCTCGTGTTGTGTATTTTCAACTACACTTTCTGCACCCCTACAGCGCCAAATAAAAGAGCGCGTTATGAATAACGAGAAAATATCATGATCATTTCTGCATCAACGGACTATCGCGCTGCGGCAAAAAGTAAACTGCCGCCATTCCTGTTTCATTACATCGACGGTGGTGCTTACAACGAGCATACGCTCAGACGTAATACCGCCGATCTGGCCGATATCGCCCTGCGCCAGCGCATCCTCAAAAACATGTCTGATCTCAGCCTGGAGACCCAACTGTTTGGCGAAAAGCTGGCGATGCCCGTCGTGCTGGCACCGGTGGGTCTGACCGGCATGTACGCGCGACGCGGCGAAGTTCAGGCGGCCCGTGCGGCAGCGAAAAAAGGTATTCCTTTCACGTTGTCGACCGTCTCTGTCTGTCCGATTGAAGAGGTGGCACCGGCCATCGACCGTCCGATGTGGTTCCAGCTTTACGTACTCAAAGATCGTGGTTTCATGCGCAATGCGCTGGAACGTGCGCAGGCCGCGGGCGTCAAAACATTAGTGTTTACCGTGGATATGCCGACGCCCGGCGCACGTTATCGCGATGCGCATTCCGGTATGAGTGGCCCGAATGCCGTCGCACGCCGGATGTTTCAGGCAGTGATGCATCCGCAATGGGCATGGGATGTCGGCCTGAATGGCAAACCGCATGATCTTGGTAATGTTTCGGCCTATCGCGGTAAACCGACCACACTGGAGGATTACATCGGCTGGCTGGCGGCTAACTTCGACCCGTCGATTTCCTGGAAAGACCTGGAATGGATCCGTGAGTTCTGGAAAGGTCCGATGATTATTAAAGGCATTCTGGATCCGGAAGATGCCAAAGACGCCGTAAAATTTGGTGCCGATGGCATTGTGGTCTCCAACCACGGCGGCCGGCAGCTCGACGGGGTGCTGTCCACCGCTCACGCGTTGCCTGCTATTGCGGATGCGGTGAAAGGCGATATCACCATTCTCGCGGATTCCGGCATCCGTACCGGGCTGGATGTGGTGCGTATGATCGCCCTCGGTGCCGACAGTGTGCTGTTGGGCAGGGCATTTGTGTATGCACTGGCCGCAGCGGGCGAGGCGGGGGTGATTAATCTGCTGAATCTTATCGAAAAAGAAATGCGGGTCGCAATGATACTGACCGGTGCGAAATCCATTGCTGACATCAGCGGGGACTCCCTGGTCTACGGACGGAATCAGGTTCACCGCGCAAGCTTATAAAATGCAAAGGGCGTAACTTCCGTTCGAAGCCACGCCCTGCTTCACTGTCCCACGCAATAGCCGTTTCGTCCTGCATGCTTGGCGTCATACAGTGCGCCGTCGGCACGTTGGAGTAATTCCAGCGAAGTCATGCCCGGCGACCATTGCATAATGCCCTGACTGACTGTCACCGTGTCTGCCACCTGCGATAAGGCGTGGGGGATGGCCGCCTGCGCCACACTTTGCCTGATGCGTTGTGCGACCACTTCTGCATCTGTTGCAGCGGCGCTGTGCAGCAGGATCACAAACTCCTCACCGCCATAACGGGCCACCAGATCGGCCGGTTGCCTGACCACCTGCCTGAAACACTTCGCAATGTCCACGAGGCAGTTGTCTCCGGCCTGGTGACCATAATGGTCGTTGTATTTTTTGAAATAATCCACGTCAATCATGATCAGGGAAAAAATACCGCCCTGACGTTCCGTTTGTGCAATCAGTTGTTGAAGTTGTTTATCGAGCTGGCGGCGGTTCGCTACACCTGTCAGCGGATCGTAATGTGCCAGGTTATCCAGCTTACTGACCAGCAACTGGTTGTCGCATTCCCGCCGCACGGAAAGCACAAACCAGCGGCTCAGCATAATACGCGCTGTCTCAAACAGGGCGCTGGCGACAATCATCGCGACGATTTCCAGAACCGGAATATCCGCTTTCAGCAGTATCAGATGAAAAAATAATGAAAACCACAGCGGCAATGTGAAGCTGTAAAGGATCGGCATGGTCGGGTACAACGCAATCAGCGCCGTAAAAATCAGCATGCAGAAAAGCGGGAAGACCAGTTGTTGCTGCGTATCACTGGTCAGCATGAAATGGAACACGACGGCCCAGTACAAACCGACCAGAAACGCCAGTACCATCGCGGGCGTACGTGAGCGTATGAAGCGCAATACGGGTAAAAGAAGGATGATAAAAACCAGAAAAATCAGTGCCAGCTTATCCAGCACCGGACCGGAAACCGCCACATCGGCGTGCGGATCCAGCAATACCCGGAACTGGTGCCGGCCAAACAGAAAAAGCACAAAGCTCAGATTAGCGAGCAGTAACCAGATGCCGCTGGTACGCAATGACGCTTTTTTATAGTGATCCAGCAGGGTGTCGAATGCGTGGTCCGGCTGGAGAGCGGGAGGAGTTTGCATGTTTATCCTTAACATCTTATCTGCGTACAGTGTAGCTGAAGAAAACTTTTTACTCCTCACCCTGCGAAGGGGGAGGCGGGGAGGGGGTTTTAAGGACGAAGCGATGGCCAAAGCAGACATCAACTTCTTGATTTTTCTGCAATACCCCACTCCAACCCTCCCCTGCGCAGGGAAGGGAGTTGTCCGGTGCTCGTACACAGGCGAGCAGTTGTTCTGTTGTAATCGCCGCAACAGACGCTTCATTGATTTCCGGCGCACAGGCAAACTCCCTCAGCCACTGTTGCCTCGCCGCTTCCAGCCTGTCAGCTGGCCTCACGCTCAGCGATTCCCGCAGCGTGCAGCGCTTTTCTTCCAGTGTCTGTGGGGTGATGCCATCAATGACGGACGGGATCTCCGCGATAAAAGTATCGATAAACCCCAGCAGCGTTTCTGTGTCATACGACGGCGATTGTAATGCAAACAAAATTCCGGACTGACGCGCCGTCTGATGGAAACGGCAGCTCACCACATAGCCGATATTTTTCTCTACGCGCAATTGCCGGAAGAACTTTGGCTCAAGGAAATACGCCAAAATCTGCGTGGCGGCCAGACATTCAGCGGTATTTTCCGCCAGCGGGCAGAATACCAGCACGGCGGCATCATCACCCGCAACCCGCAATTCATGTACTTCCCCGGATGATTCACCGACCACTTCCGGCAATGTTGCCAGCAGGGTGCGTATCGCGATGTCCGATCTCAGCTGACGCTGTTCCTGCTCAAACAGTCGCCTGCCTTGTGCCAGCGCGGCGGGAGAAGGCGCGCGCAGCAGCCTCAGTGCGGCCGAGAGCGTGCGCGCCGTCCATGCCTGACATCCGCTAAGCTGTAATAATCCGTTTCCCTGTTCGTAGCTGAATATCAGCGAATTCCCCTGATGGGCGGACAATGCACACAGTGCCCGCAGGCTGGCACGGGCGATGCAGGCCTGCAGTAAGGTCAGCGGAGCGCCGGTTGTCTGTATGCTTTCATCCGCTGTATGCGCTTCTTCTGCGTGAGGGAGGTAAAACATAAAGTGTGATTCAGTGACGCTGTCACTTTCCGACTGCCAGGCAGAGAAACTGACCGGCAAAGTAAAACCCTGAACTGACGCGTTATGTCCGTGCACATCCCGGGCAATCCACAGCCGTGTCATATTTTCCGGCTTTAGTTCGCTGAGCAATTTCTGCCAGCCGTTTTGAGCCGCAGGCGGGAAATCCAGGGTGCGGGCGCGCAGTTGCTCCAGCGGTGTTAAACGGCTGAAGTCGCGACGGGAGAGGGCTACATAATGCTGCAAATGTCCGGTGCTTAAGTCGCGAACCTGTTGCAGCCAGTGGCAGAACAACGTTTCGACACCGGCACGTAACGCGGGCGTAGTGGCGCAGGTCATGAATTCGATGCTGAGGATGGCGTGCGTGGTATCCGTATAAGGCAGCGAAACCCGCACGCTGTCGGCCAGCGCCTGCGTTCGCAATTGTTCCAGTAAACTGCCCGGCGCTTCATCGGTAAGCAACTGGCGCAGTAATGTCAGCGCCGGAGAAAGCGTCACCGGGAATGAAAAACGCAGGCGTGGCGAACTTTCCAGACGCAACTGAAGATAGCGTTCCCGGCTCAGCGCCAGTGGCTGAGTATGGGCCGGTGGGGAACCTTTACCGGCAGCAAAGGCATTGCCGTAACGCCCGGCCAGTGCAGCGAGTTCAGCGACCGATTGCGGGCCTTGCAGCCACAGCGTGAGCCGTCGTGCGGTGAAGAATTGCTGATGATAATGTATCAGCGCCTGTTGCAGAGCGGAAATATCCTCACCGAAAGCGGTAAGCTTACCGATGTGAAAATCGCGCAGTTGTGCCGGTGCGGCAAAAGCCAGGCTCAGCGCCGCATCACAAAGGGAATCCGCATGAGTGGTCAGCATGCGATATTCGGCGTCGATTACGGCCACTTCCTGCTGTACGGCATCTGTGGTCAGCAAAGGCTGCACCAGCATGTCCGTCAGACGCGCCAGTCCGTCTTCAAACTTTGCCGGTGTCATATCAAAAAACCATGCCGTCGAGGTGGCATGCGTGGTGGCGTTGAGTCGTGCGCCCTGCGCCTGCGCCCACATCATCAGCCGGTCATCGCCCTGAAACTGATGGCTTCCGGCAAACACTACATGCTCAAACAGATGCGCCAGCCCGGGAAATTCCTCCGGTTCGTGATGGCTTCCGGCATTGAGATGAATAAGCGCGGCGGCACGTGAAGCCTGCGGGTCATGGAGAATATTGACCCGCAATCCGTTGCTCAGTGTCAGGGTCTCTGCGGCTGGCAGCATCAGACCCTCAGCCTTTAAAAATCAACTGAGAGTTCGCGCGGTTGCGGAACTGCAACTGATTGATCTGAATGTTGGTGCAATTGGCCTGTTCTCGTGCGGCGAGGATTTGGCCGTGATGTTCAGATTTTGAACACACCGGATCGGCGTTGTCGGCATTGCCGGTGAGCATAAAGGCCTGACAGCGGCAGCCGCCGAAGTCTTTCTCTTTTTCTGAACACGAACGGCAGGGTTCCGGCATCCAGTCAAAGCCACGGTATTTGTTAAAACCGAACGAGTCGTACCAGATTTCCTGCAAGGTATTGTCCAGCACCGACGGGAATTCCACCGGCAACTGGCGCGCGCTGTGGCACGGCAGCGCCATGCCTTCCGGCGTCACACTGAGGAATATCGCTCCCCAGCCGCCCATGCAGCCTTTCGGACGTTCTTCATAATAATCGGGTGTCACAAACAGCAGGTTGGCCAGATTACCGGTGCCGGCCATTTTTTCGCGGTACTGGTGCACCACATTTTCGGCGCGGGCGATCTGGTCGCGGGTAGGCAGTAAACCTTCGCGGTTGAGCTGCGCCCAGCCATAAAACTGACAGGTCGCCAGCTCGACATCATCGGCTTCCAGTTCAATGCTCAGATCAATGATCTTGTCGATCTGATCGATGTTATGACGGTGCAACACGAAGTTCAGCACCATCGGATAACCGTGGGCTTTTACCGCTTTGGCCATGTCGAGTTTTTGCCGGAATGCTTTGGCGTTACCCGCCAGCGCGGCGTTCAGCGTCTCATCGCTGGCCTGAAAACTGATCTGGATATGATCCAGTCCGGCGTCGGCAAACGCATCGATTTTCTTTTCGCTCAGCCCGATGCCGGACGTGATCAGGTTGGTGTAAAAACCCAGATCACGCGCAGCGCGGATGAGCTCCGGCAAGTCTTTACGCACCAGCGGTTCGCCGCCGGAGAAACCGATTTGCACCGCGCCCATTTCCCGCGCTTCTTCAAACACCTTGATCCACTGCGCGGTGGTCAGCTCTTTTTCCTGTTTGGCGAAATCAAGCGGATTCGAGCAATACGGGCATTGCAGCGGGCAGCGGTAGGTCAGTTCGGCCAGCAGCCACAGCGGCGGTTTGACCGCAGGGTTAAGCCGGTTCACGGAACGTAATCCACTTTTGTGCATGGGCCTGAGCGAAGAAGTCTTTGACGTCGTCATTCACGCCGCCGGCATCCGGGAAACGCGTATTCAGCTCATCAATGATATTGGCGATCGTCCGCTCGCCATCCACGAGTTGTAAAATGAAGGTCGCGCTGTCGTTGAGTTTCGCCATCCCTTCCGGATACAAAATCACATGGCAGTCCTGCGTTTTCTCAAACTGCATGCGGTAGCCGCGACGAAACATCGGCGTGTAGTGTTCGGTAATAGTGATCACAGGAGTCTTCCTTTATGCCAGACCGCCTGTTGCGTCACGCTGTGGTACGGCGGGCGGTTCAGTTCGTAGGCCATGCTCATGGAATCGAGCATGCTCCACAAAATATCGAGTTTGAATTGCAGAATTTCCAGCATGCGCTGTTGTTTTTCGACAGTATCGCAATACTCCAGCGCCAGTTGCAGGCCGTGTTCGACGTCGCGGTTAGCCTGGCTCAGGCGGCTGCGGAAATAACCGTAACCTTCTTCCTCAATCCATGTGTAATGCTGCGGCCAGGTGTCGAGGCGTGCCTGATGGATTTGCGGAGCGAACAGTTCCGTCAGCGAGCTGCACGCGGCTTCCTGCCAGACGGCGCGGCGGGCAAAATTGACGTAGGCATCGACCGCAAAACGCACCCCCGGTAACACCCTTTCTTCTGAAAGCAGCACATCGCGGTCTAACCCCACCGCTTCGCCCAGACGCAGCCAGGCTTCGATACCGCCTTCACTGCCGCCATGTCCGTCGTGATCGAGAATACGCTGTACCCATTTACGGCGGGTTTGCGCATCCGGACAGTTGGCCATGATCGCCGCGTCTTTCAGCGGAATGCTGGTCTGATAATAGAAACGGTTCGCCACCCAGCCCTGAATTTGCTCGCGGGTCGCCTGACCGTTATGCATCGCAATGTGGTACGGATGATGGATGTGATAAAACGCGCCTTTGGCACGCAGCGCCTGTTCAAATTCCTGCGGCGTCATCGGTGACGTCTGTGTTGTCGATATGCTCATGGTCGTTTTGCCCTACAGTTCGATGCGCATCCCGTCCCGGCTGACTTCGATGTTTTGTTGCGTCAGCGCCTGCCGCTCGGCAGAGGATTCATTGAGGATCGGGTTGGTATTATTAATATGGATGAGAATTTTGCGTTTTGCCGGAAGTGACGACAGCAGGGCGATCAGCCCCTGTTCTTCGGCAAGCGCCAGATGGCCCATGTCTTTGCCGGTATTTCGGCCTACGCCGGTGGTTGCCAGCTCGTTGTCCTGCCACAGTGTGCCGTCAATCAGCAGGCAATCCGCTTTGTTCAGCCATTTCAGCAGTTCATCGTCCGGCTCGCCCAGACCCGGTGCATACAGCAGCGAGGTGCCGGTATGGGAGTCTTCGATAAACAGCGCGATATTGTGACCGGGCAGCGGCTTACCGCGATATTTCGAATACGGTGGCGCATTGCTCAGCAGCGGAATGGCGGTGAATGTAAGGTTCGGGCACACGGCAACGGAGAAGCGGTTCTCCGGCTCGATAGCGTGGTGTTGCAGGCCACCATTCCAGTGAGAAAGCATGGTAAAGATCGGGAAACCGGTGGTCAGATCTTCGTGGACTTCCGGCGTACACCACACCTGATGCGGGCAGCCTTCACGCAAATTCAGCAGGCCGGTGCAGTGATCAATCTGGCTATCGGTCAGGATGATTGACCCGATAGCGGTGCCGCGTAAAACGTCGTGTTTTATCAGTTCCGGCGTAGCGGCAATCTGGTGACAGATGTCCGGCGAGGCATTACACAGCACCCAGTCGGTGCCATTATCGCTGACGGCAATAGAAGACTGCGTGCGCGGGGACGTTTTCATGGTGCCATTGCGCACGCCCTGACAATTGCTGCAATTGCAGTTCCACTGAGGGAAACCGCCACCAGCTGCGGAACCAAGTACGATAATCTGCATATGAAAACCAGGGGAAAGGGAAGGAAGATGCCCACAGTTAACCGTGGGCATAAAGGCTTAGCGGTTAGAAATGTACAGTGTCACTTCTAAGCCTAAACGCAGGTCTTCGAATGAAGGTTTAGTCCACATAATAATGTCCTCTTGGTGATTACAGTGTTAAGTTCACTGCTGCTTTAATTGCGGCAGGTGATCGGCTTATTGTCAAATATTGATGGTTTGGCTATAAAAATGTTGCGATGAACGCAAACCGATATTGCCCTGTAAGCCACAAGGATTAACGCAAAACCCCGGATGAAAAACTATTCACCCCAGGTCTGTTTTAATAATTTCAGCCAGTTGCGGTACGCGATTTTTTCGATCAATTCGTTGCCGTATCCTGCATCAGACATCGCCTGAAGCAGCAAAGGCATTCCGGCAACATCACCGAGAGCATCCGGCACATTGATACCGTCGAAATCCGAACCAAAACCGACATTTTCTTCCCCCAGTTTATCAAGAAGGTTATCAAGATGTTTAACAATTTCGGTTACCGGGGTATCGCCGTTACGTTTTCCATCGGCCCGCAGAAAAGCAGTGCCGAAATTAACACCAACGAAGCCATCGCTTTCTGCAATTGCGGCCAGTTGTTTATCGGTCAGATTACGCGGTTGCGGACACAGCGCGTGCACATTTGAGTGGGTCGCGACCAGCGGAGCATCGCTGAATGTCGCCGTCTGCCAGAAGGCTTTTTCATTCATATGCGAGACATCAAACAGAATTTTTTTCCGGTTACACTCACGCAATAATCCAAGCCCGGCGGGCGTCAGGCCATCTCCGGTGTCAGGCGAACCGGGGAAATCACCCTTTACACCGGTACCAAACTGGTTGGGTAAATTCCACAACGGACCGATGCTGCGTAGCCCTTTTTCATACCAGCGCTCCAGCCGCGAGAAATCATCCCCGAGTGCTTCCGCCCCTTCGATATGCATCACCATCGCCAGCACATTCTGCGCAATACACGCTTCAATTTCACCGACCGTCCGGCAGATTTTTGCCCGCCCGGCGGACTGTGTTTCAAGGCGTTCCAGCAGCGAAATCTGCGCTTGCGTAATGGTGTAAGCATCATAGGTTTCTGCAGGGGAATTGGGCTTCAGTTGTGGCATATACGAAGCAGGTGGTACAAAAACAGCGAATAATCCGCCTGCAAAGCCACCCAGACGACAGCGCCTGAGATCGAGATGCCCCTCAAGGGAGCCATCAAGAAACAAAGCAGCAGGATCTGCTGCGTCATGCAGCCACAGGCGAAGTAACAGGTCGTTATGACCGTCAAAGACAGGAGTATTGGGGATGGTGTTCATGATGTTAATGGTACTTTATAAAAGCATGTTGAAACATGGGGAATTATGTAAGTTTTGGTTTTTTTGCACGGATCGGTGCAAAGGGGGCGATTTTAAAGTCAATTTCCAGGTCAAGGTCAAGACCGTGGGCGTCGGCCCACACCGACTTGGGGGGCGGCCTATCGCCGCCACCCCCCAAGACCCCCCGGGCTCTTTTACTGCGCGCTGTCGCAGGCACGACGGACATGTTCTGGTGCAATAGTGAGTGGCGCAAATCCAGGTGCTTCGCACTGCCTTCTCTCGGTGTTACTCGGCCTGCGGCCTCGCCCTTCGGGCCGTCACTTCGTGACGTTGTCTCGCAGAGCTCGACCCGAGCCACAGGTCTCGAAGCCGCTCCGTTCAGCTGAATTTTGAGCACGCCAATCAACCTTTTTAAAAGATAAAAAACAGTATGCCGTTGAATTTAAGATCGTGGGGGCGATTCAGAAAGCTTGCTGAACGGAGCGGCCTGAAGACCTCAGGCTTCAGGACCGAGAGAAGGTACCGCGCAGCGGCAAGATTTCCAGCCTGTCGCGGAGATACCTGAAACATAGCCAGCGAGCGGAGCGCGTATTGAAAAAGCGAGGGGAGTTCAGAGGGGAAAAGCCTTTCCCCTCTGGTCGGTTTCGGCGCAGCGCGTCATGTGACCGCAGCACTTGAGAAACCGAAATATTCTCGATCCAGCCATCACGGCGAGTGAGAAACCGAAATATATCCGTTCTGCCCTCACTGCAAGTGAAAAGCCGCAATTGCTGCGGCCTCAGCAAATCAGAAACTATAGCTCGCCGTCACCGACACATTTCTCGGTTCCCCGTACACCACATACTGATTCACGCTGGTGTCATATTCTTTGTCAAACAGGTTATTCACGTTAGCCTGCACTGCCAGCTGTTTGGTGACCTGATAACGGCTGAACAGATTAACCAGCGCGTAGCTGCCTTGTTCCGCATAGCGCGTACCGTTGCCGCTTGGCCCCAGAACCGTATCCCAGACATGTGTCTGCCAGTTCACACCACCGCCGACGGTCAGATCCTGCAACATCGGCAGACGATAGCTGGAGAATAATTTCAGCTGGGTGCGCGGCAACTGAGGATTAACTGCATCGCTGTTTTCATCTTCTGCAATATAACGGGTGCCGCCGAACGTCATCTGCCAGTTATCAGTCAGGGCGCCGTTCACTTCAAATTCTACGCCGCGACTGACAGTGCCATTTTTACCTTCGTAAGCCGTATCGGTTGAGCCCGGGATTGTACGGCCGGTACTTTGCGCGACGTTGTCCAGCTCTGCACGGAACACGGAAACAGAGGCCGTCAGGCGGCTGTTGAACCAGTCGGCTTTCACCCCCGCTTCGTAATTCTTACCAATGACCGGTGACAGGTAGCCGCCGTTAATATCACGGTAAGTCTGTGGCTGGAATACTGACGTATAGCTGGCATATGTGGACCACGTATCGTTGATGTCAAACACCAGACCCGCGTACGGTGTGATGTTGTTCTTCTCGATCTGGTCGGTCAGGGTATGAGAATTCCAGTTAGTGTAACGCGCCCCAACGATCAGGTGCAGCGGGTCGGCCAGCGAGAGGCGTGTAGCCACGTAAGCTGATTTCTGACGAATAACATCTTCTTCTGCCAGAGCACGCGGGGCCCAGTCGGTTTCGGGGAACTGTCCGTTGAAATCGTTAAAATTGCCCAGTTCTTCGGTGGTGATATTGGCAAATGAACTGTAATAAGTGTTCTGCTGTTTACTGTAGCTCACACCGGTCATCAGTTCATGCTGACGGCCAAACAGTTCATACGGGCCGCTGGCGAAGGCATCCACACCATCGACTTTCCGTTTACCGGTGTTATAGCCGGTTCCTGCGACCACCGGATAACCGGCATAGGCGGATTCACCTGCCCCGGTTGTTTTATCGAATGTCCCGTCGATATACATCATTTTGCTGTCGATATGGGATTCAGTACGGGTGCCGTTCAGCGTGGCCTGCCAGCCATTATCGAATGACTGTTTCAGGGTGGTGAACAGCTTGGTGGTTTCTTTATCGCTGTAAGCCCAGTCCGGCGCTGAGTTAAACCCGCGACGATAATCGGTTTTGCTGCCGTCCAGATACCAGCGCGGCATGCCGCCCCAGGTCGGGCTGTCGGTGTTGGTTTGCTGGAATTCGTAGCCTGCGGAAAGCAGGGTGGAATCAGTCAGGTCAGCATCAACGGTGGCATAGACGAATTTTTTTGTTGCGCCGTAGCGTTCAACGTAGCTGTTTTTGTCCTGATAACCGGTGATCAGACGGCCACGTATACTGCCGGTTTCGTTCAGCGGAGTGGCTAAATCCGCCACGTAACGCTGTTTATTCCAGCTGCCGTAAGTAGCCGAAACATTACCGGTGAATTCTTTGCTGTCGGCGTGTTTACGCACCTGGTTGACGGAGGCCGACGGGTTGCCCGGGCCAGTCATCAGGCCGGTTGCACCACGCACCACTTCTATACGGTCGTAAATTGCCGTGTCTGACTGTGAATCGCCCAGGTCCCAGCGCGGATCGAAAGTGGTCGGAATGTTATCGACCATGTAGTTGTCGATCAGAAAGCCACGGGCGTAATAAGTACGACGGTCAAGATCCGAAACGCTTTCCTGAATGCCGGTGGTATTTCTCAGCACGTCACCCAAAGACTGTAACTGCTGATCTTCCATGCGCTGCTTGCTGATGATGCTGACGGACTGGGGAATATCGCGCGCTGTCAGAGCCATTTTTGTGCCTGCGGTGGTGACCGGGACACTGTAATCGGTGGCGGCGGTATCAGCGGTGCTGTTGGCGTTACTCTGCCCGGTGACCACCACAGTATCGTCACCCGTTTTCTTAACGGTGGTGTCTGCGGCATACGCAGAATGCAATGACGACGAAATTAACAATGCGATCACTGAAAGTGAACGTTTCTTTCCGGAATTATTATCAATGTTTTGCTTATTGTTCCTGACAGCGCAATTCCCTGAAAAAACAGGCATAACTATTCTCCACACGGTTATTTTATTATTTTTAAGCCACGGCATTTTTGTATGAACACGGCTTTATCTGCATGAGCAAACCCCGCCAGAATCCCCCGGACAAGGGCTGGACAAGATAAAATGGGCATGGTTAATAAAGCGAATGAGAATAATACGCATTGGGTTTATCGCTGTAAATAAATATTACAGACGGGGGGGCCGTCCACACAGGCCTTTTAAGGTCAAGACCGTGGGCGTCGGCCCACACCGACTTGGGGGGCGGCCTATCGCCGCCACCCCCCAAGACCCCCCGGGCTCTTTCACTGCGCGCTGTCGCGGGCACGACGGACGTGTTTCGTGGCTATAGTAAGTGGCGCAAATCCAGGTGCTTCGCACTGCCTTCACTCGGTCTTCGAGCCACAGGTCTCGAAGCCGCTCCGTTCAGCTGGATTTTGAGCACGCCATTGCACTCTTTAAAACAGATGAGTCCTGTTTTGATTTTAAGATCATGCGGGCGATTCAGAAAGCTTGCTGAATGAGAGGTTGCAGACCAAAGGCTGCAATCCCGAAATGAAGGGACCGCACAGCGGCAAGATTTCCAGCCTGTCACTGAGATATCTGAAACATGGCCAGCAAGCGGAGCGCGTGTTGAAAAAGCGAAGGGAGATCCAAGAGGGAAAAAGCATTTTTCCCTCTTGGTCGGTTTCGGCGCGAAGGGTCGTGTGATCACCGTTAGTGAGAAACCGAAATATTCCCGGTTTGCCCTCACAACAAGTGAGAAACCGAAATATTCCCGGTTTGCCCTCACAGCAAGTGAGAAACCGAAATATTCCCGATCCAGCCCTCACGGCGAGTGAGACCAGTTTACAATAAAAAACCCACCTTTTAGCCATTAAGAAATCTAGACATCTAAACGTTCGTTTTGTAGAGTGTCACCACCTGCCGGATTAACGATTGATTCGGCTAAGAAAAATACAACGGCGGTGGCACAATGATCAGTAACATTAAAATCCTCGATGGTGGCATGGGGCGCGAATTGGCCCGGATGGGGGCTCCTTTTCGCCAGCCTGAATGGTCTGCACTGGCGCTGATGCAGGCTCCTGAATTTGTTCGGGCTGCTCACGATGCTTTTATTGCTGCCGGTTCTCAGGTCATTACCACCAACAGTTACGCCGTTGTGCCGTTCCACGTGGGTGAAGAAGTTTTTGCGGAGCAGGGCGCTGCGCTGATTGCGCTCTCCGGCAAGCTGGCTCGCGAGGCGGCGGATGCGGCACGGGCTGCCGTGCAGGTTGCGGGTTCGCTCCCTCCGGTTCTCGGATCTTATCGCCCGGATCTGTTCGAGCCAGTGGCGGCCAAAAAATTACTGCAAGTGCTGGTGGATAACCTGACGGACAGCGTTGATGTCTGGCTGGCGGAAACGCAAAGCTCTGTCGCAGAAGTCGAAGCCGTGCGCGATGTGCTGGGCGATGACCCGCGTCCGCTGTGGCTGTCTTTTACCTTGCAGGACAATCTCGACGATCAGGGTAATGCGCTGCTGCGCTCCGGTGAAGCGGTTGTCGATGCGGTCAGCGTGGCGCTGCGGGTTTCTGCGGCGGCGGTGCTGTTCAATTGCAGCCGTCCTGAAGTGATGGCGACTGCGGTGAAAACTGCACGAGCGGCGCTGACGGCACAGGGATCTCAGCTTGATATCGGCGTGTATGCCAATGCATTCGAGCCTTCCGATAATAAACGCGGTGCCAATGAAGGGCTGAGCAAAATGCGTCAGGACACTGATCCTGCCGGTTATCTCGATTTCGCGAAAGACTGGGTGGCGCAGGGTGCGACCATGGTCGGCGGTTGTTGCGGGATCGGGCCTGAACATATTGCCGCGCTGAAACAGGCCTTCGCCAGATAATATCCATCACCAGATAACATCCATAAAAAGAATAAAACGCATATTAATGCTGAAGATGCATTCTTCGCAGACAGGGGAAAACCATGATTGATCGTCGTTCATTTATTAAAAGTGCGGGTGCACTTTCCGTTGCTGCGGCTACCCATTCACTGTGGCTGGGCAATGCCTTTGCTGCGGAGGCAGAAAAACCGAAAAAAGGCGGCCATCTGGTCGTCGGCGTGGACAATGCCTCCAGCACCGACCGTCTGGATCCGGCATTCTGGTTCGAAACTTACATGTATTTCGTCGGTTCTCAGATGTTTAACAATCTGGTGGAAATCGACGAAAACGCCAGACTGGCACCGTCACTGGCTGAAGCCTGGGCCTCAACCGATGGCAGCAAAACCTGGGTGCTGAAAATCCGTCAGGGCGTGCAGTTCCATGATGGCCGTTCGCTGGGCGCGAAAGATGTGGTGTATTCCCTCAATCATCACCGGGGTGAGAAATCCACGTCGCCGGTGAAAGGTTATCTGGACACCGTCAGTTCGATTGAAGCCACCGGCGACCATGAGGTCACTGTTAAGCTCACCGCACCGGACGTCGAATTCGTCTGGCTGCTGAGCGCCGTGCATTTCGCCATTACCGCTGAAAATGAAAACTTTGATAAAGGCATCGGCACCGGCGCATTTATCCTTGAGAAATTCCAGCCGGGTGTGTCCACGCTGACCAAACGTAATCCGAACTACTGGAACAGCGAACGCGGGCATGTTGATTCTGTCGAAACGCTGGCGATGAACGATTCAACAGCCCGTGTGGCCGCACTGGTCAGTGGTTCGGCACAGCTGATTAACCGCGTGAATCCGCGCATTGTCAGCCGCATCGAACGTATGCCGAACCTGAAACTGGTACGGGCGAAAGACAGCATGATTTACACCTTCCCCGGGCTGTCAAATCTGGCGCCGTTCGATAATGTTGATGGCCGTCTGGCGCTCAAATACGCCATCGATCGTCAGAAAATTATCGACACCGTGCTCGGCGGTTACGCCAGCGTGGCGAACGACAACCCGATTTTCCCGTCGAACCGATACTTTGCGAAAGATATTCCGCAGCGTCCGTACGACCCAGAAAAAGCGCAGTTCCACTGGAAGAAATCCGGTTTCAGCGGCCCTCTGACGCTGAATGTCGCCGATGCCGGTTTCCCCGGCGCGGTCGATGCCGGTCAGCTTTATCAGCAATCCGCCGCCAAGGCGGGCATTAACCTGAATGTGGTGCGCGTGCCGGACGATGCGTTCTGGAATGATATCTGGCAGAAAAAAGCCTTTGTGTCGTCGAACTGGGCGAACCGTCCGACCGCCGACGCACTGCTCTCTCTGGTGTTCACCAGTCAGTCTTCATGGAATGAATCGGCGTGGCACGTACCGGCTTTCGATGCGATGGTCAAAGCCGCACGCGGTGAACCGGACGAAGCGCGCCGCAGGCAGATTTACCATGACATTCAGGTGATGCTGGTTGATCAGGGAAGCGAGATCATCCCGCTGTACGCCGATGCGCTCGACGGTTGTTCCGCCAAAATCAAAGGGTTTACATCCGTTCCGGGAATGCCGCTCAGTGGTAACCGTGCGGCAGAGAAAGTCTGGATTGAAGGCTGAACCGGGTAAAAATATGTCTGACTTATCTGCACAACAGAAAGTGACACAGCGGCCTGCGGGCCGTTTTTCGCAACACCGTTCCGGCTTGCTGAGCATGGTACTGGTGCGGCTGTTCTATGGCGTGCTGGTGGTGCTGGCCGTTTCCGTGCTGATTTTTGCCGGTGTACAACTGCTGCCGGGCAATGCGGCGACGGCGATCCTCGGTCAGAGCGCCACGCCCGATGCTATCCGCGAACTGAATTTTCAACTGGGGCTGGATAAACCGGCGGTCAGCCGTTATCTGAGCTGGCTGGCGGGTGTGCTGCACGGCGATTTCGGCACCAGTTTTTCGAGTCGCGAAGCCATCAGCGGTCCGTTGTTTACCCGCCTGGGGAATACACTGTTTCTGGCCGGATGTACCGCCGCGATTGCGGTTCCGCTGGCGCTGCTGATCGGGTTTATTTCTGTGCGTTATCAGGGCAGTGTCATTGATACACTGCTCAACGTCATCACCCGCGCCACGGTGGCCCTGCCGGAATTTTTCTCCGGTTATTTGCTGATTCTGATATTTGCCATCACGCTGGCGTGGGCACCGAGCAACAGCAGTATCACTGCAGATATGCCGCTGGCGGCCAAACTCTCCGCCATTTCCCTGCCGTGCGCCACACTGGTACTGGCGATCCTCGGCCATATGAGCAACATGACCCGCGCTGCGCTGATAGCCGCGCAAAGTTCGGCGTATGTGGATACCGCGTTGCTCAAAGGGCTGTCACCGTCGCGCATTTTATGGCGTCACGTATTGCCCAATGCGGTGGGGCCGATCATCAATGTCGTGGCGATCAATCTGGCCTATCTGATGGTCGGTGTGGTGATTGTCGAGAACGTATTTGTTTATCCGGGACTCGGGCAGTACATGGTCGACAGCATCAGCAAACGCGATATTCCGGTGATGCAGGATTGCGCGTTGCTGCTGGCAGGTATTTATATCCTGCTTAATTTGCTGGCGGATGTGATGGCGCTGGTCGCTAATCCGCGTTTACGCCATAACCGCTGAATCTTAGGAATTGCTGTAATGCCTGCATTAAAACCTGCTTCGATACTGGGCCTGCTGGTGCTAAGCCTGTTTATCCTTATCGCCATTTTTGCCCCGTGGCTGGCCCCGCACACGCCGGATCAGACGATCGGCATGTCGTGGGATTTACCGGGGCCCGGTTCCATTCTGGGCACCGATAATCTCGGCCGTGATCTGCTTTCCCGCCTGATCTGGGGCACACGGGTTTCCCTTGGTGTGACCGCACTGGCGGCACTGGTGGCGTTTATCGTCGGTTGTACGTTCGGGTTTATTGCCGGACTGCGCGGCGGCTGGCTGGATCAGGTGATTTCCCGCTGCAACGATATTGTGATGGCTATTCCGACGCTGATCCTGGCGCTGATCGTGCTGGCTGTTTTGCCGAAAACCATTCTGGTGCTGACGCTGGTGCTTGGCCTGCTGGAATCAACCCGTGTGCTGCGCGTGGCCCGATCCCTTGCAGTGGATATCGGCGTAATGGAATTTGTTGATGTGGCGCGGTTGCGCGGTGAAAGTCTCGGCTGGATCCTCCTGCATGTGATTTTACCCAATGCGCTCCAGACGCTGATCGCCGAATTCGGCCTGCGTTTTATTTTTATTCTGCTGTTTCTCTCTGCGCTGTCATTCCTCGGGCTGGGTATTCAGCCTCCGACCGCTGACTGGGGCGGACTGGCGCGCGATAACAAAGACGGCATTTTGTTTGGCGTCTGGGCGGCACTGGTGCCGGGGGGCGCAATCGCGGTACTGGCGCTGGCAGTCAACGCCGTGGCGGACTGGCTGATAAGCGGTGAGCGTCGTGTGTGGGGGAAAAAAGCATGAATGAGCACGTACTGAGTATCGAAAACCTGTGCGTGGTGTCGCAGGGTAAAAATTCGCGCACGCTGGTGGATGATGTCTCTTTCACTGTGAAGCGCGGTGAAGTGCTGGGTCTGATCGGCGAATCGGGCGCAGGCAAATCCACCATCGGACTGGCTATTCTCGGGCATTGCCGGCAGGGGATGCGCATCCGGTCCGGCAAAATTGCGTTCAGCGGACAGGAACTGACTTCGCTTTCTGAGCGCCAGTTGCGTCAGGTGCGCGGCAGAAAGATTGCTTATGTCGCGCAGTCTGCCGGAGCGGCGTTTAATCCGGCGATCACCCTCGGCGAGCAGGTCATTGAGGCGGCGCTGAAACACAATGTGTATCCCCGCCGTCAGGCGCAGGCCAAAGCCATTGCTCTGTTTGAACAGCTTGGTCTGCCGGATCCACAGGCGTTTTATCAGCGTTATCCGCATCAGGTTTCCGGCGGTCAGTTACAGCGCGCGATGATTGCCATGGCGCTGTGCGCCGGGCCTGAGTTGTTGATTTTCGATGAGCCGACCACCGCACTGGATGTCACCACCCAGCTCGGCGTGCTGAAAGCTATCAGTGATGTGATCCGCTTTTCCGGCGTCGCGGCGATTTACATCAGCCATGATCTGGCGGTGGTGGCGCAGATAAGCGATCACATTATGGTGTTGCAGCACGGTAAAACAGTTGAACAGGCGGGAACGGCACAATTGCTGAGCCAGCCACAACAGGTTTACACCCGCCGTTTGCTGCATGCGCAGGGTGGGAACAAAACGCCGCAAATGGGTCATGCACCAGCAGCGCTGGATATCAGTAACATCAGTGCTCGCTATCATGCACAGCCGGTACTGCAAAATGTTTCGCTGAGTTTGCCGCGCGGGCGCACGCTGGCGGTGATCGGTGAATCCGGTTCGGGGAAATCGACGCTCGGTAAAGTGATTTGCGGGCTGCTTACCCAGGAAAGCGGAGAAGTCAGTCTGAATCAGCAAGTATTGCCCGCCAGTTTGCACCAGCGCAGCCGCGTTCAGTTGCGCGATGTACAACTGATCCATCAGATCCCCGACACGGCGCTGAATCCGAAAGAGCGCATTGGCAGTCAGATTTCCCGTGCACTGGCCTGCTTTACGAGCCTGAACCGCAGCCAGCGCGAGGCCAGGGTGAGTGAACTGCTGGCGCAGGTCGGATTACATGCCGAACTGGCAGCGCGTTTTCCTGCCGCACTTTCCGGCGGGCAAAAACAGCGCGTGTGTATTGCGCGGGCGCTGGCAGCGGAGCCAAAAGTTATCGTTTGCGATGAACCAACCTCGGCGCTCGACCCGTTAGTTGCCCGCGATGTGCTGGCATTACTGCG
Source organism: Rahnella sp. PD4 (assembly GCF_049199325.1). Classification (NCBI taxonomy): domain Bacteria; kingdom Pseudomonadati; phylum Pseudomonadota; class Gammaproteobacteria; order Enterobacterales; family Yersiniaceae; genus Rahnella; species Rahnella sp. PD4. The sequence continues at coordinate 437,708 of NZ_JBLZQF010000004.1, read as the reverse complement.
CCAGATCCAGCAGGACACCGCCATTTCTTACCTGTTTATTACCCACGATTTGCAGGTAGTGCGCGAAATCGCCGATGAAGTCGCGGTGCTCAGACAGGGTGTGATTGTGCGTCAGGGACCGGTCACCTCCGCACTGGCCGAACCGCTGGATGATTACACCCGCGAGTTGCTGCGATCCGTGCCTGAAATGCGGGTTGGCTGGCTTGAGGAAATGTTTGCCTGATAATGCTCCTCTCCTGCACAGGGGAGGAGCAGAACCATTTATCCCTCTTTACACTTCCCAATATTCACATCACTAAAGATTCCCTTATTTATACCGATAACCTTTAAGAATTAATTAGATTATTAGAAAGTAGTTCCGCTATGTAATCAATATTTTGAATTATTTTTCATTGTATTAATTTTTAATGGCCAGGAAATAAGGGAAATAAAATGTGTAAACTGATCAACAGTATGCGTGTCGGCGCCCGTTTAGGGACAGCATTCGGCCTTATCATTTTGCTTTTAGTGATTGTCAGCGCTATCGCCATTACCAAAATAAGCAACATCAATAGCAGTATTGACCAAATAGTCAGTGACCGTTACGTCAAAGTCCGGCTGGCATTTGACGTCCGCGACGGCGTAAATGACCAGATTAAATATCTGCGCGGCATCGTCATTGATACTAAAAATCCTGAGCAGAATAAGAAGCGTTATGTACAGCTGGATGACACGGTTAAACAAACCAATGTCGCAATGGACAAAATCGCCGCTATTCAGACGACCATGACCGGCAAGCAAAAAATCAAAGCGTTGCAGGAGGCGGGGCAAACATTCGAAACCGCCAAAGAGCAACTGATTGCCTTAGCCAGTGCCGGTGATATGGAAGGGGCGACCGAGTTTGTTCTGCGTAAACTGACCATTTCGCAAAATGCGTATCTGGACCTGGCGACCGCGTTTGCTAACTCTCAGGATCAGCAATTACAGGCCGAAGGTAAAACAGCGCTGGCCGATGGTGCCACCGCCATTCAGCTGACGCTGATTTTCTCTGCGCTGGCCATTTTAATGGCAGCCGCGCTGGGTTATTTCCTGACCCGCTCAATCACCCGTCCGCTGCATACTGCGGTGAAAGTGGCAGAAAACGTAGCGGCTGGCGATCTGACCACGCAAATCCAGGTAACTTCCCAGGATGAAACCGGGCAGCTCATGCAGGGGCTGAAAAACATGAATGAAAATCTGCTGAGGATCGTGACCGAAGTGCGTGCAGGCACGAATGCCATCACCAGCGCATCCGGTGAAATTGCTGCCGGAAACCTGGATTTGTCTTCCCGTACCGAGCAGCAAGCCAGTTCACTGGAAGAAACCGCATCCGCTATGGAACAGATGACAGCCACGGTGAAACAGAATGCCGATAATGCGCGTCAGGCTAATCAGCTGGCGGCGCAGGCTTCCCGCGTGGCGGTGCAGGGCGGTGTAGTGGTCGGTGAAGTCGTGAACACGATGGAAGGTATCAATATTTCCTCGCGCAAAATCGTCGATATCATTGCAGTGATTGACGGTATTGCTTTCCAGACTAACATTCTGGCGTTGAACGCTGCTGTTGAAGCGGCGCGTGCCGGTGAGCAGGGGCGTGGTTTTGCCGTGGTGGCTTCCGAAGTGCGCAATCTGGCGCAACGCTCTGCCAGTGCCGCCAAAGAGATCAAAGTGCTGATCGATGATTCTGTGGCGAAGGTGGATAACGGCACGCAGCTGGTCGCCAAAGCCGGTGCCACCATGGCGGAAGTGGTGTCCAGCGTAAAAAATGTGACAGACATCGTCGGCGAAATTGCCATTGCCAGTAACGAACAAAGCACCGGGATTGAAGAGATTAACAAAGCCATCAACCAGATGGATGAAGTAACTCAGCAGAACGCCGCGTTAGTTCAGGAAGCCTCTTCGGCGGCGCATTCGCTCAACGAGCAGGCTGAGCGTTTGTCGCAGGCCATCAGCATTTTCAAAGTCAGCGCGGGTTCGGCGACAGCTGCGGTGCGCAAAGCCTCTCAGACGAAAACACCGGCGTTTCTGTCAAACCGTCAGACGATCCCCGGCGTTGAGGAAGGAAACTGGGAAACGTTTTAAGCGCGATATCACGGCTTTTTTCTGCTCAAAACCCGACATTCGTGTCGGGTTTTTTACTTTCTGCCCCTGCTTTTGCCATAATCCCTTCGCCAATATAAAGGAGAAGGCTTTGATGATGAAAAATACCCTGCGTAAAACCGTCCTGATGGCGGCGGCTGTGGTGCCAATGCTCGCATTCAGCGCGGCATCCTGGGCGCAAACGGCTACAAAAATGACGTCAGTGCAGCAGCAGCTTGCCGCGCTGGAAAAAGACAGCGGTGGCCGTCTTGGCGTGATGCTGATTAATACCGAAGACAACTCCCAGATTGCTTACCGTGCCGATGAACGTTTTGCGATGTGCAGCACCAGTAAGTTCATGGCCGCGTCAGCCATTCTTAAACAAAGTGAAACGCAAACGGAACTGCTGAACCGGCACGTCAGCATCAAAAAATCTGATCTGGTAAATTACAACCCGATCACCGAAAAGCACCTCGGTACGGAGATGACGATCGGCGAACTGGCTGCCGCCGCCTTGCAGTACAGCGATAATACCGCCATGAATAAACTGATCGGGCAGCTTGGCGGGCCGCAGAAAGTCACGGAATATGCCCGCACGCTCGGCGATAAAACGTTCCGTCTGGACCGCACCGAACCGACACTGAACACCGCCATTCCGGGCGATGACCGCGACACCACATCACCGCGAGCGATGGCGCTGAGTCTGCAACACGTCGCGCTGGGCAGCGCACTGGCTGAACCGCAACGTGCGCAACTGGTGGAATGGATGAAAGGCAACACCACCGGCGCGATGAGTATCCGCGCGGGGCTGCCTGCGACCTGGGTGGTTGGCGATAAAACTGGCAGCGGCGATTACGGGACAACGAATGATATTGCGGTGATCTGGCCGGAAAATAAGGCTCCGCTGATCCTGATTACCTATTTTACGCAGCCGGAGAAAAATGCGAAATCCCGTCGCGATGTGCTGGCTTCCGCAGCAAAAATTGTTACGCAGGGGTATTGATGACGTAAGCATCAGACGGCGGAAGGGGACTTTCGCCGTTTTCAGACTTTTAAGACACTTCCTCTTTCTGCCTGCGGCCCTGCTTTATACTCTTTCCCTGTAATCGGATGTTTTTATAAGAATTTTAAACACTTTTGGAAAGGGAGTTTATCCATGGCAGGTTCTTTATCCCGTTTGATCCGTATCACCTGTACTTCTGCATTACTTTTCAGCTTTGCCGCCGTTGCAGACCAACAAGGCAGACAACAATTGCAAGATCAATTCGCTGAGAAAAACCGGCAGCAGCATGAACAGATGTTACAGTCTGAGCGTCAATGGCGCGAGGACAGCCAGAAGTCTGCCAATGAATATCATGAGCAGATACAGCGACAGATCAAAGAGCAGGAAGACACCACAACCCGTATTCAGAACGAAGCCATCGCTACCCATGAGAAACGCGACGCTGAAGCCCGCGAGGCGGCAAGACAAAAACGTGAGCAGGCAGGCGATCCTGAGCGCAACTGAGCCTGACGGCTCAGGGAAGGTTTAACGCCCGTTTTTCCCGTCAGTCACCTTGACCAGACATTTTCTTCTGACGTGTCGTTTTTAAGAATCCCATAATCCTGAAATCATAAGATTTTGGGATTATCCATTGTCGCCAACATTCCATCAGGGCGTCGCGCTGGATAAGCTTTACCTTAATGTTTGACTTAATAACCTGAATAATGAGGTAAAGATCAGGGCGTATTGTTTATATACGCGTGAAACCTTATTCAGTATTATTTTTGTAATAACCGGACTCTATGCCGCTGTAATATATTTCAAAATTTATATCTGGCGGCTATTCAGCCATTTACTCCCCGATGCTTTAATGTCATCACTCATATCACCCCCTGCGCGCTATAATTAAACAACTTTCCTGAAAGACTGTTCACGCGTCGCTATCTGTGCAGCGACATCATGTTCAGCGGGTCTGCCGGTGCAACACCACTGCCCGATTTTAAGGCTGTCCTGTCGGGTGTTTACGGGGGGTTTAGCAAGCCGGAGGGGCTTTTTAGTGCTTTATTAATGACCGCGTAACTCAGTTAAGTCAGCATGATCGTTCATTAAATCAGCAAAATATTGATTCATATAGGAAAGAATAAACAAATCTATACAAAATAAATTATTGAGGTGGGGGCAAAAAAGCCATATATTGGCCGCGTTTTTCACACGCTGGTAATTTTTTTAATCAAATTTATTCAATTGTGGCGTTCTAATAACCCACGGTTGTAGGAGAGATATGATGACGGATAAAGTCCGTATTGACAGTTTAGGTGCGAATTCATTAAACGGAAACAATGAAACCTATTTGGCGAGACAAGCTGAATTTGAATCGAATGTTCGGAGCTATCCACGTAAATTGCCTCTGGCAATTGCGAAGGCCAATGGCGTTTGGATCACTGATGTTGAGAATAATCAATATCTTGATTGCCTGGCTGGCGCGGGTACGCTTGCTCTTGGACATAATCATCCGGACGTGCTGCAAAGCATCCAAAATGTCATTACCAGCGGCTTGCCGTTACATACACTAGATCTGACAACCCCGTTGAAAGATCAGTTCTCTGAATACCTGCTTTCTTTATTGCCACAACAGGGCAAAGCGTATTGCCTGCAGTTCACCGGTCCTTCAGGCGCGGACGCGGTTGAAGCTGCCATGAAACTGGCTAAAAAAGTCACCGGCCGTAGCGGCATTATCAGTTTCTCGGGTGGCTACCACGGTATGACTCATGCCACGCTGGCAGTGACCGGTAACCTGTCTCCGAAAGAAGCGGTTAACGGCATGATGCCGGAAGTGCAATTTATGCCTTATCCGCATCAGTACCGCTGCCCGCTGGGCATTGGCGGTGACGCTGGCGTTAAAGCCTTAACCTATTACTTCGAAAACCTGATCAACGACGTTGAGAGCGGCGTTCGCAAACCTGCGGCTGTCATTCTGGAAGCGGTTCAGGGTGAAGGCGGCGTGAACCCGGCTCCGGCTGAGTGGTTGCAGCGCATCCGTAAAGTGACTCAGGAACACGGCATTCTGCTGATCCTCGACGAAGTTCAGGCCGGTTTCTGCCGTACCGGTAAACAGTTTGCGTTCGAACACGCGGGCATTGAGCCGGACATCATTGTGATGTCTAAAGCGGTCGGCGGCGGTCTGCCACTGGCCGTGCTGGGTATCAGGAAAGAGTTCGATGCCTGGGCACCGGGTCACCACACCGGCACCTTCCGCGGTAACCAGTTGGCGATGGCCACCGGCCTGACCACGCTGAAAATTCTTAAAGAACAGGACATTGCCGGGAAAGTGGCTGCACAGGGCGAGTGGCTGAAAGGCAAACTGGCTGACATGCAGAAACGTTATCCGGTGATAGGTCACGTACGCGGTCTGGGCCTGATGATTGGTATCGAAATCGTCAAACCAAACGAAGCGCAGGATCACATGGGTTGCTACCCGGCTGACGGCGAATTGTCTGCATTGTTGCAGAAAAAATGTTTCGAAGCTGGTCTGATCCTCGAACGCGGCGGCCGTAATGGTTGCGTGCTGCGCCTGTTGCCTTCCCTGCTGATCACTAACGATGAGCTGGGTATTTTCCTCGACAAGTTTGAGCAGGCGCTGTTAGCGGCTGGCGTCAAACCTGCCTGAGCGGAGTAAGAGATCCTGATGTCCGAGTTAAACCCGATTCTGGCAGGCTCAGCGCAAAGCACTGAAGCCTACCAGCAAGCCATTGCACAGAGCAGTGAAGCGGTTGTGCAGTGGCTGCAACAACCTGAAATGTATCAGGGCAAAACCGTTGCTGAGCTGCGTGAACGTATCAAGCTGGACTTCAATCCAAACGGTCTGGGTAACCAGGCCGCGATTGAACGTGCGATTGAGTATTTTTTGAAAGACAGTTTGTCTGTGCATCATCCGCAATGTGTTGCGCATCTGCATTGCCCGAGCCTGGTGGTCAGCCAGGCTGCGGAAGTGCTGATCAACGCCACCAACCAGAGCATGGACTCCTGGGATCAAAGCCCGTCAGCGACCATCATTGAGATGAAGCTGATCGAATGGCTGCGTACGCAGGTGGGCTACCAGGCTGGCGACGCAGGCGTGTTCACCAGCGGTGGTACTCAGAGCAATCTGATGGGCCTGATGCTGGCACGTGACGCCTTCTTTGCACGTCAGGGGCATTCCATTCAGCAGGATGGCCTGGTGGGCAATCTGCGTAAAATTAAAGTGTTATGTTCTGAAAACGCGCATTTCTCCGTGCAGAAGAACATGGCATTGCTCGGTCTGGGCTATCAGTGCGTTACGCTGGTGAAAACCGATGAGTTTGCCCGTATGGATCTCAACGATTTGCGCGAAAAAGTGGCACAGGCACAAGCTAATGGCGATCAGATCCTGGCCATTGTAGCAACCGCCGGGACCACTGACGCGGGTGCTATCGACCCGCTGCGTGCTATTGCCGAACTGGCGGCAGCGCATCAGATTTGGGTGCATGTGGATGCGGCATGGGGCGGTGCGTTATTGCTGTCCGAAAAATACCGCGACTATCTGGACGGCATCGAGTTGGTGGATTCCATCACGCTGGACTTCCACAAGCAGTTCTTCCAGACCATCAGTTGTGGTGCATTCCTGCTTAAAGAAGAGCGTCATTATGAGCTGATGCGATATCAGGCGGCTTACCTGAATTCTGAATTTGACGAAGCAGCTGGTGTACCGAATCTGGTATCCAAATCTCTGCAAACCACGCGTCGCTTCGATGCGCTGAAACTGTGGATGGGGCTCGAAGCATTAGGGCAGAAGCAGTACGCTGCGATCATCGATCACGGTGTGTCACTGGCGCAGGAAGTCGCCCAATACGTGACGTCTGAAGCTGCGCTGGAACTGGTGATGAAGCCACAGCTGGCGAGCGTTCTGTTCCGTTACCGTCCGCAGACACTTGCGGGCAGCAGCGATGCGGCAATCGCATTGCTGAACCAGAAAATCGGGGATGCGTTGCTGGAATCCGGCCGTGCGAACGTGGGGGTAACCGAGCATAACGGCATCACCTGCCTGAAACTGACTTTGCTGAACCCGACGGTCACGCTGGAAGATGTGAAAGTGCTGCTGGCGCTGGTTGAGAAAACCGCACAGGACATACTGAACGCATAAGGTTCATTTTGCGTTAACCCGCAGCAAAAACCGGTGATATGAAAGTGTCACCGGTTTTTTTACGTCTGACAGATGTCGTAACTAAGATAATTCTTAATGCGGAATGACAGGCAAAAAAGAACCCACCGCATGGGTGGGCTATTTAAGGGTATGGTGCTTATGGTCTGCTGTTCTTTCGTCAGCTGATCTAAGAGTAATCCCAGACCCGCCTGTAATTCAAGTCATCGTCAAAAAAGAGCCACAAAGAGCACATATTTCTGGAAGTCAGAACGCTTTTTAGCCTCATCCTATGCATCCTACAGCACCTGCGTTATCCGTTTCGGGCACCGATTATCAGCGCGGTAACCAATGCAATTGAAACGAACGACATATAACCAATCACTAAAGCTCTTTTCATAATAAGCACCTCAGTTGAACGTTTTTTCAGGACATCGGACTCACGCCAGAAATCATAGTAAACCGGACCGAATATAATATAAATACCGATAACGTAAGACATCAGCAAAGTTTTTCCTTTACCGTCACCCCCGGTTTTTGCCGAACTTTCCTATTCCTGGTTCTATACTGACCCGTTTTCTATACTGAAGGTTTGTGATTAATTCCGGGAGGGAAGATGAAGTTTTTATCACATTTCGATTTTATCGCGCTGGTGATGACACCGGTGTTCTGGACCGGCGTCGCGACGATGTGCGTGGTCACGCTTGTTACGTACTGGCTGCTGAGCTGGCTGGTGTCATTCTTGCGCAAAGGCATAAAACGCTGGGGTGAGGTCAATGCGGCAAGCCACCGTATCCGTTTTATTCTGGGCGAGATCCTCAACCGGACGAGTAATTTACTGCTTTTCGTTGCTGCTTTTTTGTTCAGCCTGCGGTTTGTTAATCTGCCCGATAATCTCTACAACACCATCAGTCATGCATGGTTCCTGGTGCTGGCGTTCCAGATGGCATTGTGGTTGGATCAGGCCGTTGTCTCGTGGTTACGTCATATTATGCGTCAGCCCGGGATGAACAAAAATCCGGTAACGCTGGTGATCACCGGGCTGATTTTCCGCGCGGTAGTGTGGTCAGTGATGCTGCTGTCGATATTGGCGAATGTGGGCGTGAATATTACCGCGCTTGTCGCCAGCCTGGGCGTGGGCGGTATCGCTATCGCGTTGGCGATCCAGACCATTCTCAGTGATGTATTCGCTTCCTTATCTATCGGTTTTGATAAGCCTTTCGAAATTGGTGATTTTGTCGTTTTTAATGATGTTGCCGGTACTGTCGAACATATCGGTCTTAAAACGACGCGGATACGCAGCCTGAGCGGGGAACAGATCGTTTGCGGCAATGCTATTCTGCTCCAGCAAACGCTGCATAATTACAAACGCATGCAAACCCGGCGTATTGTTTTCAATTTTGGCATCGCGATTAATACGCCGCCGGAAAAGCTGCGCATTATCGGTGATCTGGTAAAGGAAATTATTATCGATATCGGCGAAACCAAGTTTGACCGCGCGCATTTGCTTGGTTTTGGTACCGATCGCCTGAATATCGAAGTAGTCCATATCGTCAATACTGCCGATTATAATAAATACATGGATATCCAGCAGGAAATTAATATCCGCATTATTGAAAAGCTGATCGAACAGGGGATCGAAATGGCATTGCCGAATATGATTGTCAGAACGCAAGCTGAACCTGAAAACGGCAGACTGGACGTCACCCGTGAAGAAAAACGGGCATGATCAGCGGGAACACCGGGTTACTGCAAACGCACCTCATTTCCCGGTGCCTTATTCTTTATAAGGGATAATCGATATTTTCCCGTTGTTTTCTAAGATGGCGAATTTAATCTCGTTGAGGTTAACTATCCCTTCCTGCTGGCGAGCCACTACCAGGATTTCATCTTCGGAAAGGGAGCATTTACGCAGTCGCTGATCGAGGACTTTGCCATTCTCGATGAGGATAATAGGAGAGCCATTAAGCCATAAATCAAGTTTAGGAATTTTGTTTTCCAGAATTCCTAAACCTTTATCGATGAAAATCAGTGTTCCGATAGTGATCATCGCGCCCGTAATGGAGAAGTCTTCCCCAAGCAAGGCCTGTTGGGTAGCCTCACTGATAATCAGCACCAGTATAAAATCAAAAATAGTCATTTCGAGCAGTGTCTTGCGTCCTGAAATTTTAAAAATAATAAACAGGAAAACATACATAATGGCTGCTCTGAGGACATTTTCCATTTTGACCCCCTAAGGAAAAACAATCTGTTTGAAGATAAAAGGCGAGTTATTATTTGCCGTTACAGAGAGCGTATAGATCCCAAATTCCCTTGGTTTAAGTGTGAGTTGCACGCTACCTGTATTCGCAACGCCGGGGTTGTTCGGGTAGATGATCATCGTGCCGGGGCTACGGTGTATCGCGGCACTTTCGGGGCTGACGTTAATAATGTCATATTCATTCACGAATTTTCCACTGAGGGTAATATGATCGCTTTTCTCTTGCTTAACGGGATAGGCAATAATCAGCGGTGACTCGGTGTCGCTGCGCAGGTATTTTTCATAAGTGATTTGTGTCGAGGTCGGATCGTTTTGGTAGAGTGAATCGCTCAGCCAGCCCTGAGAAAACCCTCCCAGCAAGGCATAAAGAATAAACAAACCCAGCAGAAAAAAACCAATGCGCTCAAGCCGCCACGCGGTTTTGATCCATTTAATGTTTTCTTCTACTGGCGTGGTCCTTTGTTCAAACTGATGTTGATCATCTTTGTCCATGTCGCTTTTCTCTGGTGAAGAGGTTGCGTTAAATTAGTGTGTCTGTTCCCGTGGTTTTGTCATACATGACGACATGTCGAAGATCATCGTGTCAGGTAGAAAGCCGGCTTTCCTCTGCCATGTTGCCCTGTTTGCATCCTGAAACTTTCGCAGGGGGAACACTTCTTTGATTAGCTTAGTCTTGATGATGTAAATAAGTCAAAATTAGGATTATTCTCAATGCTTGAGTATTAGCCTTTAATTTCAATATTAAAATTCCTGTGCTTAAACCTGCATATTTCCAGGTGAGAAATATAGCGTATTTTTGACACTCTATAAGGGTGGGCTAGACTGAATACTCTCAGTGATCATTATTTACTATTCTCTTAACCGGTCTGAATAAGACCTGAAAGGAAAATTAATCATGAGAGCATTGACTTATCACGGCCCGTACAAGGTCAGCGTTGATAACATGCCTGACCCGGTACTTCAGGCCAGCGATGATATCATCCTGAGAGTGACGGCAACGGCAATATGTGGTTCTGACCTGCATCTCTACCACGGGAAAATACCGGGCACCCACCATGGCGATATATTTGGTCATGAATTTATGGGTGAAGTGGTGGAAGCCGGAGCGGATGTTACTGCCGTCGCTAAAGGTGACCGCGTCGTTATTCCTTTTGTTATTGCCTGCGGAGAATGTTTTTTCTGCAAACTCAACCAGTATGCCGCCTGTGAAACCACTAACCCCAACAAAGGTGCGGCGCTTAACCCCAAAAACATCACCCCCCCGGCGGCGCTGTTTGGCTATAGCGACCTGTACGGCGGAATTCCGGGCGGGCAGGCTGAATATGTGCGGGTGCCAAAAGCGAATGCCGGGCCTTTTAAAGTCCCGGACGGATTAGCCGATGAAAAGGTGCTGTTTTTATCAGATATATTACCCACTGCCTGGCAGGCGGTTAAAAATGCCGGACTGATGCCCGGTTCGAGTGTGGCGATTTTCGGTGCGGGGCCGGTGGGGTTGTTAAGCGCAGCCTGCGCCCGGCTGGCGGGCGCTGAACAGATATTCATGATTGACCATCACCCCTACAGGCTGGCGTTTGCTCAGGAGCGGTATGGAGTGATCCCGATTAATTTCGATGAAAATGACGATGCGGCAGCCTGGATTATTGAGCACACTGCCGGACACCGCGGCGTTGATGCGGTAATCGATGCCGTTGGTTTTGAAGCCAAAGGCAGCCTTACCGAAACCATTTTGAGCAATCTGAAGATTGAAGGCAGCAGCGGGAAAGCGTTACGCCAGTGCATTGCTGCGGTACGCCGCGGCGGGATAGTCAGCGTACCGGGTGTCTACGCGGGCTTTATTCACGGTTTTTTATTTGGCGATGCTTTTGATAAAGGGCTGACCTTTAAAATGGGGCAGACGCATGTTCATGCCTATCTTCCTGATCTGCTGATGTTAATTGAATCCGGACAACTGAAACCGGAAGAAATCGTGACGCATCATATGCCGCTGGAAGATGCCGCGAAAGGTTATAACATCTTCGAAAAACGGCAGGAAGATTGCCGGAAAATCATTCTGTTACCCGGCACGCCTTCCCGCGCATCCGTCGCATAGACCTGTCGGTAACGTGAAGTTCCACCTCCGTTAAGAGGAGGCGGACGCTATCAGGATGACAGGAGCAAAACCCGGCCAGACCGCCATATCTATCTGGTTGTTCAGCGTAATCTCTTTATCGCTGAACAGCTCCCGGTAGGGCCGGTAAGCAAGATGGGGCGGCAGTACGATTTCCGTCTGCGGGAATCCCCACGCGGGTAAACCCAGTACCAGACGCGGTGCCGCAATAATGACGGCCTCGTCATTACTCACCCGCGCAAACGCGATAACGTTTTCGGTGTGCTTCCCGGTTGCACTGAGCGGAACATAGTCGCCCTGCTGAAACAACGCAGGCTTTTGCTGGCGAAGCCCGGCGAGCGTTGCCACGACGTATTGTTTCAGATGGCCGTTCAGCCAGTATGCCTGCTGGTCCCAGGCCGGTTTTTCATCCTGCCTTAACTGCTGTTCCAGCCGGGTGAAATCCGGCAAACGGCGGTTATCGGGATCAACAAGACTGAAATTTAGCGCCTCGCTGCCCTGATAGATATCCGGTACGCCGGGTGCCATGAGTTTTATCACCGTCTGGGTCAGGCTGTTCACCAGTCCGGCCTGAATAAATGGCTGGATCGATGTATGGAAATCTTGCAGGAAGAGCCGGTTTGCCGGTGAAAGCAAATGATGCGCGTAATCCAGCACTGCCTTTTCATAGTCTTCGTTATTGTCATCCCAGCTCGTGCGCAGCTTGGCTTCACGCAGTGCTTTTTCGACAAAACTCTGAAATCGGTCGTCGAGTTCCTGCAAACCCTGTTCATCCTGAGGTGCCAGGGTAACCGGCCATGCGCCCGCCAGCGCCTGATAGAGCATCCATGTCAGCGCAGGGCGTGGTGCCGGGCCATCGGGAAGTATTCTCACCTTTGACTCGTTCATCCGGTGCCAGCGTTTCACGCAGGCGGCCCACTCCTGCGGGGCTTCAGTCAGCGTAAACAGTCTGGCGCGGGCATCTTCACCCCGTTTGGTGTCATGCGTGGACGTTGCGGAAAGCGCTTCCGGTTGCTCTTCGCAGCGTTTTATCATCTCCGTATGGAAGCGGCTGAGGGAGAAGGTGCGAATTAACGGTTCCGCGCCCACTTCGTTCAGCGCCAGCTCCATGTTCTGACGGAAAAAAAGCGTGTCTTCCACCGATTTAGCCATTAGCGGCCCGGTCAGTTGCTGGAAACGTGTGCGGAATAAACCGGCCTGCGATGCTGCCGCCGCGGAGGTTTCTCCACAAAGAATACGCACCAGAAACGCGAGAATTTCAGCCTGAACAGGAAGGATCGTGGCGCTGACCTTACGCAGTATCTTGTGTAAAAGTGCCGCGTCTTCCGCAGGCATGCCCCGTGGTGTGCCGTAAGTGCGGTACACCGGGAAAGCGATCAGTAATTCGCGCAATGCGGTGCGGATATCATTTTCTTCATACGGCGCGTCTTCTGTCCCGGCAATATCGGTAGCCAGTTTCCAGAGTGCAGTGAATTCACCTTCGAAATTTTTCTCCACCATCATCAGCTTGGCCGCGCGAAGTTCGTTGCGCAGGTCCACCGGCTTGCCCACCACGTTATCGTAAAGCTCGCTAAGCACTGCAATATTCTCATCATTAACCAGCACATCCGAAAGCGAGGCAATAAACTCATAACCTGTAGTACCGGAAACCGGCCAGTCCGGTGGCAGGCGCTCGCCTTTGCCCAGAATTTTCTCGACCGTGATATAGCAGTCAGGCCCGGCTTTTTCCCGCAGGCGTTCAAGATAAGCTTTGGGATCGGCAAGACCATCCACATGATCGACCCGCAGGCCATCGACCACTCCCGCGTGGACCAGTTCGAGGATCAGCCGGTGCGTATCATCGAAAACGACGTCATCTTCTACACGTACCCCCGCGAGACCTGTGATCTCAAAAAAGCGCCGGTACGAAAGCTCGCGGGGCGCATCCCGCCAGCACATCAGCCGGTAGGGCTGGCGTTCGTGTAATGCGGCCAGTTCTGTTTTGTTCAGACCGTCTGTGTTATCTGCCGTGAGGGTGCCGGGCGCAACAGGATAATACGTCCCAAAATAGTCGAAAGCGGGCTTTCCAGTGAGGGGATCAACCTTGAGCGTAATCTCGCCTTTTTGCAGCGCATCCTCAAAAGAATCCCCGAGGAAAGGCAACGTCAGCCGATGCGACCAGTCGATATCAAAATGGCGTGCATAGCGGCTCTTTTCGCCATGTTCAATGACATCACGCCACCAGGCATTTTCGGGTGAGGCAGCCATATGATTGGGCACAATATCGAGGATCAGTCCGATCCCTGCCGCTTTCAGTGCCTGCGCCATACGGTCGAAGCCTTCGCGTCCGCCAATCGACGGATCAATTTCGTTGGCGTCGGTAATATCGTAGCCATGGGTGGAGTCAGACGTTGCCGTAAACACCGGAGAAGCATACAAATGGCTGATCCCCAGCTGTTTTAAATAGGGGATTAGCCCGGTTGCGGTGTCAAAGTTCAGTCCGTTACGGAACTGAATGCGGTAAGTTGCAGTGGGGATTTTCACGGTAAAACTCCTGGCGCAAGACGGACAATAAGGGAGCCGGGTACGGAGGTCACCGTTTCCGGCGGCCAGGCAAAAAGTGTTTCTCCCGGCAGTTCAGGAAGCGGGTGCGTGTCTTCACCGACATTCAGTACCAGCGAAAGTGTGCCTCGGGGGAATACCCATTTAACCGCGAGAAAACCGGCTGAAGTTCCGACAATCTGGCCGACTTCGCCTTTCGCCGGTGTCAGTAAGGGCACGATATGTTTCTGGCGCAACGCCAGCAGCTTGCGGGTCAGTGCCAGTGCGTTTTTGCCTTCGGGATGGGTCAGTTTTTGCCAGTCAAGTTTCGAATTTTCGAAGGTGCTGAGGGCGTTAGGGTCGGGTACGGTTTCGCTGCCGTAATCGCTGTGCCCTTCAAATTCCCGGGCGCGGCCCTCGCGAACTGCCTGCGCCAGTTCACCTTCAAAATCGGTAAAGAACAGGAACGGGCGGGTTTCGCCATATTCTTCGCCCATAAACAGCAGCGGGATATGCGGGGATAACAGTAAAGCGGCCAGCAGAACGTGCGTACGTTCAGCACCAGCCAGCGTGATCAGCCGGTCACCGTGTGCGCGATTACCAATCTGGTCGTGATTTTGAATGAAATCGACAAAGGCTACCGGCGGCTGCCTGCGGCTGACCGCACCGCGTGGCTCACCGGTTTGTGGTGATTTTTCACCCTGATAGGCGAAACCTTCTGCTAATGCGCGTGCTGCCAGTTTTTCAGGATTTTGCGCAAAGTCCTGATAGTAGGCATGCGTTTCACCGGTGCTGAGAACATGGATGGCGTTATGGAAATCGTCATTCCATTCGGCGGTAAACAGCGGCACGTTGCCATCAGCATTGCGCGGGTGCAAAAAGATCACATTGCGGCTGTCCTCAGTAGTCAGATGCACCGGGCGGTCGGTTATCTCTTCGCGAATTCGCTCGGCGATTTCGATCAGAATATGCGGGGAAGAGGTGTCTTTCATCTGGTCGATGGCATCAAAGCGCAGGCCATCCAGCCGGTATTCCTTGAGCCAGTACAGGGGCGCTTGCGCAATATAGCATCGGGCCGCTTCATTTCGATAATTGATGCCCGCACCCCATGCCGTTGTGCGTTGCGGATCGAAAAAATCCGGTGCGAGCAGCGGCAGATAATTCCCTTCAGGACCAAAATGGTTAAGCACAATATCCAGTACCACGGAGATGCCGACACCGTGCGCGGCATCGACAAAGGCTTTGAAATCATCCGGCGAGCCGTAAGCGGAGTGAGGCGCGTACAGCAAGACACCGTCATAGCCCCATCCGCGATTACCACCAAATTGTGAGAGCGGCAGCACTTCTATCATGGTAATGCCGGTTTCTGCCAGCCAGGCAAGTTTTTCCTGCGCGGCGCTGAAAGTGCCTTCGGGCGTGAATGTCCCGATATGCATCTCGTAAATGACCGTTTCTTCCCACGGACGGCCTTTCCAGTCAAGATTCTGCCATGTATAACCTGATGACGAGGTCACCAGCGAAGGGCCGTTGACGTCCGCAAGCTGCGCGCGCGAGGCGGGATCAGGAATAGGCAGTCCGTCGGCAAGAATGAACTGATATTCCTCACCGGGAGAAACACCGGTTGCCACAAACTCAAACCAGCCGTTTTCCTTCGGCAGCATGTCTTTGTTTTCGCCGGAAAGTCGCAGGGTCATTTTGTCCTGGCCTGGCGCCCACACCCGAAAGAGAACTGTCCCGGCGGAAATGAAACTCGCCCCCCAGCTTGTCATAAATGCATCGCGTTGCATCGATTCACCTCACAAAAGATTGAGCGATTAAGCAGGCAGTTAGCAAACGAATAATAATGATAGACGAGGATGGGCAGAACAGGAGCCTGTCGGCTATTATGCCCCGATAAAAACCGGGGCATTAACGGCAAAAATTAAGCTGTCATCAGGAAGAAGAGGTGAAAAATACAATGGAAATAACAAAAGAGACAAGGGTCCCGATGAGTAACATACATTTGTGAGGAGTAAAGAACTTCTTGCCTGCGTTGCCTTTATGCGCCTTCACCAATAGCCACAGCATCACAACGCCAACGATAATAAATATAATCCCACCTGCTATACTCGCGACTGGAGCCATATAATTCTCCTTCTTATCGGTAAATTTTAATTATAGCTCAGCATCTGAGAAGCGTTTTCCGATTGATATTAGCGGTCATCACGCAAACTCACATCAGCCGATCTTGTTTGCCCCGACCGCGGCAGTGCGCAGTTGTGACTGTACTGATGTAGCCAATTGAACGTATAATATACCGCCGCGATAATCGTGTGGCGTCACGCCTTTTTTTACAGTGACTTAAGGTAAATAAACCGTGTAGTAAATCGGTTTCCATAATAATGAATTTCACTTGCAGATGATAATCACACAATACCTAAGGGAATTAAATGAAGTTACTTCATGGTTTACTTTTTATGCTGTCAGTCGTGATGACCGGACAGTCCAGTGCCGCAACCACCACACTGACTGATGTCCTGGGAAATAAAATAACCTTAGAAACCCCGGTGAAAAGAGCGGTATTAGGTTTCTATTTTGAAGACTATATGGCGATCGGCGGTGAGCAAGCGTTTGATCATATTGTCGGTATCTCCCGCGAAGCCTGGCATGGCAAGGTCCCTGCGAACTGGGATATGTATATTAAACACCGCCCGTCCATCGCCAATATTCCGGATATTGGCGAAATCGATCTGCACAACGTGTCGCTGGAAAAAGTGATTAGCCTGAAACCGGATGTGGTCATTTTAGCCAGCTGGCAGTACGCCGCCCTGAAGTATGAAGTTACCCAGCTTCAGAGCCTGAATATCCCGGTTGTTGTGCTCGACTATAATGATCAAACGGTGGAAAATCATGTGAAATCCACGGAGATTATCGGGACATTAACCGGCCAGACCGACCGCGCGAATGAGCTTGCCCGGCTTTATAAAAATAACATCGCGCTGATTGAAGACAGGATCAGACAAGCGAATTTGCCTAAGCCAAAAGTCTATATTGAGTTTGGCAATAAAGGTCCGGCCGAGTATTCATTTACCTACGGCGAAAATATGTGGGGCGTGATGCTGCGTCTCGCAGGTGGTGAAAATATTGCAGCGCCTTTCGTTAAACAGTGGGGCGAAATTAATCCTGAGCAGTTGCTGGTCGCCAAACCGGATGTCATTTTTATTTCCGGCAGGGAGAACAATAAAGTCGATACGGCGTTAGAAATGGGCATCGGCGTTAATGAAGCCGCCGCAAGAGCAAAACTCAACGGATTCGCTCACCGTGACGGCTGGAGTTCATTACCGGCCATTAAAAACGACAAACTCTTCGGGGTTTATCAGGGTGCATCGCGTACGCTGGTCGATTTCACCATGGTACAGTTTATTGCAAAGTCCCTTTATCCTGATTTATTCAAGGATATTGACCCGGTGAAAAACTATCACGATTATTATAAAAAATATCTGCCCGTCATGCCGGTGGGCACCTTTGCATTATCGGCCAGCGGAGAGCCATACTGATTGTGGATGTCGCCTGCTAAACGGTCCCTTTCAATCCGGCCGTAGTCATTAAAGACGGCGCGGAACTGATAAGTTATCCGGTAATATAACGGCTTCCATGACAGGGAGCCGTTTGCTTATGTGCGCCGGGGCGCGGTGCCTGCTCAATAAATATTGTCGTTTCCTGACCGGTACCTTTAAATAATCTTCTTATATTTCCTTTAAAAGAATATGAAAGTTTATTCGTCAATAAAAATATTCCTATTCTTCGGGTAGCTTCAAGGTAAATTTTTTTTAAGCACGATATATTGCCAGCTTGTCAGTTTTTGGGTGCCCGGGAATGTACGAATTTAATTTAATATTACTGCTGCTACAACAAATGTGCGTGTTTTTAGTGATTGCCTGGCTGATGAGTAAAACGCGGTTATTTATTCCGCTGGTGCAGGTGACGGTGCGCTTACCGCATAAGTTGTTGTGTTATATCACCTTTTCCATTTTCTGCATTATGGGAACCTACTTTGGTCTGCATATCGAAGACTCTATTGCCAACACCCGCGCAATTGGTGCAGTGATGGGCGGACTTCTTGGTGGCCCGGTGGTCGGGGGATTAGTGGGGCTGACCGGCGGGATCCACCGTTATTCGATGGGCGGTATGACCGCGCTGAGTTGCATGATTTCAACCATCGCCGAAGGATTATTAGGCGGTCTGGTACACAGCGTGTTGATCAAACGTGGACGCATCGATAAATTATTTAATCCGCTGGTCGCGGCCGGTGTCACCTTTGTCGCAGAAATACTGCAAATGCTGATTATCCTGCTGATCGCCCGCCCGTTTCATGATGCGCTTAATCTGGTCAGCAGCATTGCCGCGCCGATGATGGTGACAAATACTCTCGGGGCCGCGATGTTTATGCGCATCCTGCTGGATAAGCGGGCGATGTTCGAAAAATATACCTCGGCATTTTCGGCCACTGCGCTGAAAGTGGCGGCCTCAACGGAAGGGATTTTGCGGCGCGGTTTTAACGAAGAAAACAGCATGAAAGTGGCACAGGTGCTGCTGAAAGAATTGGATATCGGCGCCGTGGCGATTACCGATCGCGAGAAATTACTCGCCTTTACCGGTATCGGTGACGATCATCATCTGGTGGGCAAACCCATCGCCTCCCAATATACCTGGCGCGCCATTGAGAATGATGAAGTGGTGTATGCCGACGGCAACGAGATGCCTTACCGCTGTTCGCTGCATCCTAACTGCAAGCTGGGTTCAACACTGGTGATCCCGCTGCGGGGTGAAAATCAGCGGGTGATTGGCACGATCAAATTGTATGAAGTCCGCAACCGGCTGTTCAGCTCCATCAACCGGACGCTGGGAGAAGGCATTGCCCAACTGTTATCGGCGCAGATCCTCGCCGGTAAATTTGAGCAACAGAAAGCTTTACTGGCGCAGTCTGAAATCAAACTGTTGCATGCACAGGTGAACCCGCATTTCTTATTTAACGCCCTCAATACGCTGATGGCGGTAATCCGTCACGACAGTGACAAGGCCGGGCAACTGGTGCAGTACCTGTCGACATTCTTTCGTAAGAATCTCAAACGCTCCTCTGAAATTGTCACCCTGGCCGATGAGCTTGAACATGTGAATGCTTATCTGCAAATTGAGCTGGCAAGATTCCCGTCACAACTGAAGGTGGATTTACAGGTGCCGGCGGCCTTTTCTGATCAGAGCCTGCCTGCTTTCACGCTGCAACCATTAGTGGAAAATGCCATTAAACATGGTACTTCTCAGCTGCTGAGCAATGGCAATATTATTATTCGTGCTTACAGCGAGGGGGAAAGAGTGATTGTTGAAGTGGAAGATAATGCCGGGTTATATCAGCCGGAAGCAAGCGGTGACGGGTTAGGCATGAGTCTGGTGGATAAGCGGCTGCGCGCGCGCTTTGGCGATGATTACGGTATTACGGTCAGCTGTAAACCGGATGATTTTACCCGCGTCACGCTACGCCTGCCAGCCGGGGGAGTGGTATGTTGAGAGTTCTTGTTGTGGATGATGAGCCACTGGCGCTGGAAAATTTACGTTTACAGCTTCAGGATGAAAGCGACATTGAAATCGTCGGCGAGTGTACTAATGCCATTGAAGCGATCGGTGTGATCCATAAAATCCGCCCTGACATTGTATTTCTTGATATTCAGATGCCGCGTATCAGCGGGCTGGAAATGGTTGGCATGCTCGATCAGCAACATCGGCCGCACATTGTTTTCCTCACCGCGTTTGAGGAGTATGCGGTGCAGGCGTTTGAACAGTGCGCGTTTGATTATCTGCTCAAACCCATACAGGCGGCGCGGCTTCAGAAAACCCTGGCCAGATTACGTCAGGGTTATCAGACGCAGGACGTTTCGCAGTTACCGCAATATCAGCAGCCGCTGAAATTTATCCCCTGTATCAGCAGCAACCGTATCTGGCTGTTACAGCTGGAAGATGTAGCCTATGTGAGCAGCCGGGTCGGCGGGGTGTATGTCACCGGGCAGAATGGTAAAGAGACATTTACGGAGCTGACATTGCGTACGCTGGAAACCCGCACGCCGTTGTTACGTTGTCACCGGCAGTATCTGGTGAACATGGATTATCTGAAGGAAATCCGTCTGGAAGATAAAAACCAGGCTGAACTGTTATTGCGCGATGGTCAGATTGTGCCGGTCAGCCGCCGCTATCTGAAATCGCTGAAAGAGACGGTGGGGCTGTAAACCCCGCCGCTTTTCTTTAGGTCAAATTGGTCAGATTAAGCAGGCTGGTCGCAGCCGCGCAAAGACCTCGCGGATTTCGGTTTCGGGCAACTGCTTGCCAATGAAAACTAACACACTGTGCGGTGTTTCGTCCGGTTGCCACTCGCGATCCCAGTCGGCGCTGTACAGCCGCTGCACCCCCTGGAACAACAGACGGCATGGCTGATCGGCTATCCATAACATCCCTTTATAACGCATCAGGTTATCTGCAAAACCGGCGAGCAGTTCTTCCATCACCTTCGATATCGCCGTCAGCGCGACCGGGTAATCCAGCTCCACGACAATTGAAGAGACGGCATTTTGCTCCGGCGCGACGCGGTAGAACAGCGGTCTGGCGGCGACCACGTTCTCCTCCAGCATAAACCCGCGGATATCAAACAGCAGCGCCGGATCGATGTCACCCTGAATCATTCTATAAACCGGTGCACGTGCATTGATTCGTTGCAGCCGCTCTGCCAGTTCAGGGCATTCACCGGCCACATCAGTCTTGGTCAGCACGATGCGGTCAGCATAACCAATCTGCGACTGCGCCAGAGGAAATTGATCCAGCTGCGACATGGCATGAACGGCATCCACCAGCGTGATAACTCCATCTAACACGTAACGCTCACAGATAATCTCATGGGCGAAAAACGCCTGAAGGATCGGGCCGGGGTCGGCCATGCCGGTACATTCAATCATCAGCCGGTCAAACCGCACCTCGCCTTTATCCACGCTGTCCAGTAAATCCAGCAGCGCCGCTTCCAGTTCTCCCGAGCGGGTACAGCAGATGCAGCCATTGGACAGGGTGGTAATACGTGTGGCACGGTCACCTATCAGCTGGTTGTCGATCGGTATTTCACTAAATTCATTCTCGATCACCGCAATTTTCATCTGGTGCTGCGTATGCAAAATCTGGCGTAAGAGTGTGGTTTTCCCTGCACCCAGAAAGCCTGTTAATACTGTGACTGCAATCGGTGTCATGTTTGCCTTCCTGCTAATAACGGCGCCCTCTTAACAACAGCGCATTCCGCCTTTACCGTCTCCGCCATAACGCGCCTGCTGGCGCTCACGGAAAAATTCCTCGTAGGTCATCGCAGGCGTATCCGGGTGGTTGGTCTGCATATGCAGAACGTAGGTGTCGTAATCCGGTATGCCCACCAGCATACGTGCAGCCTGTCCGAGGTATTTCTTCGCTGCACCTAAGTTGTCAAACATACATACTCCTTTGAATTTAAACTGAAAAGCCCCGGAGTGCGGGGCTTTCAGAAAAACAATCAATGCCCGGAGGAGAGTTTTATTCCTTCCGCCGGTACCGGCACATAAGGCGTTTCCTTATCGGTACGCTTGTCTGTTTTACGTGCCTGCAGGCAGGCGCGGATACCGTAGAAAATGATGCTGTACACCACAATCAGGAACAGAATACTCAGCCCGGCGTTGGTGTAGTTGTTGATCACAATGTGATGCATATTGCTGATTTGCTCCGGAGTCAGGTTCGCGCCGCCTGCGCTGATGCGTTCTTTATACTGACCGGCCATGTAGAAGAAGCCTTCCATCTGCGCATTGGTGCTGAACAGTTTCATCCCCAGCGCCCAGGTGGTGCAGATAAGCAGCCAGATAGCAGGCAGCAGGGTGACCCAGATATATTTCGTGCGTTTCATCTTCACCAGCACGACGGTGGCGAGGATCAGGGCGACGGCAGCCAGCATCTGGTTAGAAATCCCGAACAGCGGCCACAGACTTTTTACGCCGCCCAGCGGATCGACCACGCCCTGATACAGCAGATAACCCCACAGGCCGACACAGCCTGCGGTACCGATAATCCCGGCGACCAGCGAATCGGTCTTTTTCAGGAACGGGATAAAGTTACCCAGCAAATCCTGCAACATAAAGCGGCCGGAACGCGTCCCCGCATCCAGCGCGGTCAGGATGAACAGCGCTTCAAACAGAATGCCGAAGTGATACCAGAAGCCCATATCGGCCAGCGGCATAATTTTGTGGAACACATGCGCAATACCTACGGCAAGCGTTGGCGCGCCACCTGCGCGGTTCAGCACCGACGGTTCACCGATATCCTTCGCCGTCTGCATAATCTGCTCAGGCGAGATAACAAATCCCCACGAGCTGACGGTGGCGGCGGCATGTGCCGTGACGTCTTTCAGCTGTGCCAGGATCATCGGCGCATTATCGCCGCCCAGTTCGTGCAGGTTTGGCATGGTAATGCCCAGACCTGCCGGTGGGGTATTCATGGCAAAGTACAGACCCGGCTCGATGATCGATGCCGCTACCAGCGCCATCACCGCGACAAAGGATTCCATCAGCATGGCACCGTAACCGATAAACCGTGCATCTGTTTCGCAGGCCAGCAGTTTAGGCGTGGTGCCGGAGGCGATCAGCGCGTGGAAACCCGATACCGCGCCGCAGGCAATGGTAATAAACAGGAACGGGAACAGCGCACCTTTCCACAACGGACCTGTACCGTCAATGTACTGGGTCAGGGCCGGCATTTTCAGTTCCGGATTGAGGATGACGATACCGATCGCCAGTCCGACGATGACGCCGATTTTCAGGAACGTTGCCAGATAGTCGCGCGGCGCCAGGATCAGCCACACCGGCAGCAGGGCAGAAATAAACGCATAACCAATCAGAGTAAAGGTAATGGTAGTGTCTTTGAAGGTCAGCGCCGGACCCCAGTACGGATCACTGGCGATAACGCCGCCGAACCAGATTGCCGCGACCAGCAGAACAACGCCAATCACTGAGATCTCACCCACGCGACCTGGCCGGATAAAGCGCATATAGATGCCCATAAACAGGGCAATCGGCACAGTGGAACAGACGGTGAACACTCCCCACGGACTTTCCGCCAGTGCTTTCACCACGATTAAGGCCAGCACCGCCAGAATAATAATCATGATCAGGAAACACCCGAACAGGGCGATAGTGCCCGGCACCGGTCCCATTTCTTCTTTGATCATTTCGCCCAGAGACGCACCGTTACGGCGTGAAGAGATGAACAGCACCATAAAGTCCTGCACCGCACCGGCCAGAACCACGCCGGCCAGCAGCCACAACACGCCCGGCAGATACCCCATTTGTGCAGCGAGCACCGGACCGACCAAAGGGCCGGCTCCGGCGATGGCAGCAAAGTGGTGGCCAAACAGCACGTTGCGGTTGGTCGGCACATAGTTCAGACCGTCATTGTTGATCACTGCGGGCGTCGCGCGCGAAGGATCGAGTTTCATGACCTTTTGTGCGATATACAGACTGTAATAGCGATAGGCCACCAGATAGACCGAGACAGAGGCCACGACTATCCACAAAGCGCTGATATGTTCACCCCGCCGCAGGGCAACCACGCCCAGACAGCAGGCACCGAGGAGGGCAACAATCATCCACGGTATGTGCTTGAATAATGTTTTTTTATTCATAAATAACCCGGTTATTTTAAAAGGACTCACGAAATACCCTTCTCTGTTTTCTTTATTAAGGATCTCTTTCAGAGAGGCAGGGGCCTGTTTTATGTGCCTGCATAGGGTGCCAAATTCGCGGGCGCGGAGGGGGGAAACTTGGTCAGCGGTCACAGAGGCAGATAAGCGGTTATTACGCGGGATAAGCGGTTCCGGGAGTGATTAATGCAGCAAAATCTGTGATTTAGATCACTGGGTCGGTTACGCGTGAAAGTCCGGACATCGGCGTAACTTTTCTGGCAGAGCCGTCTTTTGGCAGGTAAATTACTCCCTTGCTAAATGATCCGAGGGATCACCAGACACGTTCAGGGAGTTTTTTATGAAAGGTAAGTTTCCGCAAGACTTTATGTGGGGTGGGGCAACGGCGGCAAACCAGGTTGAAGGCGCTTACGATCAGGATGGCAAAGGGCTGTCGATTGTCGATGCGATCCCGGGTGGTAAAGACCGTTTAAACATCGTTTCCTCCCCGGAGTTTGACTTTACCCTTGATCCTGCAAAATATACGTATCCCAATCATAAAGGTATCGATCACTATCATCGCTTCCGGGAAGATATCGCGCTGTTCGCAGAGATGGGATTCAGGTGTTACCGTTTTTCTATCGCCTGGACCCGCATCTATCCGAACGGTATTGAGCAGGAACCCAACGACGCGGGGCTGCAGCATTATGAGCAGGTGATTGATGCCTGTATCGCACACGGCATCGAACCGGTGATCACGATTTCCCATTATGAGATGCCGCTCCATCTGGCTACAGCATTTGGTGGCTGGAAAAACCGTGAACTGATTGGTCACTTTGAGCGTTTTGCCCGCACGGTGCTTACCCGCTTTGGTCATAAAGTGAAATACTGGATGACTTTCAATGAGATTAACAGCGCGGCGCATTTCCCGATCATGAGCCAGGGGCTGACGGTGAAAACCGGTGCGCTTGAGGCTCAGGCGAAATTCCAGGCGTGGCATAACCAGTTTGTGGCCAGCAGCCTGGCGGTAAAAATAGCCCACGAAACCCACCCGCAAATCCAGATGGGTTGCATGATCCTGTTTGCCACCCATTACGCTTATGACTGTAATCCGGTCAATCAGCTGGAAACCCTGAAAGAGACTCAGGCGTTTAATTTCTACTGCGCCGACGTGCAGGCCGGTGGTAAATATCCTTACTATGCCAAACGGTTGTGGCAGTCGCAGGGCGTCGAACTGGATATTCAGCCGGGTGACTTAGCGCTGATTAAAGAGCATACGGTGGATTACATTGGTTTTAGCTACTACATGTCTTCGACCATCAACAAAACCAGTCCGGACGCGGTTTCGGCACAGGGTAATCTGCTCGGCGGCGCGCGCAATCCGTTCCTCGAAGCCAGTGACTGGGGTTGGGAAATCGACCCGGTTGGTCTGCGCATTGCCCTTAATCAGCTGTACGATCGTTATGAAAAACCGCTGTTTATTGTGGAGAACGGGCTGGGCGCCGTCGATAAACCGGATGAAAACCACTTTATTGCCGATGATTACCGTATCAATTATCTGCGCCGGCACATTGAAGCGATGGCTGAAGCGATTGAAGACGGCGTGGAACTGATGGGATATACCCCGTGGGGGTGCATCGATCTGGTGAGTATGTCTACCGGCGAGATGAGCAAACGCTACGGTCTGATTTATGTCGAC
Source organism: Rahnella sp. PD4 (assembly GCF_049199325.1). Lineage (NCBI taxonomy): Bacteria > Pseudomonadati > Pseudomonadota > Gammaproteobacteria > Enterobacterales > Yersiniaceae > Rahnella > Rahnella sp. PD4. The sequence continues at coordinate 412,187 of NZ_JBLZQF010000004.1, read as the reverse complement.
CTCGACGATAAAATTTCCGGGACGGGGAACCGTTACAGGAAGAAATCGTTCCACTGGTATCAGAAAGTGATTGAGACCAACGGCGCAGATATCAGCTGATATTCCCCGGCCAGTCCTGAGTACAGTCCGGGTTATGCCCGGACTGTTTTCACCGACCTCCGTTCCCTCAGACCCTAAAAATTTACAGTCTGGCAAACCCTTAATTTAAAGGCTTTTACTCAGCGCGGTACGCAGCAGAAGCACCGCCGCCTTTAAAGCCTCTTGCTTTCCATCAGGGATAAATAATACTGTATATACATACAGTTTTCCTTGATGGTGATTACAATGCAGTTCCTCACGCTTAACGAGCCACGGCAGATCCTGGCATTCCCCTTGTTCAGCGACCTTGTCCCCTGCGGGTTCCCGAGCCCGGCGCAGGATTATGTTGAGCGGCGTATTGATCTCAATGAACTGATGATTCAGCATCCGAGTGCCACTTATTTCGTGAAAGTGACCGGTGACTCAATGATTGACGCCGGGATTGGCGAGGGCGATTTACTGGTCGTGGACAGTTCCCGTAAAGCTGAACATGGCAATATTGTCATTGCTGCGGTTGACGGTGAATTCACGGTTAAGCGCCTGCAACTGCATCCGGTTGTCATGCTCCGGCCTGAAAATAGTGTTTATGCGCCAATCATCATTGGCAGCGAAGAAAGCCTGGAAGTTTTCGGCGTAGTGACCTATATCGTGAAATCTGCGAGCTGACTATGTTTGCACTGTGTGATGTGAACTCTTTTTATGCTTCCTGTGAAACGGTATTTCGCCCCGACCTGAAGGGGCGGCCGGTGGTCGTTTTATCCAATAATGACGGCTGTGTTATTGCCCGTTCTGCTGAAGCATATCCATTTGTAAAAATGGGAGAACCGTATTTTAAACAAAAAGAAGTGTTCAGGCGTCATGGCGTAGTTTGTTTTAGTAGTAATTATGAACTCTACGCGGATATGTCCAACCGGGTAATGACCACAATTGAGGAGATGGTGCCACGCTGCGAAGTATACTCAATTGATGAGGTTTTTTGTGACCTGACGGGCGTGCGCAATTGTCGCGATCTGACGGAGTTTGGGCGTGAAATCAGAGCCACTGTTCTGCAACGTGCGCATCTGACGGTTGGGGTCGGTATCGCACAAACCAAGACGTTAGCCAAACTGGCTAATCATGCAGCAAAAAAATGGCAACGGCAGACGGGTGGCGTTGTTGACTTGTCAAATGTCGAACGGCAAAGAAAGCTTATGGCGGCGTTACCCGTGGATGAAGTCTGGGGAGTCGGCCGGCGGATCACGAAGAAACTGAAGTCTATGGGGATCGGGACGGTGCTGCAGCTGGCAGACACTGATATCCGGTTTGTCAGAAAACATTTCAACGTTGTGCTGGAAAGAACGGTGCGTGAGTTACGGGGTGAACCGTGTCTTGAGATGGAAGAGTTTGCGCCGGTAAAGCAGGAAATTGTTTGCTCCCGCTCATTCGGTGATCGGATCACGGAATATGAGCAGATGCGTCAGGCTATCTGTAGTTATGCTATCCGGGCAGCGGAAAAGCTCCGCAATGAACATCAGTATTGCCGGTTTATCTCCGCGTTTATTAAAACGTCTCCCTTCGGATTAAATGAGCCTTATTATGGATCCAGCTCATTCGTTAATTTGCTGACGCCGACACAGGATAGCCGGGATATTATGGTTGCGGCGACGCGCTGTCTGGATGCTATCTGGAAAGAGGGACATCGCTATCAGAAAGCCGGAATTATGTTGGGCGATTTTTACAGTCAGGGTGTGGCTCAGCTGAATCTTTTCGATGAAAACGCACCGCGACATAATAGCCAGAAACTGATGGGCGTATTGGATTATCTGAATGCCAGGAAGGGGCGTGGAACGCTTTATTTTGCCGGGCAGGGCATACGGCAGCAATGGCAGATGAAGCGTGAAATGCTCTCGCCGAGATATACCACGCGATATCAGGATCTGCTCGTTATTAAATGATTACCGCCATGCCTCGTTTAAAATAAATATTATTGCTTCGCATTTTAAATAGCCACGTTTTACCTGCGGGCGGTTGCTGGTGCAGATACAGTGACTGCCGCAGGCCCGCCGCCTGCGTTTAACCATATCATCTGTCACACCTGACATTGGTAGGTCAGGCGCAGTTAATAAAAAAAGATGCCTGATCGCTAGTAAAAATTTCCCTGAGTAACTAGCATTTATCCAAGATTGATTTTAATTAAAAGACTTATTTCACGATGACTTATCTTGAAATTTTTAAGTCAGCGTCTTGATCCTACCGTGTTTGTGTTGGGAGTCTGTAGATGGGTGACAGCAGGTTGAGGGTGATGGAGTTACTGGCCTGGCTGAGAAAGGGCAGACTGTGCGTTTTGCTGGCGTGGCTGGCATTTTTTGGCTCCTTTCATCTGCAGGCAGCTGAACCCCGGCAGATGCCGTCTGATCAGGAAAAAGCCCGCACTGTGTTTATTTTTCATCAGCCGGTTGTGATGTTGCAGGCAACGTTCGGCTTGTCCACGCCGGAAGAGCGTGTGTTGCGTATCCGTAATACGCTGCGTTCGCTGAACGGCGAGGACATCCGCCATCCGGTGCAGATCCTGTCTGTGCAACGTTATGGTCAGCAGGGGCGGTTGTTTGTAATCAATGGTAAGCCACTGATGTTGCTGTCGGAAAGTGATCTGGATGAAGGCGATGACCTGACGCTCGATCAGGCCGCGCAGCGTGTGCTGGCGCGCTTCAACACACAACGCACCTCGCTGGCAGAGCAGTATTCTTCCTCGTATCTGGCGATCGCGACACTCAAAGTGGTTGCGGGTACCGCTGTGCTTATTCTGCTGTACTACGCGGCGTTTACATCCTGGGCTAAAGTGAAAGCGTATTTCACGGCAAGGATTTTGCTGAAGAAAGGGTGGATCCCGTACCGGTGGCGCAGTTTGCTGGGTGCGGTTGAAGTGCATTTATACGCCATTTTGATAATTTTTCTGAGCATCGTGGCGTTTTATCTCTGGCTGAGCTGGTTGTTCCGTTTATATCCGTGGACGCGTATCTGGGGGGAATCGCTGGGTGACTGGTCAGTCGATGTGGTGCAAAAAATCGCTCTGGCGATTGTGTCGGCGTTCCCGGGCTTGATGATCGTGGCAATCATTTTCCTCATTACGGCGTTTATTCTCAAGCTGCTAAAAATACTGTTAAAACGGGTTGAGACCCGAAAAACGCAGGTGCCCGGCCTGCACCCTGAAACGGTGGGCGCGACTCGAAAACTGATTTCTGTCATGGTCTGGCTGTTTGCGCTGTCTGCGGCCTATCCGTTTTTGCCGGGCGCAAACTCACTGGCCTTCAAAGGTGTCAGCGTATTCTTTGGCCTGATGCTGACGTTGGGATCTGCCGGCGTGATGAACCATGCGATGAGCGGACTGGTGCTGATTTATTCCCGGGCGCTGCGTAAAGGCGATGTGATCCGCATCGGCGATAACGAAGGACTGGTGAGTGAAATCGGCATGCTGGCGACCAAAATTATCACCCGTGAAAGTTACGTTGTCACCGTGCCGAATGCTGTGGTGGTCAGTGGCAAAATCACCAATCTCAGCGCACAAAATCCGGGGGGCGGTGTCAACCTGACAACCAGTGTCACCATCGGTTATGACACGCCCTGGCGGCAGGTGCACGCCATGCTGGAGCTGGCCGCCAGCCGTACGCAGGGTATTGATCTTCAGCATAAACCGCTGGTACGCCAGCTCAGTCTGATGGACTGGTATATCGCCTATGAACTGCAGGTGCATCTCCGTCCGGGCGAATCCCTTGCCACAGTAAGAAGCGAATTACACAGCCATATTCAGGACGTCTTCAACGAATTTAATGTGCAGATTATGTCGCCGAATTTTGTCAATCAGCCGGAAACAGCCGTCATGGTGACTCAGGACAACTGGTTCGCCGCACCGGCCACGCCGCCGGATAATCCGAAATGAAAGAGAGGGGACCGGTCAGCCCGTGCGGCGAATTGTCCGTTTTTAACCCTGCGGCGGGAACTGGCCGAGTTGCATGAACGCGCCAAACCAGTCTTCCAGATGCCAGGTGGTGGTGATGCGTTCGCCATTTAGCTCATGGAATTCATGCAACCGGATGCTGACAAATTTGCCTGTAGGCTCGATGCCCATAAAGTTGCCGTTATGTGTGCCGGTAATTTCTGCACGCACGGCAATCTTCCCCGGCGTCTGAAGGAGATCGTGAAGGGTGATCTTCACGTCCGGAAAAGCTTCAATAAATCCCCTGATGATGGGTTTCAGCCCTTCAGGGCCGGAAGCCTGTCCGGGGGCGAGGGGAATATCTTTCCAGTCCGGGGTAACTGCCTCATCCATTAAGTCCGGATTATGCAGGCTGAAAGCCTGATAGATTTTTTCAACTGCCTTACGTTCCGCTATAAGTCGATTTGCCATCTCGTTATTGTCTGACATCGCTAAATTCCTCTGGCTGAATGCATTTTTATAGGGTTAATGTGGTGCACGCAGCGAGTATCCCATTTGTATCAGTCATAATTGAAATAAGAAAAGCATATAGAGGAATATACGTTTTATGGATTTTAAGGGCCTCGACCTGAATCTGTTGGTCGCGTTTGATGCGCTGATGGAAGAGCGGAATGTGACCCGTGCCGCCAGCAAAGCGGCGGTCAGTCAGCCGGCGATGAGCGCGGCATTGTCGCGCCTGCGAACGCATTTTGCAGATCCGCTGTTTATTCGCAGTGCTTCCGGTTTGTTGCCTACCGCCAGGGCAAAAGAGATCAGTTTACACGTGTCAAAAGCGCTTAACGAACTGAGTAATCTGCTGGCTCCGGACGACAATTTTGCGCCGGAGAACAGAAAAATGTCCTTTACGCTGGGTACGTCTGAATACCCGCTGATGGTGCTGCTGCCCGGCATTATGCGGGCGATCAGCGAACAGGCGCCCGGTGTGGCGCTGCATGTGCGGACATTTACCGACCGCGATGCGTCCGTGTCGATGCTGGATGCCGGTGAGGTGGATCTGGTGATCGGTATTCCCCCGACCCGGCCGGAAAACCGCATCTTGTCACTGCCTCTGTTCAGTGATGAATTTGTCACACTGATCCGCCGCGACAATGATGCGGCTCGCGACGGCATGACGTTAGAAGCTTATCTGGCAATGAGCCATATTCTGGTCTCGCCGGAAGGAAATCATTATGGTCTGGTCGATGAACAGCTCAGAAAAATGGGGCTGACACGGGAACTCCGCCTGACGCTGCCGACCATGGCGGGTGTTGCCGGTGTTGTGCAGCAGACGGGATATGTTGCAACCGTATTGAAACGCAGTGTGATAGTCAGCGGGAAACATCAAAATATCGTGATGACGCCGCCGCCGGTAGCGCTGCCGGAAATCCCGTTTTATCTGTTATGGCACCGGCGTTCGGATGACAGTAATGCGCAGAAATGGCTGAGGAAACTTATCTGTGCACAGGCCCGCGAATTGCAGTGAACAGCCGGATACCGTTGACGTGATCTGACCGTTAATATGACAGCGCAGATTCAGCCATCCCGAAAAACGTCCCCTGCATGATGCGCAGGGGACGCGTGACGTCTAACCCGCCATTCCGTTCAGGGTTTCCATTACCTCATCTGACAAAGTTACCTTCGCACTGGCCAGATTTTCCTGCAAATGTTGCGGTGATGAGGTGCCGGGGATCAGCAAAATGTTCGGCGAGCGTTTCAGCAGCCAGGCCAGCGCCACCTGCATCGGTGTTGCCTGCAATTGTGCCGCGACTTCATCAAGCCGCGCTGACTGCAAAGGCGAAAAACCGCCCAGCGGGAAGAACGGTACATAAGCAATCTCCTGTTCCGCCAGGCTGTCGATCAGCGCATCGTCGTGACGGTTCGCCAGATTATACATATTCTGAACACAGGCGATGGTCGTCATTTTCTGTGCATCGGCGACCTGTTTTGCCGTCACATTGCTCAGGCCGATATGGCGGATCAGACCGCGTTCCCGGAGCCTGATCAGCGTTTCCAGCTGCGGTTCCAGCGATCCTTCTTTCGGCTGATGGACATCGAGCATGCTGCGCAGATTCACCACATCCATCACCTCCAGCCCGAGATTGCGCAGGTTATCTTCCACCGCCAGCGTCAGTTCCTGCGGGCTGAAAGCCGGTAACCAGCCGCCTTTTTCATCGCGTCGCGCACCCACTTTGGTCACGATGCGCAGATTATCGGGATAAGGATGGAGGGCTTTTTTGATCAGCTTATTGGTTTCATGCGGGCCATAAAAATCGCTGGTATCGATGTGATTAACACCCGAAGCCACGGCATCACGCAGCACCTGTATGCCCCGTGCTTCATTGCTGACCGGGCCAAAAACGCCGGGGCCAGCCAGTTGCATTGCACCGTAACCTAAGCGCGCCACTTCTCTGTCGCCGAGGCGGTAAGTCATTGAGGGTTGTGTCATGGAATTCTCCTGTGTGGGTGTTCATCGATTGTAGCCGCACTCAGCTTGTGCAACTATCCGGTGAAATCAGGACAAACTGTACGGAGTGACGCACAATGCCGATGGATATCGCGCTGTTGCATGCAGTAGTAGAAGTGGCGAAAGCGGGGGGATTTCGTGAGGCGGCACGCGTCACGGGCAGCAATCCATCCCGGTTGAGCGATGCGGTGCGCCGTGCTGAACAGCAGCTCGGCATCCGTCTGTTTCACCGTACCACGCGTGCAGTGGTGCTGACTGAAGCGGGCAGAGCATTGCTCGAGCGGCTAATTCCGGCCATGAAAGAGGTGGATGCGGCACTTGACGCTCTCAACCGTTATCGCAATACGCCCGGTGGCACGCTGCGTCTGAATGTGCCGGTTAGTGCAACCCGGCTGGTTTTGCCTGCGCTGGTACCGGAGTTTCTGCGGCGTTATCCGGATATTCAGTTGGAAATCATTGCCGAAAGTAATGTACAGGATGTATTTCGTGACGGTTGTGATGCGGGGATCCGTTATGACGAACGCCTTGAACTGGACATGGTGGCTATCCCTATCGGGCCGCGCCGTCAGCGTTACGCTGCGGCGGCCTCCCCGGATTATCTCAATACGCATGGCAGGCCATCGCATCCGCAGGAGCTAATACAGCACCGGTGCCTGCGTGGTCGCTATGCCAGCGGGATCATGCCGGACTGGGAATTCGAACATGAGGGGGAAAGCCTCAGCGTGCAGGTGAACGGCCCGCTGGTGGTCAGTGTCGGCGGCGCGATGGATCTGGCGCTGGAAACGGCGGTGGCGGGTACTGGCATTATCTACCTGTTTGAAGAATGGCTGCGGCCTGCCATTGCCAGCGGCAAACTGGAGGCTATCTTGCAACCGTGGTGGCTGTCGTTTTCCGGGCCGTATCTTTACTACAATGACAGGCGCCTTATCCCTGCGCCGTTACAGGCGTTTATCGATTTTGTGCGTGAAGATAATCTGAACCGGGATTTTTCTGTTTAACAGGGGCAGGGAAAAGAAAGAAAACATCCAATGATCAAGAGGATACAAAATCCTCTTTTTTATGTCTGAAAATCTCAGCCCAGCAGGCCAAGATGCTCCACAAGAATGGATGTACCGATACCGATCAGCACCACGCCACCCAGAATTTCGGCCCATTTACCCATTGCGGCACCGAGGAACCGGCCAAGCAGCATACCGGATGTTGCCATAATAGTGGTGGCGGCACCGATAGTCAGTGCCATCACCAGAATATTCACCTGAAGGAAAGCCAGACCGACTCCGACGGCCATGGCATCCAGACTGGTTGCGACGGCTGTCGTGACCAGCAGCCAGAAACCATGACGGCGCGGTGCCAGTGTATCTTCTACCGCTTTATCTTTCCCGAAGGCTTCCACAATCATGCGGATACCGAGGATCAGCAACAGGGTGAATGCGACCCAGTGATCCCAACTCATAATAAACTGACTGGCCGCCAGACCGATTCCCCATCCGATCACCGGGGTGATGGCTTCAATCACGCCAAAAATAAGCCCGGTGCGTAATGCCTCTTTCAGCGGTGGCCGGTGCAGAGAGGCACCTTTGCCAATTGCCGCAGCGAAGGCATCCATGGACATACCGAACGCCAGAATGAGAATGGTATAAAGTTGCATAAAACGGACCAGTCAGGCCTTCGGGAACAAAAAAGGCGGGTTATTCGTTGAGATGCGCAGTTTGCCACAAAACTAAAAATAGAAAAACCTTTATTTTCAATGTGTTATAGTCTTGGTTAAGAAAGTTAGCATAGGCTATATTTGATTGAAATAACCGCAAACTGATGAAAATGGCAACGCGAAGTAGCAAAAACATCAATAATCATAACAATACAGAATGAGTGGGGTTTATACAAAGAATCTGACTGACTCATGATATGAAAGAAATAAAAGTCACCACGCTGAACTTCACCGGCGGCTACTCAGCACTGGAAAATGACTGAAAGAGTTCAGGTTCACTGTCATCAGCCGTAACACCGGGTGTTCATAAAATCATTCAGCGCTCCCCAAGTGCGGGGGGGATAAACGGCACTGGCGCTGAGCATATGCTGCTTATACCTGCCAGCTACAAAACACTATCTGGCTGATCAATACAGAAATTTATCCATATCTGCCTCTGTGCAGAGGGATAAGCCCAGGTCTGTAAAGGCACTGGCTGTGAGGTTTCGGATCCCTCGTATGGATTGAAATCAATTATCTCTACAGTTCATCCTACATACGCTTTGTTTAAGAATGTATTTTTAACAGGCAATGTAAAAAAATGAAATGTAACAATGATTATCATTTAATATTTGACGATTTTTTGTGTTTTTATAAAAAAAAACGTGTATTCATTTTTATATTTACCAAAATAAAATACCGTGAAACTCTTTTATTACCCTTATGAAAATAATGAATGCTATGCTGTATTTGTTTGTTTTTTAAAGTGAAAATAAAAAGCTTTAGCAAAAGTGAATGTATTAGTAAGCAATCGGCCATGTGAAATCCAATAATTACTGTTTATTATCACGCCCATATTAACTCTCTCTTTCAACATTATGGTGATTTATCCGTGAGCAATACACAATATAAACTGAGCAAGGCGCGTCCCCCTCGCGTTCAAATTACGTACGACGTGGAAGTTGGCGGTGCTGAAGCGAAAAAAGAATTACCTCTGGTCATGGGGGTTATCGGGAATTTTGCTAATGATGACATGCCTCTGCGCGACCGCCGTTTCACGCACATTGATAAAGACAACTTTAATAATGTTATGGAAGGAATGAAACCGGCGGTGGAAATGCTGGTTGAAAGTACTTTACCCGAAAAAGAAGGCCAGATGGCTATTGCGCTGGAATTCAACTCTATGGATGACTTCTCTCCTGAAAACGTGGTGATGCAGGTTGAACCGTTGCGCAAACTTCTTGAATTGCGTGAGCAACTGAGTGATTTGCGCAACAGAACTGCCAGCAATGATCGCCTGAAAGAACAGTTGGTGGAGTTATTAGAGGGGATGGCGAAAGACGCAGAACCTGTTAAAGGAGATGCAGAATGAGTGATATCCAGGTCATGAATGCCACAGCTCAGGCTGAGCAGTCCGGTGATTATCTTGATCAGATTATCGATAATACTCAGGCTATCCGCCGGGAATCCGATCGGAATAAAGTAAAAAGTCAGCTGGATAATCTTCTTACAGAGGTGGCATCAGGGGCGGTCATTGTTTCCAATGATTTGGTCGGTAGCATCGAAGCCCGTATTGCCGCCATCGATGAATTGCTGTCTTCCCAGGTCAGTAAAATTATTCAGGCTCCTGAATTCCAACGTATGGAATCTTCCTGGCGTGGGCTGCATAAACTTGTGCAAAGCAGTGTCACGGAAAATACCAAAGTGCGGTTCTTTAACTGCACGAAGAAAGAGTTACTGCGTGATTTTAAATCTGCTTCCGACTTCGATCAGTCCTCATTATTCAAAAGTATTTATGAAAGCGAATACGGTACCTTTGGCGGTGATCCTTATTCAGCGTTTGTGGGCGATTTTGAATTCGACTGCATGCCGGAAGATGTCCAGCTGTTGGAGCAGATTTCGCATGTGGCTGCTGCTGCTCACGCACCATTCCTCAGTGCCGCGAATCCTGGCATGTTTGCTATGGGTTCCTTCTCGGAAATGCCGCGTCCGCGTGACCTGAGTAAATTGTTCGAAACCTCTGACTATGCCCGCTGGAAATCCTTCCGCCAGAGTGACGATTCACGTTATGTTGGCTTAACGCTGCCACGCGTCATTGGTCGTCTGCCTTATGGGGCAAAAACTGTATCCATAGATGCGTTTAATTTTGAAGAAAAAATTGACGAAAATAATGATGGCGCCAGCTATTTGTGGGTAAACGCGGCTTATGATTTGGCCGGCCGTATGGTCGAGGCATTTGAAGAATACGGCTGGTGTGCTGCAATCCGCGGTGTTGAAGGCGGCGGTTTGGTGAAATCACTGCCAGCTTATAACTATATTTCGCAGACCGGCGAAAAAATCATGCAATGCCCGACAGAAGTGGCGATTTCTGACCGCCGCGAAAAAGAATTAGCTGAGCTGGGTTTTATTCCCCTCATTTATTGCAAAGGTACAGATTATGCGGCGTTCTTCGCTGTGCAATCCGCTAATAAACCGCGTAAATATGATTCTGAACTGGCGAATGCCAACGCCAAATTGTCAAGTCAGTTGCAATATATTATGACAACGTCGCGCTTTGCTCATTATTTAAAATCCATCGTGCGCGATAAAGTGGGCAGCTTTATGTCCAAATCTGAATGCCAGAATTTCCTGCAAAACTGGATCAACCAATATGTTGTGGGTTCAGATAATGTGGGACCAACGATTAAAGCAAGCCATCCGTTACGTGAGGCTGTGGTCGAAGTTGTTGATGTACCAGGTTCTCCGGGCAGTTATCGCGCCGTGGCGTATTTAAAACCGCATTTCCAGCTTGAAGGGCTCAGCATGTCGCTGCGTCTGGTAGCGGAACTTCCTGCATCAACGGGTGCATAAATACTTAATCGTAAAAATAAGGATATATAATGGCTACTGAATCGCTTTTTATGAAAATTGAAGGTATCAAAGGCACAGTAAGTAATAAAGGTTATGAAGGTTGGATCTCCATTGAAAATATGACTTTCGGTGTTTCCAGCACGCCTAACATTGATAATGCCAGCGAGCAGGTAAACGGCGCTGGTGCGCGTTTTGATTCAATCTTATTTTCAAAAGTAATGGATTCGACGTCTACTCAGTTAACCGTTATGGTGGCGGAAGGCAGCAATATTAGTGAAATTACCCTGGTTAAGGTATCCATGCAGGGTTCTAAGCCGGTTGAAGCTGCCAAACTGATCTATAAAAACTGTGTACTGAGTAGCTACAATTTCAATGCTTATTCAGCCGGGGATATACCGTGTGAAAATCTGAGCTTTGTGTATGGTGCGATGTCATTTGAAACCAATATGGTTGAGCCAGATGGCAAAACCAGCAAACAAGGTCCTATGGGTTGGAGCGTGATTGAAAATACCAAACTGTAATTTTTAAAACAACAGTGCACACCGCAGGCGTGCACTGGATTAAGGCTTATTGATGAAAAGCTTATTACAGCTATTATCTGACAATAACCCAAAAGATCATAATGACCTGACTGAGGTAGAAGACAAAAACAGCGTACTCATTGATGAGATATTGTTGCTTTTATCTTCGCGCCCCCGATGTTATCACATTGATAATACTCCACTGATTAATGAATCGATCCTTAATTATGGAGTCAATGACGCTTTTTCCAGTGATACGCCCCGTCTTGAGCGTAATGCCATTATGCAATCACGTATCGAAATGGCATTACGGCGCTTTGAACCAAGATTGAAAAATGTCTGCGTGACACCCGGGGAAGAAAAGGGAAGTCTTTGTTCATTCATTATTGATGCTGAAACATTCAATGGTGAGGTTCGCTATCGTCTGGTGTGGGACGATGTCATCAGTCAATTCTCTCTGCGTGATTAACGAGTATTCATAATGTTGGCGAAAAAATTAATTTCTTATTATCAGAATGAACTCGCTTACCTCAAAACGCAGGGAAAGGCGTTCGCCCGTCATTTTCCAAAAGTCGCCAGGCGCTTAGGAATGTCAGAAGGCACATCAGAAGATCCGCATATTGAACGAATTATTGAGTCCTTTGCGCTGGTCACCGCACAGATTCAGCAACGTCTCGATGAGGATATGCCGGAAGTAACTGATGCGTTACTGACGGTATTGGCTCCGCAATTTCTGCGTCCTTTTCCCTCGGTTTGCGTTGTACAGATGCAGCCGGACAGTAAAATCAGCGCGCTGACAGCCAGTAACCGCATCGATGCCGGAACGACATTATATTCCCGTCCGGTGAACGGGCAAGTTTGCCATTTCCGCACCACGTATCCGGTTACCCTTCAGCCTGTCAGCCTGCATAAAGTCAGTCTGCATCTGGATGCCGATGACATGAGCTGGGGTCTGAAAATTCAGTTGTCAGTCTGGCCGGGTGCCACAGTGTCGGCAGATTCTCTGAGGTTACATCTCAGTGGTGCCAGCCGAATCGTAAATATCCTTTATACCTTGTTGTGCAGTGAAGTTGAGTCACTGACACTTTTCCAGCAGGGGGAGAGTTATACGCTGTCACCGCACGCTATTCGTGCCGTGGGTTTCGGTGAAAATGAAGGTCTGCTTGCAGGCGATTCACGGGTTTCACCCACTCACAGCCTGTTACAGGACTATTTTTTCTTCCCGCAAAAATTTCATTTTATTGATATGCCGTTGCCCGCTGGCATGGTGGCGGGCAGTCAGAGCGAGCTTTCACTGGTGGTGAAATTTAACCGCTGCATGATAGCGCGCCAGCTGGAAAAAATAGCCGGTGCGGTGAATGAAAGCCTGTTTCTGCTCAACTGTACGCCTGTTGTCAATCTTTTCGCTCACCGGGCCGAGCCGATTTCGCCCGATCACGAAACGGCAGAATATCCGGTTATCCCTGATATTCGTCATCAGGATGCGATGGAAGTCTGGTCTGTAGACAGCGTGTCGGCAATGCGCAAGCAGGGTAATGAAACACAGTCCCGGCCCATCTATCCATTGTTTGGTTTAGACCATTCAGCCAGTGACGGTGAAACCGGCTTGTTCTGGCAATGTATGCGACGTGAAACCATGCACAATGATGGCGTCACGACCTCGCTATTTATCGCTTTTTCTGACCGGGGAGAACGTCCGTTAGCGCCCGGCTGCGACATTGTCAGCATGAACCTGACCTGCACCAATCGCGATATTCCCGGTGCCATGCGCAACGGCGATCCTGAGGGGGATTTCGAATCAGAACTGCCGATTGCAGGCATGAAAATTATTGCGCTGACACGCCCGACGCTGCCGGTCAGGCCGCCGGCGAAACAAGCTACGCGCTGGCGTTTGATTTCTCAGCTTTCACTCAACCATATGCTGATCAGTGGACCCGAAGGTGCCCGTGTACTCAGGGAATCACTGGCGCTGTACAACTTTGTCGATAATCCGGGCATTACCCGCCTGATCAACCTGATCCTGCATGTTGAGACTACCCCGGTCATTACCCGGCTGGCGCCTTCGGATCCCCGTTCCATGGCACGGGGAATAGAGATCCGTATTACCTTTGCCAGCGAAGCGGCCGAAGAAGTTGAGTATTTTCTCCTGTGTCGCTTTATCGATTGTTTTCTGGCGTTGTATGCACCGGTCAACAGTTTCACCCGGGTAGTCACCTGCATTGACTCACCGGGGGACATTGCACGGACATGGCCTGTGCGTGCAGGAAGGCTGTCATGGATCTAAGCAATATCCTCAGTCCACATAACTTTTTCCAACAGGTGCGTCTGTTGTTACGCAAGCTGACCAGAGCACAGGGAGAAGACAGCAAACGGGTTCTGGAAGAGCAGATTTATTTCATTTCCCCGCTCTCGCTGGATGCGCCGAAAGGCGATATTACGTCAGTCACCCCGCTTGAGCAGCAGCGCTGGCAAGTGGAAGTGGCGGCTCACGGGCTGACGGGGGCACTGGGCGCGTTACCGACGGTTTACACCGAGTGGATGATTGACCGCTATTACCGCCATGGGGACAAAACGGCCAAAGCTTTTCTGGACATTTTTAACCACCGGCTGCACAGCCTGCGCTACCTCGCCTGGCAGAAATATCATTATTACGCCATGGCGGAATTCAGTGCAACACGGCCACTGAGTCAGGCCATCCGTGCATTATCGGGCGTGGCAAACAGCACACCTTCCCTGCAACAGGAGCAGTTTGCTGATTTATTTGCACATTCAGTGCGCTCAATGCTCAACGTTGAAACCTGGTTAAAACACCGTTTTTCCGTGGCGGCGAAAGTCACGCCTTTCACCGGCGGATGGCAGGTTATGGATCCCAGCCTGTGTTGCCGGCTGGGAGAACCGTCACAAACGCTGGCCGTTGCCCCTATGATCGGCAGCGTGTATTGGGACCGGCAATCACATTTTACGGTGACGCTCGGACCGGTGCCGATGAAGAACGCCGGCCTTTTTTTGCCTAAGGGAAAGCACTATCAAAATCTGTGGTCACATTTGCGTGAATACGTGGGCCAAGGTCTGGATTTTGATATTGAGCTGCTGATCGAAAATACAACGAACGTCGCTACCCTGCTGGGAAACGGGCAACTCGGGCTGGATATTTGTCTCGGGCCTTCCGGGGACACAGACCAGCATAAAATTCGTTTACCCGTCTTCCGGGAAGGAAAATAAAAATGTCGAAAACACTAGGGCAAGACAACCGGTTTATCCGTTTCATTGGCGATACCGCCAGTTCACTGGCTCTGATGCATATCGAAGGTGATGAACAGTTCTCCGAGACCTTCAGTTATCAGATTCAGTTTCGCACGTCGTTAATCACCCCGCAGATGGGACGTTTTTTGGGGCATGAAATGGCCTGTGAGATTGGCCGTGGTAACCAAAAGCGCTACGTGCACGGTGTGCTGACACAGATTAAAGAAGACAATAATGTTGATGGCATCAGCACCTTCATCGGTACGCTGGAACCGCGTATGGCGTTACTGCGTCTCGGGCGTAATCTGGCAGTTTTCCAGAATATTACCGTACCGGATTTAGTCTGCAAACTGCTGCGCCAGCACAACATCAGCCACATTGATTTACGCCTGCGGGAGACTTACCAGCCGCGCGAATACTGCATCCAATATCGAGAATCCGATTTCGACTTCATCAGCCGTCTTCTCGAACAGGAAGGCATCTATTACTTCTTCCAGCATGATGCAGGGCAGCACACCCTGGTACTGGCGGATCATCCGTCCAGCCATCAGTCGGGCAAAACGGCAGAATTGCCCTTTATGCCACTGCAAGGGCGAGGCAATGGCGTGGGTATCCTGAACTGGGTGGCATGTTCTTCACTGGCGGCCTCTTCCGTGATGCTCAATGGTTTTAACATGGTGCAGGCGACCCGTGTTGAAGGTGAATCGAAAGCCACGGCGGCGGAATATTCCGTGCCGGGTGTCAGCTATGTTGATGCACATGGTCATGAAAAACGCGAATTACTGCAATCAGAAGCCCGGCTGAAGATGGAGCAACTCGAGGCAGATAACCAACAATTCCACGCCGAGGCCAGCGTGTGGTGGTTAAGTTGCGGCGATAAATTCCTTCTGAGCGGACATCCTTCTTGTCAGGGACACTACCTTATCAAATCGGTTCATATGCATGCATCGAGCAACATTGATGACGGGCAACCTGATTTTGGCTACACGCTCACGGTACTGAAGGACAACCTTTCCTGGCGTCCGCCGTGCCTCACCAGAAAACCTGAAATCGCCGGCATTCTGACTGCCATCGTGGTCGGGCCTGAATCAGAAGAGGTTCACACGGATGAATATGGCCGCATTAAAATTCAGTTCCCGTGGGATCGTGAAAACAAACATGACGATGGCAGTTCCTGCTGGGTGCGGGTTTCACAGCCGTGGGCAGGCGGGCGATTTGGTGCCATGTTCCTGCCTCGCGTCAACAGTGAGGTTACCGTCAGCTTTGTGCATGGCAACCCTGATTATCCCCTGGTGACCGGCTCAGTATACAACGGACAGAATAAACCCCCGCTGAGCCTGCCTGAGGAGAAAAATCATGCCGGATTCGTTTCACGCAGTTCCCTCAACGGTAATGTTGAAGAAGGGCATCAATTGCGTTTCGACGATAAAAAAGGCGAAGAGCGTCTGATCATGACCTCACAAAAAGATTTGCTGCTGACGGTGAAAAACGACGTCACCACGCGTATTACCAAAAACGTCACCAAAACCATTGGTGAGAACCGTACGACCGAGTTAACCAAAGGTAATGAAAGCCTGACGCTTAAACAGGGTGATTATGCCCTGGACATTAAAGGCAATCTGCAGGAAAGCCTGACCAGTGGTAACCATCAGCTAAAAATCAGTGGCGGTGGCAGTACGGTCAAAGCGGACAAGGCTTGCGTCATTGAATCCACCCAGTCTATCGAATTAAAAGTCGGTAGCAGCAAAATCACCCTTTCTCCTTCCGGCATTACGCTGAGCGGCACCACGATCAACATTGAAGGGAAGGGGACGGCAGAACTTAAAGGCGCCATGGTCACTGTTCAGGGGAGTGGTATGACCCAGATCAAGGGCGGCGTGACGAAGATTGGCTGAGGAAATGAATAACATGAAAGAAAAATTGCTCACGCCGGAAGCGCTTGCTGCTTACAACCCGCTGCAAAACGGCGCAGAAAATGCCGCGCAGCTGATGATGGCAGGCCGTTGGGAAGATGCGCTGGCAAGCGTGGTTGCTGATGTTGCACAGAAGAAACTGCTGGCGTGGACGCTGCAACAAGCGCTGAGTCGCCCTGAATCTCAGGAACCTGCGGTGCGGCAATGCGCCAGTGAAATCCATCAGTGGCTGGCAGAGCCTGAGGATGACCGGCGTTTCCGTATTTTCCAGCAGGCAGAGCTGCTCGGTTTTGATACCCCGGTTGGTGCGCTCGGCTTATCCGTGTTCTGGATGCAAGGCAGCATGACCCCGGCAGAGTTCGAGGCGGTGTACCCCGAATCTCATTTATCTCACCTGATGCTCCATTGTGCGCTGAAATTGCTCAGTGTGGGGATAGCGGGAGAAGACGCCCCCCTGAAGGGCGCTCAGAATCTACTTTCTGAGTGGCACGCTACCCGGGGAGGTGACTGATGGGAAAGCCCGCTGCCCGCGTTGGTGATATGCATTTTTGCCCGATGGTGACCCCCGGCCTCCCCCCGATCCAACACGTTGGCGGGCCGGTGTCCACACCCGGTACGCCAACGGTGTTTATCGGAGGCATGCCCGCCGCGATCCTGGGATCGATGGCGGTCTGCGTCGGTCCACCGGATTCGGTAGTGATGGGCAGCACGAAAGTGCTGATTGGCAATAAACCTGCAGCGCGTATGGGTGACAGTACCGCGCATGGCGGAACCATTACTGCGGGTTGTCCGACCGTCCTGATTTCTTAGAGCGTATTGACATGATAATGAATTTTGAGCCATTGCTCGCCCCGGTCAGTGACGAACAGCCCGTTGGCCGCAATATGGAATATGAGCCGATCTATAACGAAATCCGTGAGGCGCGGGAAAGCGATCCTGATTATTTGCCGCAGGGAGAATGGGCTACTCAATTGCGTAAAGCCGACTGGAGCAAAGTCATCCGCTTAAGCTCGCAAGTGTTACAGAAAGAAAGCAAGGATTTGCAGGTCGCCTGCTGGCTGACCGAAGGTCTTGGACAGCAACATGGGATCAGCGGCTTGCTGGACGGTATCGGTTTCCTGATAGCGTTTATGCAAACTTACTGGCAAAAGGGCTGGCCGGAGCTGGATGAAGACGGCGTGATGATCCGTCATGGCATGCTCAATCGTGTGGACCGTCAGCTGGCGCAGATGCTGCATTGTCATCCTCTGTTTGGGCAGCCGGAAAGCACGCTCGATCACTGGCGTAAGGTGCTCGCCTATGAACACCGGGTGACGATGAAACCAGACAGCGCTGCCGAACGGGGCGGTGACGATGATTTCTCTATGGATACCTTCAACCGCTGGGCCGCGACACTGGATCCGCAGAAAGTCGCCGCGCAAAACGAGGTATTAGCCCGACTGGTGACCACGCTGGATACGTTTGAGGTCCTCTATGGTCAGCTGAATCCGCAGGCAGATTCTCTGGCGATGGGGCAGTTGCGCAGCGCAACCGCTGAAATTCAGGAGTATCTGAAACGTCTGTTTGACCGTGCAGCACCGGCTTATGACGATGTGATGACTCTTAACGTATTAACGCCGGAAGAAGATGAACAGAATACTGGCGTCAGTTCACTCATGAATAACACTCAGAAACAAACGATGTCACGGGATCTGGCCATCAGTCAGATGCTGACCATTGCCCATTTTTTTCGTCAGACCGAACCGTCAAGCCCCGTCCCTTTCCTGATGGAGCGAGCGGCGCGTTGGGCTGCCATGACGTTGACCGAATGGCTGGAAGAGATGTTGCAGGATGACAGCAGCATGCGTGATATCAACAACGTACTGAAAGGGCACGGCAGAGAATGAGGGGGAAAATGAGACTGACCGGGCTGGTGCTCGGCGTCATGCTGCTGGCAGGTTGTACATCAGATGATGGGCAAAGCCAACAGAAGGCGATCAGCGAAGTGGCTGCGCCTTTCGCCAGCGGCGCTATTACCCTGCAACTGCGGGCTGAACCCGGGCTGAACAGCCTGAATGATATGGCCAACAGCTGTACGGTATTACTGCTACAAGCTAAGGATAAACCGACGCTGGATAAGATGCTGGATAACCCTGCAATACTGAAAAGTTTGTTTGCCGGTGCAGGCAGTGAAGGCGATGTTTTGCAGGTGGATCGTTACGTCATGATGCCGGGACAAACCAACACGTTGCATATCGATCGCGCCCGGGATACCCGCAATGTGGCGCTGGTTGCGGGCTATTATCCGTTTCCGGTGAAGAAACACATGGTCAGCACAGAGGTGCCGGTGGATGTGGAAAGCACAGGCTGGTGGGAACCCGTCTGGCATGCGCATTTAGCGCCGGTCACGCTCTCCGTCACCTTAGGCAGTGAAAGCATTGTCAGTTCAGATATCCCCGTTGCCGGAGAGAAAAAATAATGTATCCAGAACAACAGCAGATCTACTGGCATTCCGGGCTTTATCTGCAACCGCAGCATTTTCAGTCAATTGACCTGCATTATGAATGGAACCTCGCGGAGCATTTGCGTCTGGCGCAGCCTTATAATTACGGGCTGATTGAGGTCAGCATCAATGAAGCAGCACTGAGCGATTATGTCATCAGTGTCGAGCAGTTCCGTTGTATTTTGCCCGGTGGTACCTTGCTGTCACAGCCCGGTAATAGCCGCGTTGAACAACGTAACTTCCGTGATTTCTGGAAACAGCGCGATCAGCCTCTGACCCTATGGCTGGCTTTGCGCCGTTTCGATCCGCTGCACAGCAATGTCACCACATTGGAAAGAGAGCATGATCGTGCTGTCACGCGTTGGATCAATACCAGCGAAGAGCGGGTGATGAAAGACGTCTATGATCATGCGCCGGACGCTGCAGTGGCCCGCCTGTGCTACAACGTCAGATTGCTGACGGACGTTGAAAAAGATGATGCTGTTGATTGCGAATGCATTCCTCTCACCCGGCTGCGTTATGAAAACGAAAAGGTGTCCCTCGATCCGACATTCTCGCCACCCTCCGTGACGCTTTTTGGATCATTCAGCCTCGGCAAGCTGATAGACACTATTTATTTTGAACTGAGTGCGCGGGCCAGAAAGCTTGAAGAATACAAACGCTCAGAGCGGCTGGTCAGCGATGCCGACCGTGGCGATCAGGTAACACAATTGTTAGCTATGCGCTCCCTTAACCGGGTGCTACCGCAACTGAAAAATTTCTGTCAGGCGCGCCAGGTTCATCCGTGGCATATCTACAATATGTTATGCCAGCTTGTCGGCGAACTTTCCTCATTCAATGACAGCTGCTCCTTTCTGGGAGAGTGGCATGACGGCGAAAATTCGCTGCAAACCTACAATCATCATCAATTGCTGGATTGTTTCGAGAGTGCCCGTAAGACGCTGATCACCCTGCTGAACAGTCTGGTACTTGAAGATAACACGTACATCACGCTGGAAAACGATCTTCAGGGCGTGTTCACCGGCAGCTTTGACAGTGCGCAGAGTAAAAATGCCGAATCAGTACTGCTGCTGTTACGTTCTGCCAATATGCCGATGGAAAATCGTCAGATCAAAAATCCGGGCGGTATCAAACTGGCCTCGCCAAAAATGATTGAACTGCTGATCCAGCATGCTCTTCCGGGCATTCCGGTAATACATTGTCCACAGCCTCCGCGTGGTGTGCCAAACCGCAGCGATTCACATTATTTCCTGGTCGAGCAGGACAGTGAATTGTGGAATAAAGCCCGCCAGCACAGCAAAATTTCCTTCTACTGGCCTGATATGCCGGAAGATCTTCAGGTACAGATTATATTTGTGGTGCCCTCATGATGAGTTTGCTGAATTGTTATTTACCGTTGTTTCGTTATGTGACGGCATTTTTTATTCATCCGCAGGAATATCCGGATTACAGTGCATTTCGCGAAAAAAGCATTTCCTTATTACAACAGGCGCTGCTTGAGTCAGAACGTCATCATGAATCCGGAGAATGTCAGGATGCTTATTTCGCGGTGGTGCTTTGGGTGGATGAGCGGGTACTAAGATCCCGCGCGGACTGGGTGAAAGAATGGCGAAGTAATCTGCTGCAGAAATATTATTTTGATATTTCTGTGGGGGGCGAAGCATTTTTCGAAAGGCTGGATGGAACGGATAAAAACAATATTCCACTGAGAATGGTGTATCTGTTTTGTCTGCTGATGGGCTTCCACGGAAAATATACCGCGCAGGATGCACAGCTTTTGCAGCAACGCATCGAAGATGAGCGGCAGTGCTTGCCGCAAGCCTGGCGACAGTGGCCGAACGATGCCTTGCTGGTTGAACAGGAGGCTGGCGGCGATGATAAAAATAAAACGATAGTGAAAAAGCTCCGCCAGCGTAAAGGATTGTTGCTCACACTGCCTGTGATCACCTATTTAGTGATTTTGTCCACCGGCTTAGGAATATTTTCCAGGTAAACCACTATGTTTAAAAAATTACTTTCCTTTGTCGCATGGACACTATTTCTGTGCCTGTTATTTATTGTTTGCGTCGTAATGTCTGTTGCTTTGGGACAGACTCTTTTGCATGCATTACTACTCTGGCTGATATTGATTCTCGTCGTTTTATTTTCCCGGTTTATCTGGGGTTCGGTTTCCGGTATTGCCCAGGTAAAATATATCTCCTCCCTGAAGTCAAAATTTAAACTCACCCGGCTGGAATATGTTTTATTCGAACACTGGAAAACCGGTGCCGCAGTCATTAAGCGCATCAGAAGACGCAAACAACCGCTCCCCTGGTTTGTACTGACTGGTGGACGAAGCGGTAAAACGACGCTGATGGCCGGTGCAGGATTGCCGCTGTTTTCCAATGAGCCTGAAAGCTCCCTGGTGGTACCGACACGGACCTTACGCTGGTGGTTTTTTCGCTCTGTGGGTTTTCTCGATCTCTCCAGCCATTTTCTGAGTAAAACGCCAGCCTTCGAGCGAGGCTGGTTACGTCTGGTGAACTGGTGTGCCCGCCTGCCGGCGCCAGCTGGCATCGTGGTGTGTGTGTCGGTCAGTGAGTTGCTCGAAAAAGATGACGCCGAACTGCATCTGCATGCGCGGCATATCCGTACGCAGATTGAACCTCTGGTCAGTAAAGTCAGACGCCGCCTGCCGGTATACCTGTTTATCACCTGCTGTGATCGGGTACCGGGTTTCAGCAACTGGGCCCATAAACTTTCCGCCGCACAGCGGGAGCAACCGCTCGGTTACTACTGGCGCTATTCCCCTATCGTCGATGGGAAAGATCCGGCCTTGCTGGACCCGCTGTTTACCTGTGTGAAAGACGGACTGGATAAAGTCCGTGTCAGCATGCTTTCCGGCGGTGAACCGGATGGCGACACGTTGGCGCTGATGGACTTTCCGGAGCAACTGCCCCAATTGCAACCCGCACTGCAACGTTACCTGGCCGCCTTGTGTGAGCCGGACGTTTATTTTCAACCCGCGGCGCTGGGTGGCATCTGGTTTACTGCCACCGAACCCGTCAGCAAAAACAGTGCTTCACGTCAGGCTTTCTTTATCCATGACCTGATGACGCGGTTATTGCCAGCACTCAGCCGTCAGCGTGAAATTGAACCTGTCGGTTTTGGCCGTCGTTATCTGCACAAATGGGGCGCGATGACATTCAGTGCGCTGGCGATCACTTATCTGCTGATTGGTGGTTATTTCACCCGTTGCCTTACTGAGGGTACGCCGGCACAAATGGATGTCGCGGCGCAGGTTCAGCAGCTTGAGAACATCGAAAACTGGCATACGCATCCGCTGAAATATTTTCCTTTTGTCCCCGTTCTCAACCATCGTCATGAGCAGCTTGAGGCCAGCATTCTTGCTGCATCTGTACGCGATAAAGTGAATCTGAATGAGATAGCCGATAATTACCAGCGGCAGTTTACAGATGCCGTTCCACAGCAAAAACGCGTAATGATTCTGGACCTGGCAAGGACGCTTATCACCAAACAGGCCATGTGGGAAAAACAGCCCGTCAGTGAGCTGATGAAACAGGCACCGGTTCCGGCGGCGCTCAGCATGACGGGGGCGACGGTGCCTTTATCACATCAGCAGGACGTGGTGCTGCAACGGGCGCTGCTACAGCTGCCGGAAGGGGGCCAGCAACTGACGGTATTGCGTGAATTGCTGGGCCGTCTGGTCAACAGTGATCCACAGATGGCATGGCTGATAGCCCCTTCAGACGATCTGATGCCGGTGAGTGTGACGGATTTCCTGCCCTCCTCTGAGGACATAACGCAGGTCAGCGGTCTGTGGACCCTGCAGGGCACTGCGCAAATTCAGGGCTGGCTGGAGGATATCCGCCGTGCAGGGGGTGAGCAGGTTCCGATGCCTGAACTGGCAGCCTTTGAACAGCGCTGGCCTGACCTGCGTCAGACGCAATGGATGACGTTGATGCTGGCGATGAACCGGCAAGCCGCCCCTGTGCTGACCAGTGAACAGTGGCAAACCGCGTTGATTGCAATCGACCAGGGTAACAGCCCGTCGATGAAATTTGCCCGTTATGTGAATGAACAACTCGGGGATATCAGCACTCAGGATGCCGCGCAGTGGTTGCGCGAGCTACGCCGGTTGAATCAGTTACAAACCATGTCGGCACAGGGCGCGCGGGTTCCACATATCAGCAAAATCCAGCAATTCATTCAGAAGAAAATTTCAGTGTTGCTGAAAACCGACAGCAAAACGCTGACACCGGTGCTTTCCGATCTCAATGTGAAAAACTGGAGTGCCTGGAAAACCAGCCTGAATGCGGCGGTTTCGGATGTATTTGCCACTCCGAAAAGCAGCGATCGCCTGACCCGCGGGTTGTTCCAGACCGGTGCGGCGGGAGACAGCAATCCTTTACAACTGCTGGACAGCCGTTTCAACGTGCTGCGTAAAAGCTTATCTGCGGAACGGGACGATTTTGCCACCAACGCGGTCTGGACGCTCTATCAGAACGATGCACACTGGCTGGTTGCACATGCTATGCAGCGTTCTGCCTGCTGGCTTGAGCAACAGTGGAAAAGCCGGGTGCTATGGCCGATGGAAAATAACGCCAGCCGTCTGGAATATGAGGAGCAACAGGATTTGGCATGGCAATACCTGTCTGATTTTATTCGCGGGCCGGCAAAAAGTGTGCTGGTGGTTGAAGACAACGGGCCAAAAGCAGGCGAGTTCAACGGACAGACGCCGGGACTGACGCCGGAATTTCTGCGAATGGTCAATCATGTTCTGCGTCCGGATGATGTGCTGGCGATGCCTGAACGTGAAAATACCCGCAATGACGATGCACTGGCCTCGCTGAAAGATGAACAAACCGATCTGGAGTCACAAATGGCGGAACTGGAAGCTAAACCGCTGGAACTGACCCTCAAAAGCCTGCCAGCCACCATTCCGGGCGGAGCACGACTGATGCCGGTGGGCACCCGCCTGACGCTGTTTTGTGATGAGCAGCAGTGGAAGCTAAACAGCATGAACTTCAGCGAGCAGGCGACATTCCGCTGGCGTCCTGGTCACTGTAGCCGCGCCACACTGATGATCAATTTCCCCGGTTTTGACCTGACTTATGAATATTTCGGAGACGCCGCCTGGCCGGATTTTCTGCACGATATTTCAGACGGGCAACGCCGCTTTAAAGCAGAGGATTTTCCTGATGAATCCGCGCAACTGGCAGTTCTGGGCATCAGGGAAGTCATGGTGCGTTATCAGTCCGGTCCACAGAACGCCCTCCAGGAACGCTGGCAACAGTGGCAGGCACTCAGTCAGGCGCTGAATGTTAATGCCCAGGCTCAGCAGGAGGCCAGCAGCAGAAAAGCGGAAAAAAAACGACCAACGGCATTGAAGAGCGCGTTCTCACAACTGCCTGTCCGTATCACCGAATGTCACTGAATGCCTGATTCAGGGCACGATTGTAAAAAATAAACGGGATTATTTATGGGTAATTACCTGAAGAAGATTGTTGAGAAAATGAATGTCGAAGCCCGTGAGTGCCTTGACGCTGCGATCAGCCTTGCCGTCAGCCGTACGCATCACGAGGTAGACATTGAGCATTTACTGCTTGCACTGGTGACCCGTAATCCTGCGCTGATTGAGCAACTCTGCCTGGATGCGGGCTTGCGTGGCGATACGCTGATTGATGCGCTGAAAATCAGCCTCAATCATCTGCGTAGCGGCAATACCCGTAGCCCGGTATTGTCAGAATTGCTGGTCGAACATCTGGAGAAGTCCTGGCTGCATGCCAGTGCCTGTTGGCAGCAAACAGAACTGCCGGTACAGGCCTTACTGGGTAGCCTGATTACCAGTGAAAAAGACAATCAGAACCCCCTGTCACCCGCCTTACAACAGGCACTACTGTGTCAGGCTGAACGTGCTGACCGGTTGTTGCATGATGCCTGCAGACCGGAACAGGCCACGAATCATCCTGCTGCACCCCGTCACACCGCTGATTCAGCGGTGATGAAATTCACCCGAAACCTGACTGAAGAGGCGCGTCATTCGGCGCTGGACCCTGCGCTGGGGCGAGAGCAGGAAATTCGTCAATTGATCGACGTGCTGTTACGCCGCCGTCAGAACAATCCTGTGCTGACGGGTGAACCGGGCGTGGGAAAAACAGCTCTGGTTGAAGGACTGGCGCAACGGATTGTGGACGGCACCGTACCGCAAGCGTTGAGGGAAATGGAAATTTTGTCGCTGGATATGGGATTGCTGCAGGCCGGTGCCAGCGTAAAAGGCGAATTTGAAAACCGTCTGCAAACCTTGCTGCGTGAAGTAAAAGAGTACCCGTCTGCGGTTATTCTGTTTATTGATGAGGCGCATACGCTGATTGGCGCTGGCGGTCAGGCAGGGCAAAATGATGCCGCAAACCTGCTTAAACCGGCGCTGGCGCGCGGGGAAATGCGCGTGGTGGCAGCTACCACCTGGGCTGAATACAAAAAATACTTTGAGAAGGATGCCGCGCTGGCGCGTCGTTTTCAGGTGATCAAAGTGGCGGAACCTGATGAAGAGACCGCCACCGCTATGCTGCGGTCGCTGAAACCGGCACTCAGCAAACATCATGGCGTACAGATCCTCGAAAGCGCGCTGGTGGCTGCTGTTCGTCTCTCCAGCCGTTATATTTCTGGCCGCCAGTTGCCGGACAAATCCATAAGCCTGCTGGATACTGCCTGCGCCCGTGTGGCGATTTCTCAGTGCCATGAGCCCAAAGAGATCGAAGATCTCAATGCGATGATCAGCAACATTCACACTGAACGGGAAAGTCTGCTGAAAGAGGGCGATAACCACCCGCGGATAAAATGGCTGGATCAGCGGGAAAGCGAACTGACGCAAAATCTGGAGGCATTGCTGCCGGTCTGGCATCAGCAACAACACATCGTGGCGCAGATTAATCGTATTGAGGATGTGACGCAGATTGCCGCATTGCGCGCACAACTCGCTGAGATGCATAAAGATCAGGCGCTGGTGTATGACTGTGTGGATGCGACCTGTGTCGCAGATGTGATTGCCGGATGGACCGGCATCCCGCTGGGCCGGATGATGGAAAAAGAACAGCAACAACTCGGCGATCTGGTCGCACGTCTGGAGAGCCGGGTGATCGGGCAATCCCATGCATTAGCGGACATTGCGCAGCAAATCCGCATCGGTCGCGCCAATCTTGCGGATCCGGTTAAGCCCACCGGCGTCTTTATGCTGGCCGGGCCTTCCGGCGTCGGCAAAACAGAAACGGCGCTGGCCTTGTCGGAACTGCTTTTCGGCGGTGAACAAAGTTTAATTACCATCAATATGTCTGAATATCAGGAAGCTCATTCAGTGTCTGGCCTGAAAGGTTCCCCGCCCGGGTATGTGGGTTATGGACAGGGCGGAGTGCTGACCGAGGCGGTACGTCGTCGGCCGTACAGTGTAGTCCTGCTCGATGAGGTGGAGAAAGCCCATCCGGATGTGATGGAAATTTTCTATCAGGTATTTGATAAAGGTGTGATGGAAGACGCCGAAGGCCAACTGATCAATTTCCGTAATACCTTGATTATTCTGACCAGTAACCTGGCAAGCGATCGGGTGATGGCTGCCTGCGCTGCCGGAAACAACGATCAGAAAGCACTGACGGCACTCCTGCGGCCTGAATTCGATCAATATTTCCGTCCTGCACTGATGGGACGCCTGCAACTGATCCCTTATCTGCCTGTCGTGGGTGAAACACTGGCAAAAATCATCCGTCTCAAAATCGATAAAGTGTGTAAACGTTTCAGCCGTGCGGGTGAAGGTAACTCCTCCCTGAGCTACAGCGAAAAAGTGGTGGATTTCATCGCCAGCCGTTGCCAGGTCGAGCAAAGCGGGGCCCGCGAAATTGATGCCGTGCTGAACCGGGAGTTGCTGCCACTCCTCACCGACCGTTTACTGGCGGTTGAGAGTAAAGCCGATATCCGCCTGCAACTCGGCGTCAGTAAAGGTCAGCTCACATTGTCCAGACAGCCTGCCGCGAAAAATTCAGTGGCTAAACAACCTGTCTGAACGGCAGGAAGAGGATAATCATGAAAAACAGGGTGAATTTACGCGCGTTAAAAATTAACGGCCATGATCCGCGCCTCAGCAAATCGTTTCTGTTGCTGAGCAGTGAGCTGAGCCATCTGAGCGGAAATCTGCCGGCAAAACTGGACTGGCATCTGCTGGAAGAGCGTTGTTTTCAGCTTTTTCATGAATATGGTTATGATCTGCAAAGCGGCATGTGGTTTTGTCTCATCAGTCTGCGGCTTAAAAGCTGGAAAGGACTGGCGCTGGCGCTCGAACTGCTGTCAACGGCGTTTACTCACAACAGCCAGCGTTGCTGGCCGCCGGTGACTGCCGTTCAACAGCGTCAGCAACTGATCGACTGGTTCAATGCCAATGTGGCGACACATATCTATACGCTGGAGTACGGGCCGGAAAACAGTGGTGAGATGCGTCAGGTAGAGAGAAGCATTGGTGTTTTGTGCAGTCAGTCAAAAAACCTGCAGTCACGCAGCCATGATTCACTCAATAATCTGCATTATTTCCTGCAAGTCCGCTGCCGTTCCGTGCCGTATCCTGTTCCACCCAAAGTGGCGAAAATCTTGCCGGTTGCGGAGGAAAATACACCGCAACCCGTCAATGAGAAGAAAGCAACGCAGGCGGTGGCCGACATGATATCCGCTGCCGAACCACCAGAAATACAACTGGCTCCTGAACCGCGTCCGCGTCCGTTATTGTGGGCATCGGGGGGAATGGCGGCGGGTATAGCGGTTTGTGTCGTGGCAGTAGCGCTCTGGTCTTCATCACAAACACTAAGCTTGAGTGAAAAGCTGAGTTTGCCCTTAATGGCGTTACAACATAGTGAACGTCAGTTGAATGATGCCTGGGAGAATGCTCCTGCATCTGACCTGAATGCACAAAAAGAGGCGGTGTTAGCCCATGCCGCACCGGTTCTGTCGTGGATCAGTGAGCAACCCGCAGATATGCTGCTGCGTCAGGGCGAGATATTATCCGACCATCTGGAAAAGGTGTATCCGGATAATGAATACAGCGCGCAATGGCGTCGTACTTTACAGGAAAAAGCAGGTGATATTCCGGCGCTCGATGGTTATGTGCTGGCTAACAAACATCTTGATGAACTTGAAGCCCGGCTGCTGAATGCTGAAAAGAAGCACAGTCAATATATGACTGTGTCGGAGTTGAAAACGGCGGTATATCAAATTCGTCAGGATTTGCAACGCAATGGTACCAGCGCGGAAACACTATTGTGGACGATCGGGCAGGATAAGGAAAATCATCGGGAAGTGAATCCGGCCTTGTTAAAACAATTTACACAAAGAGTTGATGCATTGAATGCGTACCGTTTCGGAGTTAAATAATGGCCTGAGTATTGACATTTTTTTATTTACTTCCCTGCGCATTATTTTTCACGGAAAACAGGTAACAGGTTATTTTTTCCAAGGGTAACTTTATAAGCAATGCCATGCCACTACGCCAGTTAAACCAGAAGTTTGTCTTACAATGCTATCAATAAGGATATGATGATGCATCCAGCTGAAGAAAGATTGAAAACACTTTTACCCTTTATTATTAACAATGCTAAACAGCAGATTTATATTGCTCTCAAGGCACTGGGAAGAAGTAAATTATCAGATGACACCAAAAAAATCTTAAAAGAATTATTGAATGAAGATAGTTCTGCCACAGTGAAAAAACTGATCCGTTCGGTGGATAAGATTAAAAGAAAGATGGCGAATTTATCACCAGAACACTTTGATCTTGCAGAAGAGTTGTATGAGTCCGGAGAAGATACGATCGGGTACGTTAAAGCTACAGCCCTGAACCCCCAGGAAAATCTCATGCTTTACGTATTATTGGTGGGCATATAGTGATTTGATCTGTAGTTTGGTTAAAAATAAAAAGTTGGAATATTTCTGATGTTTTCCCTGCTGATCTGGACGGGGTATTAATACCCCGGACGATAGATTTGCTGAATGCTGCTTATCTGTTAGGGAATGATTATATCATCTACGTTACGAATATTATTAATGAGATAAGGTTAAGTTTATTGAAAATATTTAATCAGGTAACGATTATGCGGGACCTTGAAAGTCCTGGTCTTAAAACCAAGGAGAATATGTTTTCATGGGAGGAAAATGCTGAAGTGCATCCGCATCTGAAAGCATGTTATCCTTATGGGATGGGTAAGGATAACAACTTTAATAAATTAGCCGGGTGCTGCTGGCAGGTATATAAAAAATCAAAATTCATCTACGGTCCAATACGTATTGGCAGAGCCAGTGATTTATGGAAACCTGAGATTTTGGCAAAGTATTGTATAGCTAAAGGTGATACTTTATGGGCTAAACATACCCGGGGAAATGTTTTGGTCATGGATAAGTGGGCCGCCACTGTTAATGATGCCTGGGTGTTGGGGGGAATACACAGATATGCTGATTTTCATCTTATGTCTTATCTATCGCCCGGGAATTTGTGGAATTATGAATGCGCTTACCATATCGTAACAGCCAGAGAAATATTAGGGTTGCTCAGTTTCAGCTATGAAATGACCCGGCAATCCAACACCATTATTCTCAAATGTATGAGACGGGATCTTGCTTCGAACGCTGATCTGCGCGCTTATGCATCCCTTATGAAAAAAGAAGCCGCTCTGGGGACCTCATC
Source organism: Rahnella sp. PD4 (assembly GCF_049199325.1). Taxonomy (NCBI): domain Bacteria; kingdom Pseudomonadati; phylum Pseudomonadota; class Gammaproteobacteria; order Enterobacterales; family Yersiniaceae; genus Rahnella; species Rahnella sp. PD4. The sequence goes on along the minus strand of NZ_JBLZQF010000004.1, from coordinate 382,283 downwards.
AATCAATAAGTTATTAACTGAACCTGTGAAAGGTTTATACCGAGATATTATCCAAAACCCCGCACGCAGATAGAGTCCTGGTAGTCTGTAGACATGTAGGCCATGTTTGTAAGTGAATACCTGATATATAAGACAATAATGAATGTAACCGTTTCATATTGGGCCTGAGATCCTCCCGCGAAGCAGCTATACTCTTTTGGTGGGACGACCAACGTCGTCCCCGGAAATTGTGAAGCCACTCATGAAGCAAACAAAAAATAAATCATCGCTGCTGACTGTAACAGTGGCTTGTATCGGTGTCGTGTATGGCGATATTGGTACCAGCCCGTTGTATACCCTACGTGAATGCCTGACCGGACAGGCGGGCATTACCATGACACAAAGCTCTCTCTTCGGTTTTTTGTCCTTAATTTTCTGGCTGCTGATGCTGGTGGTTTCCGTCAAATACATCAGTTTTGTGATGCGCGCCGACAATGGCGGTGAGGGCGGGATCCTGACCCTGATGGCACTGGCGATCCGCAATCTCAATCCGCGTTGGATCCCCTTCATTATGTTTATCGGGCTGGTTGGCGGCAGCTTTTTCTATGGTGATGGTGTTATCACGCCCGCCATCTCGGTGCTTTCGGCTATTGAAGGGCTGGAAATTATTGAGCCGTCATTAGACCGCTTTATCATTCCATTTTCCATTGCCGTCCTGACGCTGCTGTTTTTTATTCAGAAAAATGGTACCGGCAGCGTAGGGAAAATTTTCGCTCCGGTGATGGTTATATGGTTTCTCACCCTCGGGGCGCTGGGTATCAGCGGGATCGTGCATAATCCGCAAGTATTGCAGGCGCTCAATCCTTACTGGGCGATGCATTTCTTTGTGGAATTTAAAACAGTCTCTTTTTTCGCGCTCGGTATGGTGGTGCTTTCAGTTACCGGCGGCGAAGCGCTTTATGCAGATATGGGGCATTTTGGTAAGAAACCCATCCGCATCGCCTGGTTTATACTGGTCGGGCCCTCGCTGGTGATGAATTATTTCGGGCAGGGTGCGTTATTACTCAGCGAACCTGAGACCATTAAGAATCCGTTTTTCCTGCTGGCACCTGACTGGGCGCTCGTTCCGCTGTTAGTGCTGGCCACGCTGGCGACCGTTATTGCCTCACAGGCGGTGATTTCGGGGGTGTTCTCCCTGACGCGTCAGGCTGTGCGCATGGGCTATTTGCCTCCTATGCGCATTATTTACACCTCGGATGTGGAGTCCGGTCAGATCTACATTCCGGTTGTCAACTGGCTGCTGTATTTCGCCGTACTGATTGCGATCGTCAGCTTCCGGCATTCCAGCAACCTCGCCTCGGCGTATGGCATTGTAGTCACCGGTACGATGGTGATCACGTCTGTGTTGATCGGCATTGTGATGATCAAAAATTGGGGATGGAAACGTTGGGCAGGTGGCCTGGTGATTATGGCGATGCTGCTGATTGATGTGCCGTTGTTTGCTGCCAACCTGAGCAAACTTTTCTCGGGGGGCTGGCTGCCGGTAACAATTGGTGTGGCTATTCTGGTGATTATGCTGACCTGGAAAACGGAACGTTCGCGGTTGTTGCGCCGCCTGCGCCAGGATCCGGAAGCGCTGGAGGCGCTGATTACCTCACTTGAAAAATCGCCGCCACAACGGGTGCCGGGAACGGCTGTAGTCATGTCGCGCGGGCAATATGAAGTGCCGCTGGTGTTGCTGCACAACCTCAAACACAACAAGATTCTGCATGAGCGCGTGGTGCTGCTGACCATCGTAACGGAAGATGTACCCTATGTGCATAACGTCCAGCGGGTCATTATCGAGCAACTTTCACCGGCATTCTGGCGGGTTATTGCCCGTTATGGCTGGAGGGAGAAGCCGAATGTGACAGATATCCTTTATCGCTGCGGACTGGAAGGGCTTAAAAGCAACATGAATGAAACCTCATTTTTCATGTCGCGTGACACGTTTATTCTTGGTGAACCGCGTCCGTGGTACCTGAAGGCGCGCGGAAAACTGTTCCAGGTATTGCAGCGAAACTCACTACGCGCGCCGGAACATTATCATATTCCGCCAAACCGGGTGATTGAACTGGGTGCGGTAGTGAAATTCTGAGGAAAGTCACCACCGGTGCATCAGGCACCGGCAGCAGAAACCGGGTTAAGCTTGAGGAGTAGAAGTAAGATCAGTGATGACAGGCGTTGCAGAACCCTGCGTCGCTTGTGATGTCTGCGACTGAGTGGTCGGTGTCAGTTCGGTAACTTGCGGCGTTTGGGTTTGCTGAGTTGTCACCGGCGCAGCAGGCGTTGCGGCTTGCGTTTGCTGAGTTGTCACCGGCGCGGCAGGCGTTGCGGCTTGCGTTTGCTGAGTTGTCACCGGCGCGGCAGGCGTTGCCGCTTGCGTTTGCTGAGTTGTTACCGGTGCAGCAGGTGTTGCGGCTTGCGTTTGCTGAGGGGTTACCGGCGCAGCAGGCGTTGCGGCTTGCGTCTGTTCTGCTGTGACAGGATCTTCAATTTGTTTCGGCATGCTCGGAACGGGTTCTGCCGGAATCGATTCTGATTTAGGCTTAGGAACCGGTGTTGAGGCACGGACGAGGAAGGTGGGTTTAAGGTTTGCAACAGAATAGGTCACGTGGCTTATCGCATCCCGGGATGTTGCAACGTCGACAGGTGAAATGGTCACGCGGCCAATCAGTGAACGCGCATAACCGCCAACTTTATGTTTACCCTCAGGAAGTTGTACTTCCATGCTCTCACCAATTCCAAGAGCACCGGCATCTTTACCATCAATGGTCACATACAGTTTGGTACCATCATCGGTTTTCGTCGGGATGTGCGTTACGGTCACCCGTGTGGAGCCAAAATCGAAAGCCGGTGCCTGATCGGCGGTTTTCGATTTTGCACATCCTGTCAGGGTTAAAACAGCTGCCACGGCAACCAGGGTGAAACGATAACTCATAATGCGACGTCTTCCTTTAAGGGATTTTTGTGATCTGCGTATCAATATACCCGATCTGCGGTCAGAGATGAATGTGCATGCCGGGAACTCAGAGGAGTCCGTTATCCGTTTTACTGACGAAATCACTGATCATCTCCGCCCAACGCGGTTAACTTCGCCCGCCCTCATCATAACCGGTATGCTGAATTTTGCCCCGCCAGACAGTAAAAGCCATTGGAAAAGACCTTACAGAGGTCACCTGAAGGAGAACTTTCGGTTGAAGCGCTTCGTTGAATTGGGTATTTTCATGTAAATCAAGAGCATAAAATAACAGTTACGCCGAAGGCATTAATTTTCACCGGGTGCCTGCCTGCTTTCTTTCTTGTGATGAGGTTAGTCATGCATAAATTCCATTCTTATTGTATTTCAGCCTCGGGGGAAGAAAGGGGGGAAGGAAATTTTGACGCCCGCTTCCCTTACTGGAGTTTCACCAAAACCGCGATAGCGATTTGCGCACTGAAGCTTTGTGAACGCGGTATCTTGCAACCTGACAGCCCTGTCGACGGTGCAGCGTATACGCTGCGGCAACTGCTTAACCACACAGCCGGATTGCCGGATTACGGCACGCTGAAAGCCTATCACGACGCCGTCGCCGCCGGTGAGCAACCCTGGGATCGTCAAACATTGCTCAGTGCCGCCCTGGCTCAGGGTATGCTGTTTGCACCCGGCGAAGGCTGGTCCTATTCCAATGTAGGTTACATGCTGGTACGTGAGCAGATTGAAGCCGCGTCTGGCCTGGATCTTGCGCAACTTGTCGCAGAGATTATCTCAACACCACTCGGGCTTAACAGCATTTCTCTTGTCACCACACGCGAACAATTTGCCCAACTACACTGTGAGGCTGCCGGAAAGTACCATCCGGGCTGGGTGTATCATGGCTGTCTGGCAGGGAATGTGCGGGACGCCGCCCGACTATTGCACGGCTTATTCACCGGAAAACTCCTTAGCGCCGCATGGCTTGCCGAAATGCGGGTGACATATCCGCTCGGGGGCGCTCTTGAGGGCCGGCCGTGGACGGCATGCGGCTACGCGCTCGGATTGATGAAGGGCGCTATGGGAAAGGCCGGGCGCTCAGCCGGTCACTCCGGCGGCGGCCCGTCGTGTGTTAACGCGGTCTATCATTTCCCCGATCTCAGCGAACCGGTGAGCGGCGCCTGCTTTACTGACGGACATGACGAAGGGGAAGCCGAGACAGAACTCGTCAGACTTGTGCAAAACGTCAGATAAAGTGGGGAGGGTATTCAGACCAGGGGTTCATGACTGTAAATACACAGTTTATTGCCGTCGGCATCGCGGAAATACGCGCCATAATAATCCGCATGGTAATGCGGGCGTAAACCCGGTGCCCCTTCGTCCGTTGCGCCATGGGCAATCGCGTATGCATAGATCCGGTCTACAGCCTGACGTGACGTTGCCAGTAAGGCCGCCTCCACTTTGTGCTAAATTACCCTTCATTCTTACCCGTATCCCCGAGGCAATATGTTTACTCCGCTCAACCGTACTACCCGTGAAATGAAGATCAATAATGTGGTGATGGTCACTAATGCATTGAAATCACTGGGCTCGGCGACAAAAGCGGATTTGGCGGTTGCCACCGGACTGAGTATTGCGACATGTGGCGCGGTGCTTAATGAACTGAGTCTGCGTCATGAAGTCATGGCGCTGGAAATGGAGGTTTCACGTGGCGGGCGTCCGGCGCAGCGCTATGCATATAACCCGGATTTCTTTTCCGTACTGAGCCTGTACGCGCAGGGCAGTGATGCGGCGGCGCAGATTATCTGGTCGGTAAATTCAGCCACAGGTGAAAGCCTGGCTCAGGGCGAGGTACGCTTTTTGCCGCTGACGCTGGCAAGGTTTTATCAGCAGATCGAATCCCTGCTGGCAGATTACCCGAATATCAAAGCGTTGGGCGTAGGATTGCCGGGTGTAGTGGTGAAAGGCACCGTTGCAACCTGTGATATCACTGCGTTTGCTGGCGTTGCCATTGAGCAACAGTTGCGTGAGCGGCTTGGTCTGTACGTGCAGGTCGATAATGACATGAACTACACCGCCTGGGGATTTTACCGCAGCAGTTGTGCGGGCGTTACCGCGCCGGTGGCCTACGTTTTTAAACCGGATGTCCCGTGTCTCGGATGTGGAATGGTGATTAATGGCCAGGTGTTGCAGGGCGCGAGCCAGTTTGCCGGTGAGGTCTCCAATCTGCCGTTTGAACACATGAACACGCTGCCGGTCGCGGAGGAAATGGCCAAAGTGATTGTGTCACTGACGGCAATTATCAACCCGGCTACCATTGCGCTATCCGGCCCTAAAATCAGCGCCGCGCTGATGCCGCAGCTGGCTGAACTTTGCCGGCAGTATATTCCTGTTCAACATATGCCTGAGCTGATTTACCGGCCTTCCATGCGTCAGGATTATCTGCGAGGCATCACTGAACTGACCTTGCATAATTATAATTTGCACGTCGCTTTCGGCGAGTGATCCGCATTGACTTTGTTTTGCAGGCATCTCTATACTGAGTAGTTATTAAAAGACTTTTAATAACTAATTTCTTGCCGGGAGAATCTGATGTCACTGTCATCTGAAATAGAAAGTCTGAACTCGCATGCCGGAAGCCCTGCCCGACGCATCGCTACACGGGCGATTTTTTTTGTTACCGGTATGGCGATGGGGTTGTGGGCAGCGCTGGTGCCTTATGCGCAACTGCGTACGCATTCCGAAGCGGGTGATCTCGGCTTACTGCTGCTGTGCCTGGGCGCCGGATCACTGTTGTCGATGCTCGGTTCCGGGCGGATTATTGGCCGGTTCGGCTGCCGTGCGGTCATTGTAGCCGCTGTGGTGTTGTATTGCCTGATGTTACCGGTGCTGGCGGTTTTTAGTGATATCTGGCTGCTGGCGCTGAGCCTGTTTATTTTCGGTATGGGTATTGGCCTGGCGGATGTCGCGGTCAATGTGCAGGGAACGCTGGTCGAACAGGCCGCGGATAAACCGCTGATGTCCGGCTTTCACTGCCTGTGGAGCGTCGGCGGGATCGCCGGAGCCGGTGGCGGCGCGTTATTGCTCAGTGCGGGCATCACGCCGCTCGGCAGCACGTTTTTTGCCGTGGCGCTGGTTGTCATCGTGACCGCCTGGTCTTTTCGCGGCATGTTACCGTTTGGCGCGCATGAGGAAGAAGGGGCTGAGGGCAAACCCAAAGCGAGGCCGAATTTTCGTCTCGTGCTGATGGCCGTGATGGCGATGATTTGCTTTATGGCCGAAGGCGCGGTGCTCGACTGGGGCGGCGTGTTTCTGACCCGTGAACGCGGGCTGGCGCTGGAACATGCGGGCTGGGGTTTTGCGGTGTTTGCTGTCGCGATGTCGCTGATGCGCCTGACCGGCGATGTGATTGTCAGCGCATTGGGGCGTAAACGTATACTGGTGGCAGGCGGTATTCTGGGGATCGCAGGTTACCTGATGGTGGTACTGTTACCGGGCTGGATCCTGCCATTATGCGGTTTTGCGCTGGTCGGTATCGGGGCGGCAAATATCGTTCCGGTGCTGATTACGCTCGCCGGTCAGGAGAAAGTGATGCCGGTAAATATGTCTGTGGCGATGGTCGCGACGCTCGGGTATCTCGGCGTGCTGGGCGGGCCGGCGCTGATTGGTTTTATCGCGCATTTATCCAGTCTGTATGTGGCATTTTCAGCCGTGGCGGCTGCGTTCCTTATCATTACGTTCGGCGCATACAAACTGAAATATTGATTATTTTTTAAGACTGAAGATTTAGAACTGAGTGGCAAATTTGCCAGCTGGCGTCTGAACCCCGCCAGCCATCTTTTATTTTGACTGATAAACATCCGACCTTGTAAGGAACTGCAATGCCCGTAAAACTTATTGCCGTAGATATGGATGGCACCTTTCTGAACCCGCAACACGAATATAATAAAACCCGTTTTCGCGAGCAATATCAGCAACTGCTGGCACGCGAAATCAAGTTTGTGGTAGCCAGCGGCAATCAGTATTACCAGCTGAAATCTTTCTTCGATGATATCGATGAACAGATTGCCTACGTGGCGGAAGGCGGGGGGTATGTCGTCGACAAAAAAGAAGAAATTTACTGCGGCAAACTCGAACCTGAACAGGTCGCTGACGTTTTACACTGGATCAGCCGGACACCCGGCATTAACACTATCGTCTGTGGCAGAAATGGCGCGTATGTGCTGAACGGCACCGACGAAGCCTTTATCCGCCGGATGCGTCGTTACTATCACCGTCTGAGCAATGTGAGCGATTATGCCGAAATCAGCGACACAATTTTCAAATTCGCGCTGAGCTATAGGGAGGATGACGTTTATCCGCTGATGGGCGAAATTACCCGCCATCTGGGTAATATTGTCGCACCGGTCACCAGCGGACATGGCTCGGTGGATCTTATCATCAGCGGCAATCACAAAGCCTGCGGCCTGCAAAAAATCCAGAGAATCTATGGCATCCGCGATGAGGAAGTGCTGGCTTTCGGCGACAGCGGTAATGATCTCGAAATGCTCAGCTATTGCGGATTTGGTTTTGCAATGGAAAACGCCTCTGCACCGGCCAAAGCGGCCGCAAAATACACGGCACCATCAAACAGCGAAGAAGGTGTGCTGAAAGTTATCGATGATGTACTCAATGACCGTGCGCCGTTTGCCTGAACGGCTGGAAAGGGAATAAAAGGCTGCCATGCAGCGGGCAGCTTTTCTGATTAGGCAAAAACTTAAGGTACATAATCCGGCGGAACGTCGTTGCTGCCTGTCTGTGCCGGATAGTAGTCCGGTGGCACCTCTGGCTGCGTGTGAGATTGCAAACCATAATCATAGCGGGCATCGACCGGCACTTTATTGCCTTTGGCGTACATACATTGGGTGTACACCGTATCGTACTGGTCCTGCAAATTGCCACTGCTGACGCCTGCGCCGTTACTGCCCATGGCACTGCCGAGCAGTAAACCGCTGCCTGCGCCAACCAGCACGCCCGCTCCGGCCTGATGAGACGCTGCGCCTAACAGAGCCCCTGCCGCCGCACCCACAACGGTGCCCGCTGCGGCCGTATTGACCGCGTTATTATTAGCCGTTTGCGCGCCGCCGTTAACACTGCTGTAGGCGTCACTCCGGCAAGCCATTTCATCCATACGGAACTGTTGATAATCTTTGCCGGTGCCGGGTAACACCATCACATCGGGCCGGGTGGGAGAAGATACGCAGCCTGAAAGCGCTGCAGCCAGGGTAATAACCGCCAGCGGAGTGAACCTGTTCATGAAATTATCACCTGTTAACGCGGTGCGGAATCACCTACAACGACTTTCATCCAGCCGCGCGGGCAGCGCTGCACGTGCGGATAGTAGCCCGCAGGATTCTGGCAGTAATAGGCATAGTCAGGGGTTTTCTCAACATACGTCTGCGGTTGTGCAGGCGTGACGTAGACCACCGGCGGCGGCCCGTAATACACCGGAGGGGGCGGTCCCCAGGGGATACCGACAATAATACGCGGGCCTCCATACCCACCGTGATAATACCCATGCCCGTAGTAGCCGTAGGCAAACGATGCGAAACTGGCAGACATCAGGGTGCCGGCAGTCAACATCAGCAATAAGAGCCTTTTCATAAAAACCTCGAAGCGCAATGACCGGATGCAGGGAGGGGCATAAATGCCATCACTCCTGAGGATAAAGGTACGCTGAGCTGAGGGAAAAGGTTGGCGGGAGATCAGGGGGATTCTGACAAGGTAACGCCAGCAATTGTGTACAAAAAATTCCTATGGAAAGATTGCTTTACGATTAAACCAGGAGGCGCGGGAATACGGGGGAAAACCACCAGATCCGGTCAAAAAACGAACCTGGCGGCGGATAGGATGTACGGTGAGATCAGATTTTTTTTCCGGCAGTAAAACGTCTGAACGCTTCAAGCGTTTCATCGCTGACGTGATGCTCAACGCCTTCTGCATCGAGGCGGGCGGTTTCGTGGCTGATTCCAAGTGCGATAAAAAATGCCTCTACGACGTTATGACGCTCACGGTTTTCTGCTGCCAGCCGCTCACCTTCAGGCGTCAGGAAGGTACCGCGATAGGGCAACTGATGGACCAGTCCGGCATTGGCCAGTCGTTTGAGCGTTTTTGCAACGGTGGGCTGTGAAACCCCCAGACGCGCGGCCAAATCGACCTGACGTGCTTCGCCAAATTCACGAATTAAGTCTGAAATCAGCTCAACGTAATCGTCCATTAATTCCCGGCGATGCGCCTCGCGCACCTGTAAAAAACCCTGAGCGTGTTCTTCCACATCCAGTAATGGATTTATTTTTTTTTCTTTCACTACGCCTGCCTCTTTCTTGCTCAACGGTTTTTACCGCCGCCGCGGACATCACGACAACTCCCGCATTGTAAACCAAGTGCACACATCTACCAATTTCTGAAAACTTTGCCTTGGCTATGGAGTATAGCCTGTGCTATACCTGAATAATAAACCGGCGATTAATGCGCAGAGCGACAGGGGAAATTTCATGGAAAAAGGACGACGCATCTTAAAATTATTCAGCTATTCACCGTTTCGTTTGCGGCTCATGCTGGTTGGTATGATTGTGGCGCTGATTACCGGGAATGTGCAGGCGGCCGGAAAAGATAAAAAGAAGTTTACCGTCGTTACCACCTTCACGGTGATTCAGGATATTGCACAGAATGTTGCCGGTGATGCCGCCACGGTAGAATCAATCACCAAACCTGGTGCGGAAATCCATGACTATCAGCCAACGCCACGCGACATTGTGAAAACACAGTCTGCGGATCTGATTCTGTGGAACGGCTTTAATCTCGAACGCTGGTTCGGTCGTTTCTTCGCGAATATCAAAAATGTACCTTCGGTGACTGTCACGGACGGTATCGCACCGCTGCCTATTCAGGAAGGGCCGTATGTCGGAAATCCAAACCCTCATGCCTGGATGTCCGCGAAAAATGCACTGATTTATATCGAAAATATCCGCGCAGCACTGGTGAAATATGACCCGGATAACGCCGCCGTTTATAACCGCAATGCCAAAAATTACGCCGAAAAAATCAGCCTGCTCGATTCACCGCTGCGCGAACGTCTGGCGAAAATCCCGGCCGGTCAGCGCTGGCTGGTGACCAGTGAAGGCGCGTTCAGTTATCTGGCAAAAGATTATGGATTGAACGAGGCTTATCTGTGGCCGATTAACGCCGATGAGCAGGGTACGCCGCAGCAGGTGAAAAAAATCATCGATCTGGTGCGTCAGCAAAATATTCCGGTGGTCTTCAGTGAAAGTACCATCTCGGACAAACCGGCCCGGCAGGTCAGCAAAGAAACGGGAGCCAAATATGGCGGTGTGTTGTATGTCGATTCCCTGTCTGCCGCTGGGGGCCCGGTGCCGACCTACATTGATTTGCTGAAAGTCACGGCAGGCACCATCGCAAAAGGGTTCGGACAATGACTGACGACGCGCTGCATCTCCATGTTGATGATATTTCGGTGACCTACAATAACGGGCATACCGCGATTGAAAATGCCTCGTTCACGCTGCGCGGCGGATCTGTTTGTGCGCTGCTGGGCGTGAATGGTAGCGGTAAATCCACGCTGTTTAAAACCATCATGGGGATTATCCGCCCCACGCACGGACGGGTAACGCTTGATGGTCTCAGTGTGGCTACAGCGCTGAAACAAAACCTGATCGCGTATGTGCCGCAGTCCGAAGACGTGGACTGGAATTTTCCGGTGCTGGTGCGGGATGTGGTGATGATGGGACGCTATGGCAAAATGTCATTTTTGCGTATTCCCTCACAGGAAGATAAAAAACAGGCCGCTTCCGCACTGGCGCGTGTCGGGCTGACGGAACTTGCGCATCGCCAGATTGGCGAACTTTCCGGCGGCCAGAAAAAACGCGTTTTTCTGGCGCGTGCACTGGCGCAACAGGGGCGGGTGATGTTGCTTGATGAGCCGTTTACCGGCGTGGATATCAAAACTGAAAACGTCATCATCGAATTACTGCGACAACTGCGTGAGGAAGGGCATCTGATCCTGGTGTCGACGCATAATATCGCCAGCGTGCCGGATTTCTGCGACCGTGTGGTACTCATTAACCGCACGGTAATGGCTTCCGGTCCTCTGGAAACCACCTTTACTCATCAGAATCTCGAAAATACCTTTGGCGGCGCATTGCGCAATATTGGCTATTTAGTGCCGCAGGAACCGGTGAGGCGGGTGGTATGACCGAACTGCTGCTTGAGCCGTTTCAGTATAACTACATGGTAAAAGCTATCTGGGTGAGTGCAGGTGTCGGCGCGGTATGCGCATTTTTATCGGCATATCTGATGCTCAAAGGTTGGTCGCTGATGGGCGATGCACTATCACATTCGGTGGTACCCGGTGTCGCGGGTGCTTATGCGCTGGGCTTTCCCTATGCCATCGGCGCGTTCGGCACCGGCATTCTGGCCGCGCTTTCCATGACTCTGCTGCGCCATTTCACCAAACTGCGGGAAGACGCCATCATCGGTTTCGTGTTCTCCACGTTTTTTGCCCTCGGCCTGTTACTGGTCTCGCTTAACCCGACAGCCGTCAACGTGCAGTCGATTCTGTTCGGCAATATCTTAGGGATTGATGACACCGATATTTTGCAGGTACAGATTATTGTTGGCGTTTCGCTGCTGGTGCTGTGTGTTATCTGGCGCGACTTGCTGGCGGTGTTTTTCGATGAGGCGCATGCTGTTTCTATCGGCCTTTCACCGCTGTGGCTGAAAGTGATTTTCTTCACCCTATTCAGTGCGTGCAGCGTGGCAGCGTTGCAAACCGTCGGTGCGATTTTAGTGATCGCCATGGTGATCACGCCAGGCGCAACGGCCTATCTGCTGTCGGATCGTTTCTCACATCTGCTGATTATTTCTGTATTTATCGGTGCGGTGACCAGTGCCGCCGGGGCATGGCTGAGTTATTTCCTCGATGGTGCCACCGGCGGGGTAATTGTCTGCCTGCAAACGACTGTTTTTTTGCTGGCGTTCTTGTTTGCGCCGAAACACGGCTGGCTGATTAACCATTTTCGTATTAAAAACCGGAGCCGCGCATGATGTCCTGGTTTGATGTGTTGATGGAACCGCTGAGCTTTGATTTTGTGCAACGCGCGCTGCTGACGGCTGCGGCCACCAGTATCGTCTGCGCGATATTTTCCTGTTTTCTGGTGCTCAAAGGTTGGTCTCTGATGGGGGATGCCATTTCTCATGCAGTGCTTCCCGGTGTGGTGCTGGCGTATCTTGCAGGAATTCCGCTGGTGTTCGGCGCATTCGGTTCCGGTCTGTTTTGCGCCGTAGCGACGGGTTTTATTAAAGAACATTGTCGGGTAAAAGAAGATTCAGTCATGGGGATTGTCTTTTCCGGCATGTTTGCTGCCGGTCTGGTGCTGTTCTCACGGGTGAATACTGAACAGCATCTCAGCCATATTTTGTTCGGCAATGTGCTGGGTGTAACCGACAGTGAAATGCTGCAAACCCTGATCATCGCCGCTGTCGTCACGCTGGCGATTATTCTCAAATTTAAAGATCTGATGCTGTTTTGCTTTGATCCCGTTCAGGCGAAAGTCATCGGGTTACCGGTGCGTGTTTATCATTACGCGCTGTTGTGTATGCTGGCACTGACCATCGTTGCGGCGTTGCAGGCCGTCGGCGTCGTGCTGGTGGTGGCGATGCTGATCACCCCAGGTATTACGGCGTTTATGCTGTGTAAGACGTTATCAAAAATGCTGATGGTTTCTGTGACAGCGTCACTTATGGCAGCGATCTCAGGCACCTTTATCAGTTTCTATATTGATGCAGCGACCGGCCCGACGATCGTGCTGGCGCAGGCGATGATTTTTCTGCTGGCGCTGTCGGTGAATTTATTGCATAAATCGATAAAACCGCATCAGGGCGCACCGAATGCATAGTCGCGTTCCGGCAGGTTTGCCATGCTGCACGCCACATTACTTTTTTGAGAGATTCTGATGACACCTCAATTTGCCCCTGTCGAACTGGAAAAAGCTTACCGCCTGATCAACCACGGCGCGACCGCGCTGGTTTCTGCCCATCATGAGGGTGTGGATAACGTCATGTCTGCCTCCTGGGTATGCGGGCTGGATTTCAAACCGGCGAAACTGATGGTGGTGATCGACAAAATTGCGCGCACACGCGAGCTTATCGAAGAAAGCGGCTATTTTGTGATTCAGGTACCGACCGTCGCGCAGTTGCAGATGACTTACGATCTGGGTAATCGCACATTGAGAACTGATCCGGATAAACTGCAACATTGCGGTACCCGGTTATTCCGCATGGAAGATCACGGCGATTTACCGTTTGTCGCGGGGTGCACCGCGTGGCTGGCCTGCCGGGTAATCCCTGAACCGCACAACCAGCAGGCACATGATTTATTCATCGGCGAGATTGTCGGTGCATGGGCCGATACCCGGGTCTTCAAAGACGGCCACTGGCATTTCGAAGATGCCGGGTCTTCCCTGCGCAGCCTGCATTACATTGCCGGTGGTCAGTTCTACGCCACCGGTGAACCGCTGAACGCGAAGACTGATTTGAAGTAAAAGTTAAAAACTTAAGGATGGACACGGCGAAGCCGGAGATTTCGAACTGAACGGGCCGGCAGATATTTTTGGTTCTGAGCCGAAAAATGTGGCGATGTTTTATGCCAGCCGTGCCCGTTCTGAGCGCTATTTATTACGCTGCAAATGGTAATCCACATGGTATTCGTTGGCGTTTCTGATCATCACAGAGTAGTTGATGTAATCACCGGTGTCGCTGTAGGACAGCGATGTCAGGCGCAGCAACGGCGTGCCTTCGGCGACGTGTAATAAGGTGGCGACAGTGCTGTCCGCAAGAACCGGGCTGAAGCTTTCGTAATTCCCCGCGATACAGATATGGCATTCATCTTCAATATACGAAAATTTTGAGCCTTCCAGATGTGCCACTGAAAGATTGCTAAATAACCGGCCTGGCATGTAGCTGTCTTCGAGTACCAGCGGTTTTCCCCCGACCGAGCGCAGGCGGCGTGAATAATAAATACGTTCGTCAGTTTTCATCCGCAGCTGGCTGGCGATGGCCGGTGGCGCGCCCATGATCTTAAACTCCAATACCTCACTCACCGTCGGACGACCCAGTTGTTTCATCAGCTCTGAGAAACCCATCAGCCCACGGGTTTCATGCTGGACATCTTTCTGTGCGACGAAGGTTCCGCTGCCATGACAACGACGTACCAGTTTCCATTCGATCAGCAAATCCACCGCTTTTCGCAGTGTCATTCGCGAGACACCCAATTCGGCGGCCAGCTTTTTTTCACTGGGTAATGCGTCGCCGATATTAAAATCGACAGAATTGATGCGAATTCTCAGACGTTCAGCGAGCATTTTGTAGATCACTGGCAGACCTCTTTATCGATGAGTGAATCCTTATAACTGCGTCCGTAAAACCGGTTACTGCCCTGTAAATTCTCGGTTTCTTATGCCCCGGGCTCAGATTGTCCTTGCCCCGTCATTTGGCGTGTCTGGAAATTGCCTCAAAAGTAGACCACTTGATCGGCAGAAAAAGCATGAATGCGATCACGAAATGATTAATCACTCTGCGAAGTTATTTTTCATTATTCCTACTCTCTGATCAGAAAATAAAAACATGTCTGAAAGTGTTCCAATAATAAACTCTGATCCGGAAGTAATATAAGGAATATATATGCTCAGTCAAATTCAACGTTTTGGCGGTGCGATGTTTACACCTGTCTTATTGTTTCCATTCGCAGGAATGGTCGTGGGTATCGCGATTATGCTTCAGAATCCGATGTTCGTCGGCGAAACGCTCACCGCACCGGATAATCTCTTTGCACAAATTATTCATATTATTGAAGAAGGAGGATGGACAGTATTCCGCAACATGCCGCTGATCTTCGCAGCCGGTCTGCCTATCGGGCTGGCGAAACATGCACAAGGCCGCGCCTGCCTGGCGGCACTGGTCAGTTTTATGACCTGGAATTATTTAATTAATGCTATGGGATTAACCTGGGGAAATTATTTCGGTGTTAATTTTAATCTTGAGCCCGGGGGGCAAAGTGGTCTGGCGATGATTGCCGGAATTAAAACCCTTGATACCAGTATTATTGGGGCGATAGTTATTTCCGGGATTGTCACTTCGCTGCACAATCATTTTTTTGATAAACAACTTCCTGTCTTTCTCGGTATTTTTCAGGGCAGTTCATTCGTGGTCATTGTCGGCTTTCTGCTAATGATACCCTGCGCATGGCTGACCCTGCTGGTATGGCCAAAAGTGCAGACAGGTATTCTCTCGATGCAACATTTTATGCTGGTGTCCGGTTCGCTCGGCGTATGGGTTTATACCTTCCTTGAACGTATTCTGATCCCGACCGGCTTGCATCACTTCGTCTACGGTCCGTTTGTTTTCGGTCCGGCAGCGGTCGAGGGTGGGATCCAGGTTTACTGGGCAGAGCATCTGCAGGCATTCAGCCAGAGCACTGAGCCGCTGAAAACGTTATTCCCGCAAGGCGGTTTTGCGCTGCATGGTAACTCTAAAGTTTTTGGCTCGGTGGGTATTGCGATGGCGATCTATGCCACAGCCGCGCCGGAAAATCGCGTCAAGGTCGCGGGGCTGCTGATCCCGGCGGCGCTGACCGCAGTGCTGGTCGGTATTACCGAGCCACTGGAATTCACCTTTCTGTTTATCTCACCGCTGCTGTTTGCCGTTCACGCGCTCCTTGCCGCCACCGTTGCCACGCTGATGTTCATGGCGGGCGTTGTCGGCAATATGGGCGGTGGTCTGCTGGATCAGTTCCTGCCGCAAAACTGGATCCCGATGTATCACAATCATGCCTCGATGATGTTCACCCAGATCGGTATCGGTCTGGTGTTCACCGGTGTCTGGTTCCTGGTGTTCCGCACGCTGATCCTGCGTTTAAACCTGAAAACGCCGGGACGTGAAGACAGCGAAATCAAGCTCTACAGCAAAGCCGATTATCAGGCAAAGAAAAATCCGGCAGGCGAGCCGCCGGTGCCGTCTTCCCTACAAGGCCAGGCTGCAGGTTATCTGCAGGCCCTCGGCGGCAACAGCAACATTCTTGACCTCAACAATTGCGCGACACGGTTGCGTATCACTCTCGAAGATATGGCGCTGACGCAAAGTGATGACATCTTCAAAGCCCTCGGTGCACACGGTGTAGTGCGGCGCGGCAACGCCATTCAGATCATCGTGGGTCTGCACGTTCCGCAGGTGCGGGACCAGATAGAAACGCTGATGAGCCAGGAGGCTCTCGCAAAATCATCCTTATCCGGGGCGCGTTCCCCGACAGAAACATCCATTACGGAGGCAGTATGATGAAGAAATTTTCAGTGGTTGTGGCAGGCGGTGGCAGCACATTTACGCCGGGTATTGTGTTGATGTTATTGCAGCATCAGGAACGCTTCCCGCTGCGGGCCATCAAGTTTTATGACAACGACGGCGCACGTCAGGAGACTATCGCCGAAGCGTGCAAAGTGATCCTCAGGGAGCAGGCTCCGGAGATAGAATTCAGCTATACCACTGACCCGAAAACGGCATTTACCGATGTGGATTTCGTCATGGCACATATCCGGGTCGGTAAATATCCGATGCGTGAAAAGGACGAAAAAATCCCCCTTCGCCATGGTGTTGTGGGGCAGGAAACCTGCGGGCCGGGCGGGATTGCCTATGGTATGCGCTCTATCGGCGGTGTGCTGGAAATCGTCGATTATATGGAGAAATACTCGCCGGACGCGTGGATGCTCAATTATTCGAATCCGGCGGCCATCGTGGCGGAAGCGACGCGCAGATTACGTCCGCACGCTAAGATCCTTAACATTTGCGATATGCCAATCGGCATTGAAGGGCGCATGGCGCAGATTGCAGGGCTTAAATCCCGCAAAGAGATGCGTGTACGTTATTACGGTCTGAATCACTTCGGCTGGTGGACATTGGTTGAAGACGCACATGGCAACGATCTGATGCCTAAAATCCGCGAACATGTGGCAAAATACGGCTATGTGCCCTCTGCCGATGAACCGGGCGTAGAAGCCAGCTGGAATGATACTTTTGCCAAAGCCAAAGATGTCTGGGCGCTGGATCCTTCCACTTTCCCGAATACGTACCTGAAATATTACCTGTTCCCTGATTACGTGGTAGCACATTCCAATCCTGAACACACCCGTGCTAATGAGGTGATGGAGCATCGTGAAAAACACGTGTTCAGCTCTTGTGCCGCCATTACCAAAGCGGGTGAGTCCTCCGCTGGTGAACTTGAAATTGACGAACATGCTTCTTACATCGTTGATCTGGCGACGGCCATCGCCTTCAATACGCAGGAAAGAATGTTGCTGATTGTGCCGAATCAGGGAGCTATCAACAATATTGACCCGGAAGCGATGGTGGAAATTCCGTGCCTGGTCGGCAGCAACGGTCCGGAACCGCTGACGGTCGGTAAAATCCCGTTGTTCCAGCAGGGTCTGATGAGCCAGCAGGTGGCTGTCGAAAAACTGGTGGTTGAAGCGTGGGTTGAAAAATCCTACCTGAAACTGTGGCAGGCGATCACGCTGTCGAAAACCGTGCCAAGTGCGTCCGTAGCCAAAGCCATTCTCGATGATCTGATCGCAGCCAATAAAGACTACTGGCCTGACCTGAAATAGCAGAAGGATTGCTTTAGTGAATGGCGCCACCTTCGGGGAGCGCCATTTTTATTTGCAATTCGCAGTCAAAATGCCGTCAGCACACCCGTATTCAGCCTGACAGACGTTATTTGTCACCACCATTTCACTGCGGAATCCTGATTACTTTAGCGGTTAGCGTGCTGTTCAGGGGCCGGTAAGTCCGCAAATTCAGACCGCCTTAACGATACACCGGCAGCATATTTACACTCGATAATATATGCACCACCGCATTTATCATGCCGAACAGCAGCACGAGCACAATCATTTTATTGCCGCCCCACACGCGGTAGAGCGGGCTGCCGAAACGCTGCCGTGATGCCCGCGCCATCAGGGCCGGAACAATCACTGCCCAGACTGTGGCGGCGAGACCGGCAAAACCAATCGCGTAAATGAAACCATCCGGGTAGATCACGCCGCCAATGACCGGCGGCACAAAGGTGACCAGCGCGGTTTTAAAACGGCCGGTACGGCTGTCGTCGAATTTGAAAAGGTCAGCCAGATAGTCAAATAATCCCAGTGTAACGCCCAGGAATGAACAGGCTACGGCGAAGTTGGAAAAAATCGTCAGCAGCAAATCCAGCCCTGCGCTGTTGAGGATCTGACTCAGCGATTGCACCAGTAAATCAATATTGCCACCACGTTCGGTTATATCAGTAAATGCCGGGCGCGGAATGTTACCCATCGTGCCCAGCATCCAGATGACATATAACCCAAGCGCCATCAGCGTGCCCAGCAACAGGCATTTTTTGATGATATGCGGGTTTTTACCGTAATACTTCATCAGACTCGGTACGTTGCCGTGATAGCCAAACGAGGCCAGGCAAAACGGCAGCGTCGCCAGCAAATATGGCGCGTAACTTGGGTTCAGCTCAACGCTGTTTAGCAAATTTACCGGTTTGATGTGCCACAGCAGGCTGCCAAATGTCAGGAAGAAAGCAATGATTTTGGCGCCCAGCACAATGGCGGTCATGCGGCTCACCGCACGGGTGCTGATCCAGACAATGAAGGCAACCGCCAGCGCGGTCAGCAGTCCGCCAAGACGGGGCGAAAAGCTCACTGACATCTCCCGCAACGTATGCTGAATCACTGAGCCGCTGGCAGAAATATACGCGTAAGTCAGAATATACAGCACGAAAGCGATAGTGATGCCATTCAGCCGGTTCCAGTTTTTCCCCAGCAAATCGCCGGTGACAGTATGAAAACTCGAACCTGTCGGATAGTTAAGATTCGCTTCGAGGATCATCAGGCCGGAGTGCAGCATACAGAACCAGGTAACAATCAGTGCAGCCACTGACCAGAAAAACCAGGCCCCGGACATCACCACCGGCAAAGAAAACATCCCTGCACCGATGATAGTTCCACCGATAATCATTGCGCCGCCCCATACAGAATGTTGCGGGGTGGTCACGGAAAGCGTCGCCATAGTGCGTATCCTCGCGTGGCTTTTATCACGATTCGTCAAATGAATTGCTGTAAAAGATGTGGTATGAAAAGTGACCGAATATCGCGCATTTGTGCTGCGATTAAGGCCCTGAGCGCAGCAATATAGTGGATTTACAGGGAGAAGTACACTGTTGAACTAGTTTACTGATACAAGGTGGATGATATGGCGGTCAGCATGCCGGGGAGGGCGGTAGATGTTTACACGAGATTATTTAAATTCGACTTTTTGGTTGCATGCCTCATCAAAATCTTTGGTATAGGTCACAGATTGCATTATGTTTTCTTATATGGCACGTCTTAAAAAACCTGTTCGTAAATACAGGGTTGACAGACGATTTTTAGCGAGTAAATTAGAACTCAGCACCAGAGAGAAATGGAATGAAAATTTTATTTCGCGGTGCATTTAGCAAGTTGATAAACTTGCCAGTAACGAGATGCGATAAAGGCCACGAAGTATTTTAGTTTGGGTGATTCAATACCGGATTTAATTAAAATCCGTGAGATGATGCTTTAAGGCCACGCAGTACAGCTGTACGATCGCATGATGTGGAAGAAAACGCGATGATGTAACGCCTTGTTAGTCAGAGTAATGTTCGCGATTTGGGTACATTAAGTCTGAAATCGAGAATGTCGCGACGAAAGTAAGGTCACGCATCAAAGAGTATATATCGCGAGGGTGATGTACTCATTTATCCCGACTGAAAACCGGTATGGATGAAATGAACAGGATATCGATGTTATTCCACAAAATTATAGGAGGATAGCGTTACCTGGCTTCAAAATATATCCTGTGAAAATATGTGCATCTTTAGAAGTTGTAATATGCAATTAAGTTGATGAATGTTAAATATTAATTTGGTAGTACCTTAAAAGCCCCGGTTTAACGACTGGGGCTTTTACATTTTAAGTATCAGATTTCTTTACTTCCCGCTGATTGCCCCTTCCAGAATGGCTTCCGCACCCAGACAAACGAGGAAACAGACCAGGGTAGTCTCTCGTTTTGCCGAGGCGGCAGGCAACGCACTTTCCTCATCGCTGATCGCATCACCTTTTGACAGACTGACGTCCGCAATGCTGATTTCGCCATCCATGACATACAACCATTGTGCAAATCCCGCATGTGCCGGAATCTCCGTGGTACTGTTCTCATCCATACGGATATCATAAATATAGACCGCCTGTCGGATTTCAAGCGGAGATTCAATCCCTTCCGGCGCGGCCAGCAGCGTCCATTCGTTTTGCTTAACGCCGTCCGGGCGCTCCATAAACTGCACGCGGCCTTCGAGGTCTGCCTTGCGCGGACGAATAAAAATCTGCAACATTTCAGCCGGTACCAGCGGCGTGGATTCCTCATGCCAGAAGCTTTCTCCGGCATTCATCATCATCAGTTTTTTCGGCGAAAGCGAGACACGATGACCGGCAGAATCTTCATGTACCATCGACCCGCGCCACATATAGCTGAAAATTTCATCGTTGGTATGCTCATGCATTTTCACCAGCGTACCCAGTTCCAGATTGGCATGATCGATAACACTTAGCGGCCCGAACGCCTCATCGCTATTTTCTGGCACTATTTTCCCGGGACGCATACGGCGGATGCGGAACGGACCGTATTCGAAAGTGGTTTTAGGTTCAGCACGTAAAACGTTAAACATAATATCTCCGGCAGGAACAGGTATGCATTGTGTCAGTAAAAATAAATATTCTGTTGCTTAACATAGGTCTTTAAAGCAGATCCAGCAACGCATTCAGTTCAGCAATCTGTTGTTGCCACTGGCGTTGCAGTTCCGGTTTCTGGTGCTTTGGCTTTCGCGCCAGGTCATTTTCCAGTTTATTTTCCAGATCCGTCAGTCGCGTCAGCAGTTGTTCCTCTTCTGCATCCTGAATCGCCACGTCTGCCCGCATAACCTCAGACACCGGCGTGTGGGCAGGCGGAGCGCTGCCCGCCAGGATGGCATACACCGGTGCGGGTGAATGCCATTCTTCCAGACGCTGCTGATCTATCAGCCAGAAGCGGTTACAACTTTGCTCGATCAACGTCCTGTCATGGGAAACCATCAGCACTGCACCGCTGAAGGTTTTCAGCGTTTCTGCCAGTTCCTCTTTGCCTTCCAGATCGAGATGATTGGTCGGCTCATCAAGTAACAAAAGGGAATAGTTTGCCAGCGTCAGGCCGATAAATAGCAGACGTGACCGTTCGCCACCGCTAAGTGTGCTCACTTTTTGCTGATGACGGATATACGGAAATCCCGCCCCGATCAGCGCCATTTTTCGCTGTTCTTCGGTCAGCGGCGCGAAACGTGCCAGTGCAGCAGAAAGCGAATCGTTATCCTGCAACTGATGCTGGTTTTGATCGTAATACCCTATCCGTACACGCGGGTGGAAAACCACACCACTGGCTGCGGTTTCCGGGTGAATAAAAGCCTGCCATACGCTGTGCAGAAGGGATGATTTACCGCAGCCGTTACGCCCGACCAGCGCGATGCGGTCGCCACTTTTTACCCGCATTTCGTCAAGAGTAAACAGCGCGGGTGCATCAGCTGCCGGCCGCACCAGCAAGTCAGAAAGTGCCAGCACGCGATCCGCCGCCAGCACCTCTCCGGTCAGTCGCAGTTTCCACTGACTGCCTGCGGTGACATCGGTCTGATCTTCCTTCATGCGCACCACATGTTTTTCCATTTGCTTGGCTTTACGCGCCAGCCCTTCGTTGTCGTAAACGCTGCCCCATATAGCCAGACGTTTGGCGCTGAGCGTCACACGGTCAATTTCCTTTTGTTCGGCCTTGCGGCGCAGCGCGTCTGCCATGTCTTTTTCTTCCAGCGCCTGTCGTGCCTTAGTACAGGGCAGGCGGATAAATTGCAGCGTTTTATCGCGCAGGATCCAGGTGGCGTTGGTTACGCTGTCCAGCAGGCTGCGGTCATGGGATACCAGAACGAAGCTGCCCGTCCAGTTTTTCAGAAACTGTTCCAGCCACAGTAATGTCGGCAAATCCAGATGATTACTCGGTTCATCAAGCAGCAGTAAATCTGGCTGGCGGATCAGTGCCCTCGCCAGCAACAGTCGGGTATGCTGGCCGCCGCTGAGCGTGCCCGCCGTCAGTTCCCAGGCATTCTCGTCAAAACCAAGATTCGAAAGCAGCACCTGCGCCTGCCAGACTTCAGGCTGATGCAAGCCGCCGGGGAGATGATCAAGCACCGATTCCAGCAGGGTGCAGTCATTGAGTCCGGCAGGAAGTTGTTGTTCGACGCGCGCCATCAGGCAATGATTCGCCAGCGTCGAAGTGCCGGAGGAGGCCGCCAGTTCGCCGCTGAGAATTTTCAGTAGGGTGCTTTTACCGCAGCCGTTATGGCCGATGAGACCTATGCGGTCGCCTTTTTTCAGGCCAAAGGAAATGTCAGCCAGCAACGGGCCAAAGGCATTATCAAAAGATAAAGATTGTGCAGATAATAAAGTTGTCATGATGCTTACTCAGGTTTTCAGGCACAAAAGTGCCTATCGTCAAAAAAGCGGACGATAACCGGTAAGCCGGAGGGAAGTACTCAGGGTGTCAGTTAGCTTCGCTCAAGCCGGTTATCGCAGCAAGGTGCCGGAAATGCCTGAGCAATGACGATCGCTAAGAACGAGTGAAATTAAAAAAACTTCACGGGTCAGCATGGCAATCCTCCTTATATAACGTTGATGAATGAATAAGCTGATTATATTGAGAATTATCGAATTATTCCAGTTTTGACAATCCCGCACCGCGTTTACGGTGTGAGCACCTCATTTTCCAGTTTCTGCCGTTGACGCAGGCCCGGGAACCACGTCATCCACAATCCGACCACGATCAGCGTGCCGATACCGCCAATGGCTGCGGCGGGAACCGCGCCTGCCCAGGCAGCCAGCAGACCGGATTCAAATTCACCGAGTTGATTTGAGGTATTGATGAAGATGGAATTCACCGCACTGACGCGCCCGCGCATGTCGTCCGGTGTGTCGAGCTGCACCAGGGCGCCGCGGATCACCATGCTGATCATGTCGAAACCGCCGAGAGCGAACAGTGCAAGCATTGATAACCAGAGCGAGGTGGAAAACGCAAAGATCAGCGTGGCGGCACCAAACCCTGCAACCGCAGCGAACATAATCTTCCCGACATTACGGTTGAGTGCGCGGTGGCTTAGCCAGAACCCGACGATCAAACCGCCGACCGCCGGTGCGCCGCGCAATAGGCCTAATCCCCACGGACCGGTATGCAGAATGTCGTGAGCGAAAATTGGCAGCAGGGCTGTTGCGCCACCGAGTAAAACGGCGAACAGATCGAGCGAAATCACACCCAGCACATCCGGTCGGGCGCGGATAAAGCCAATGCCCGCAAACAACGTTTTGAAGGTTGCCGGAACACGGCGCGGCGGAGCCTGTTCATAGCGTAAACGGCTGACCATCATGATAGATAACAGGTACAGGCAGGCGCATACGCTATAGGCCACGCCCGCTCCCGCAACATACAAAAAGCCGCCGAGTGCCGGGCCGACCATCGACGCAGCTTGTCCGGAAACGCTGGTGGCGGCCATGGCGCGGGCCAGCAAATTCGGTGGCACCAGTGCGGGTAACATCGACTGCAAGGACGGAGCTTCCATGGCTTTAGCGGTGGAAATCACAAAAATCAGGCTGAGCACGATCACTTCATTGACATGATGCGTCAGTGTCAGATAGGCCAGTGCACCAATCGCTACCCATTCGGCGATTTGCCCGAGCAGCACCACGCGGCGGCGGTCAAACTGATCAGCCACGTGACCGGCGACCAGCGCCAGCGCAACGGAGGGTAAAAATTGCACCAGTCCGATCAGCCCGAGATCAAATGCGCGGCCGGTGATCGAGTAAATCTGCCAGCTCACCACAATGGAGAGCATCTGAAAACCAAAGCTGGATGCGGCACGGGCAATCCAGAAAGCCACAAATGAACGGTGCTGTAACAGCGAATCCGAATTAACGGAAGAAGCAGACATGACAAATCCCTGAATATGAAAGATGCCGTGTCTGCGGTCGGTAACGACTCGTTAGCCCGGCAATTATTTTATGAACAAATAATTAACAAACAATCTGAGTTGTATATTTATCACAAAAAATTCAGCAAATCTTCATCTCACATTGTGAAGAAACTATGCAATTCGCGCGCTAAAACTCCCGGCTGTTCTTCTGCAATGAAATGGCCGCTGTGAGGGATGATGATGCCGGTTACATTTTCGGCGAAAGCGCGCAGGGGAATCGCCATGTCCGGGATTGACCCCTGGTCGGCGCTGACCGTCAGTACCGGCATTTTTAATTTTCCGTGACGGTTCAGTTCGCGGTTCTGTTCAGCCGATTCTGTGACTGACCGGTAATACGCCAGTCCGGCACGCAGGCCGCCACTTTTCAGGAACGTGCGCAGATATTCGCTGATATCGTCGTCAGTAAAAGCATCCGGCGCGGCAGTTTTACGGCGTAAAAACCAGTCGAGATACACCCGTTCATTACCGGCGATCAGCGCTTCAGGCAGATCAGGCAATGTGTGGAAAGCAAAATGCCAGGTTTTCCACGATTTTTCAGGTGTGACGGGCAGCGCGTCCGGCAACGTGATCCCGGGGATCCCTGCGTCCAGCAGTGCAAGCCGCTGTACTTCCCCGCCATACATCGCGGCATAGGGATACGCCACCCACGCACCGACATCATGTGCTGCCAGCGAATAATGCTTGTGACCGAGAAGCTGCATTAATCCGTGGGTTTTCTGCGCCAGGCTGCGTGTGTCGTAACCGGTCTGCGGCCGGTCCGAATCGCCCTGTCCGGGCAGGTCCGGTGCCACCAGCCAGTAATCTTTTGCGAGCGATTTCATCACATTGCGCCACGCGTACCAGGTTTGTGGAAAACCCGCCAGGAGCAACAATACTTTGCCTTCCGGATTTCCGCCGCTGACATAATGCAGCCGTACACCGTCGACGGTGGCGTAACGATGCGTAAAACCGGAAAGGGCAGGGTCAGCGGCAGCAAAAGGCGCGGCAGTTATCACCGCGGACGGGACGATATCAGTCATAATAAGTTTCCTTAACGTCAGTGGATTAAAAATATAATTAGGAAATGATTGATTCCTAAATGGGAAAAAATTTTTAATCGAGGATTTTTAGTGCCAGTTTCAGCGTAGCTTCGCTGGCTTCATTGTTTTCAACTTTACCGGCGACACGCATGCCTAAAACGATCCATAACATCAGGGACGAGGCGGCCTGCGCATCAATGCCCGGCGGGACAGAACCGTCCTGCTGGCCCCGTTCAATGAGGGAGGCCAGGAACAATTTGTTGCGCATAATGGCCTGACGCACCAGTGTGGCGAGTTCTTCATCCAGCGTGAGTAATCCGACGGTACTGCCGACAACCAGACATCCGCGACGGCCTTCAATTTCATGGGAAGAACGCAGGTAAAAGCGCAGCACCTCGGCAATGCATTCACGGCCGGTGGCGACACGCTCAATTTGCTGGCGTAACTGTGTATTGCGCAGCGAGGTGTAGCGTTCAAATACAGTGAGAAACAGGGTGCGCTTATCGCTGAAGGCTTTGTAAATGCTGCCTGCAGTGAGATTCATGGCCTGACTCAGATCACTGATGGATGCCGCATGAAAGCC
This sequence comes from Rahnella sp. PD4, assembly GCF_049199325.1. Lineage (NCBI taxonomy): Bacteria > Pseudomonadati > Pseudomonadota > Gammaproteobacteria > Enterobacterales > Yersiniaceae > Rahnella > Rahnella sp. PD4. Next base: position 356,511 of record NZ_JBLZQF010000004.1, on the reverse strand, counting down.
TTTTTCACGAAACACCGTCATGGCGTTATCCAGTGCAAGTTCAGTGTCGAATTCACGTGGACGACCGCGATCCTTCGGGCAGGAAGATGTCATAAAAAAACCACCATTAGGAAGCGTTTATTTCCTAATGGTGGCATTAACACAAAAACCGATCAAGCCGTTTGTCAGCTCAAACCCTTTTTACCAGCGCAATTCACGGCCTGAATACTCAACAAAATGATGGCCGCCTTTGCCGCGCCAGGCTTCGAACTGATCGACAATGCCGGTGGCACTTTCAGTGATGGTCAGTGTGGCATTTTCACCGCCCATATCGGTCTGTACCCAGCCCGGATGCACGGAAAGCAGAGTCAGTTCTTGTTTTTCGATCTGTTGATACAACCCGCGGGTCAGCATATTCAGTGCGGCTTTACTGGCGGAATAAAGCGGATAAGTCGCCGCTTCATTTTCATTGAGGCTCGACAGTTCAGAGGTCATCAGCGCCAGAACACCGGTGCGGTGGTTCAGGAAAGGCAGTAATTCACCGGCGCAACGGACCGGGGAAATAGCATTAGTCAAAAACAGCTGAATAATTTCTTCATCGCTGGCCTGATGAATATGCTGATGATCCGGACCAAAGATGCCTGCATTCACAAAAATCAAATCAAAATGGCTGTCTGAAAGTGCGTCTTTCACCGCCTGTCGTGCTTCGGATTTATTAATATCCAGTTTTACCCATTCAACAGACGCCGGGGTTTTGGCCGGAACGGCATCACGCGTGGTGGCGGTCACCTGCCAGCCGCGTTTTGCGAGGACCTCGACCACACCCAGACCGATACCGCGTGATGCGCCGATGATTAATGCCTTCTTAGAGTCAGTCATATTCATCCTTTAATAATCAATGCGTTAATGTGAATTTATTGTTTCCATTTAATGCGCGAAATCTCTTCGGTATTGCAGGCAGTATGAGCCAGCATAACGGGTGCAACAATGGGCTGGAGTCTGATTTTGCCCGGATTACATAACGTGGCTTAATGGATAAATTTGTCACGCCTTGCCGGAGTCTGGCTTAAACCGATGCCTTTACAACGAATGACAGCACGACAGGGGGGAATTAATGAGGTACAAATAATTCTTTCAGCTACGGCGTGTCTTCGGACATATAAGTTGTCCTGTAAATCAGTTGTGTAGTTGTGAACTTCCGAACTCATGTCAAAGGTGAATAAAAGTATGATCGCCATAAAATGGGTAAGTTTCGGGTTTGTCTTGGTTTTATTGCTATCTTTCGGATACAGCTACGCCAAAGCGACACAAACCCGGGCAGAACCCGCCGGACAGAGCTGGTCAACGGCACGACGCACTTCGGCCGGTATTGCACCGGATCCCGCCAGACTCAAAAACATCGCCATTATCCAGGTTTATGCCGCACCGACCTATGGCTGGCGCGGGCTGGTGGCGGTTCATCCGTGGATAATTTATAAACGTGAAGGGGAGACGGAATTTACCCGCTATGACGTAATCAGCTGGGGCAGCACTGACGTAGTGCGCCGAAATTACGCGATTGCAGACGGATATTGGTTTGGCTCGCAGCCACGCATACTGGTTGATCACCGTGGTGCGCAGGCGCAAATGATGATCCCAAAAATAGAAGCGGCAATCAAAAGCTATCCGTATCCGCATACCTATCATGCGTGGCCGGGCCCAAACAGCAATACCTTTATGGCGCACATCGGGCGCGTAGTGCCGGAGCTGGCGCTTGATCTTCCTTCCAATGCGATCGGCAAAGATTACCGCGGGATCACGAATCCGATCGGTTTACCGCCATCGGGGCGCGGCGTGCAGGTCTCTTTACTGGGGGTATTGGGCGTGACGCTCGGTGTGGAAGAGGGACTTGAAATCAATGTGTTAGGATTGAATTTAGGTATTGATGTGAAGGATCCGGCACTGCGTTTGCCGTTTGTCGGGCGTGTAGGTTTCGATAATCCGGGAAAAGCGGAACTTTAACGGTGTCATTACGAAACAGGCCGGCATGGAGATACCGGCCACACATACATCAGAATGACGAATGCTTATAAGACCGGTATTCCGGTTTCCAGAACTCGGCATTAAGACGGCTTTGTAATTCCTCCTCTGTAACGTTCGCCGCCACGCCTTCCTGTTGTGCGACGCGGGCAACTTCTGCGGCAATGACTTTAGACACATGCTGAATATCGGCAATAGCCGGTAATAATGAGCCTTTGCCTGTCGTCGCCAGCGGAGAAAGGCTGGCCAGAGCCTGACTGGCGGCCAGCAACATGCCATCGGTCACACGGCGTGCTCCACAAGCCAGAATGCCTAATCCCAGCCCCGGGAAAATGTAAGCGTTGTTGCATTGCGGGATCGGGTAAGTGTGATCCTGATAATGTACCGGTGCGAACGGACTGCCTGTCGCCATCAGCGCGGCACCTTCAGTCCAGGCGATGACATCCTGTGGCCGTGCTTCTGCGCGGGAAGTCGGGTTCGAGAGCGGCATGATGATAGGGTGAGGGCAGTTGTGGTGCATCTCACGGATAATCTCTTCGGTAAATAATCCCGGTTGCCCGGACACGCCAATCAGAATGGTCGGTTTGGAATGGTGCACCACGTCCTGCAACGAGATATTCTGGCTATCCACATTCCAGTGAGTGATTTTATCTTTATCTGTCACCAGTTTGCGCTGAAAATCGAGCAAATTCGGCATGTCATCTGTCAGCAGGCCAAAGCGATCCACCATGAAAACCTGGCTACGCGCTTCGTCTTCTGTCGCCCCCTCTGCCACCATCTGTGCGATGATTTTCTCAGCGATACCGCAACCGGCAGAGCCTGCGCCAAGGAAGGTCACACGGTGATCACGCAGTTGGGTGCCTGCGGCATGACTGGCAGCAATCAGACAGCCCAGCGTGACCGCGGCGGTGCCTTGAATATCATCATTGAAACAGCACAACTCCTCACGGTAGCGCTCCAGAAGTGGCATGGCATTGGTCTGTGCGAAGTCTTCGAACTGGAGGAGCACATCCGGCCAACGGGTCTTTATCGCCTGAATGAACATATCTATAAATTCATTATATTCGCCGTCGGTAATACGCGGATGGCGCCAGCCCATGTACAGCGGGTCATCGAGTCGCCGGGCGTTATTGGTCCCGACATCAAGCATGATTGGCAGTGTATTTGCCGGGTTGATGCCCCCACAGGAAGTGTAAAGCGAAAGCTTGCCGATAGGGATCCCCATACCGCCAATCCCCTGATCGCCCAGTCCAAGGATACGCTCACCGTCAGTGACGACGATCACCCGGATGTCGTTTTTGGAGAAATTTTGCAGCATTTCGTCGATATGAGCGCGGTCAGGGTAAGAGATGAACAGACCCCGCGCGCGGCGGTAGATATCTGAAAAGTGCTCACAGGCTTCGCCGACCGTCGGGGTGTAGATAATCGGCAGCATTTCTTCCAGATGTGAATTCACCAGGTTATAGAACAATGTTTCATTAGTATCCTGGATATTACGCAGATAAACGTGCCTGGAAATATCGCGTTTAAAATCACAAAACTGGGAATATGCCCGGTCGGTCTGTTCGCTGATGGTTTCGACCTGATTGGGCAACAGCCCGTTGAGATTAAGTGCCAGACGTTCATCACGGCTGAAGGCGGAACCTTTGTTGAGCAGCGGATTTTCGAGTAACAATGAACCTGTGTAGTGGGTGTAGAGCGGGCGTTTTTTTAACATTTTTAAGCCTTAGAACATTTGAACTCAGTTAATTCCCGGCATGTTATTTTCTGTTGCCGGATCCCCTCACAGTAAAATCTTATAACCAGCAAAACCAGCATAAATATTAAAAAGGTAATGGCCATAGCTGCCTGATGCGGATAAATAATTATTGTTTTATTTTTTATAACATGACAAGGATTTTGATTCCGGTTACTTAATTTACAAAAGTGTTTTAATACTTTCTTATTTATTAATTCCTGCATAATGTTTTTAAATATTTCCGGATGGTTCTAAATGCCTGAATATCTTTTTATTATTTAAGTTAAATTATTTATTTTTAGTTAACCATTTGTATTTTAATGCTTTTATGGTTAATTAATTATTGTTATTGCCGATCGCGAGACGGGTGTGATGCGGGTCACAATAGTGACTGGCTGTAAATAATATAACTAAGCGCTATTTTCATCATGAAGTTATCACATCAACAATAATAAAGAAAAAAGGTCATATTATGCCGACGTTACTCTTATCCTCATTATTTCCTTTAGTGTTTGTTATGGTATTAGGCTGGCTCAGCGGCAAGCTGGGTTATATGAAACGTGACGATGCTACAGTATTAGCCACGGTCGTGATCCGTTTTGCACTGCCATTACATCTTTTTATCGGTGCATTACATACGGATCCTGCCAAAATACAGAATTTGTCGTTTATGGCAGTATTAGTCATCGGCCTGATGGGATCCTATCTTCTGACGCTGTGCATCTCGCACTGGTTTTTCCGTCATGACATCAAAACCAGCGCCATTCAGTCGCTGGTATGCGCATTCCCGGATATGGCTTACTTTGGCGCGCCTGTGCTGGCTGTACTTATCGGGCCGGAAGGTTTTCTGGGGGTACTGGTCGGGAATCTGATCACCAGCGTACTGATGATCCCGCTGACGATTGTGCTGATCCGCATGGGGGACAAAAACAGTGATCTGGCCGAACAGGGCAGCCTCGGCAAAATGATTCTCAATAATTTATTCAAGGCATTGCGCAATCCGATTGTCTGGATCCCCGTGTTGGGTGTCGTGATGAGTCTGGCGGGCATTAAACTCCCGGAGTTACTGTCTTCCTCCGTTGAAATGATGGGGAAAACCGCTGGCGGAATTTCGCTGTTTGCGCTGGGATTACTCTTCTTCGGCGAGCGTCCGAAGCTGAATATTCATACGTTCACCAATGTCGGCCTGAAAAACCTGATCCAGCCGGCGATTATGGCGGTTGCCGGCCTGGCATTTGGGTTGAGCCATACGCTGATGCAGCAGGTGGTGATCATCGGCGCAACGCCGTCTGCTATTGCCGCCGGTATGTTCGCTGTGCGCAGCGATACGTATGTGGAATCTGCGTCCTCCTCAATACTTGCCGGCACCGCGCTGGGGATTGTGACGGAAGGGATAATAATTTACATGATGTCGTAATACGCTGATGGCCCGAAGCGTTATCCATAAAAAAGGCCCGCCATTGCTGGCGGGCCTTGTGTCTTTCAGGAGGCAGTTACTTCACACATTTCGCACACGTACTTGCATGGATTTGCTGGAAGAAATCGTTGCCTTTGTCATCCACCAGAATGAACGCCGGGAAGTTTTCGACTTCGATTTTCCAGATAGCTTCCATACCCAGTTCAGGATATTCAACGCACTCCAGGCTTTTGATGCTTTGCTGCGCCAGAACCGCTGCCGGGCCGCCGATGCTGCCCAGATAGAAGCCGCCATGTTTATGGCACGCATCGGTCACCTGCTGGCTGCGGTTGCCTTTTGCCAGCATGATCATGCTGCCGCCATGGGATTGCAGAAGATCCACGTAAGAATCCATGCGGCCAGCGGTGGTCGGGCCGAGGGAACCGGAGGCATAACCTTCCGGGGTTTTCGCCGGGCCGGCGTAGTAGATCGGATGATCTTTGATGTATTGCGGCAAACCTTCGCCATTATCCAGACGTTCTTTCAGTTTGGCATGTGCAATATCACGACCGACGATAATCGTACCGCTCAGGGACAAACGGGTAGACACCGGATATTCAGAAAGCTGCGCCAGGATTTCAGGCATCGGACGATTCAGATCGACTTTCACCACACCGGCTTCGCCTTGCTCACGCAATGCTTCAGGAATGTACTGACCCGGATTGTCTTCCAGTTTTTCGATCCAGATACCGTCGCGGTTGATTTTGGCTTTGATATTACGGTCTGCGGAACAAGACACGCCCATTCCGACCGGGCAGGATGCGCCATGACGTGGCAGACGCACAACGCGGATGTCGTGGGCAAAGTATTTGCCACCGAACTGTGCTCCGAGGCCCAGGTTGTTGGCTTCGGCCAGCAGTTCCTGTTCGAGGTTCACGTCGCGGAATGCCTGACCGTGTTCATTACCTTCCGTCGGCAGACCATCGTAATAATGCGTTGAGGCCAGCTTGACGGTTTTCAGCGTCGCTTCTGCAGAAGTACCACCAATGACAAACGCGATGTGGTACGGCGGGCAGGCTGCGGTACCGAGGGTGCGCATTTTATCCACCAGATAATTTTTCAGCTTAGCCGGGGTGATCAGCGCTTTGGTTTCCTGGTACAGATAAGTTTTATTCGCAGAACCGCCGCCTTTGGCGATGCAGAGGAATTTGTATTCGTCACCGTCAACACTGTAAAGGTCGATTTGCGCGGGCAGGTTAGTACCGGTGTTCACTTCTTTGTACATATCCAGCGCCGCATTTTGTGAATAGCGCAGGTTATCTTCGATAAAAGTGTTATACACCCCCTGAGACAGGCTGGCTTCATCACCGCCGCCGGTCCAGACGCGCTGACCCTTTTTACCCATGATGATCGCCGTGCCGGTGTCCTGGCAGGTCGGCAAAATGCCTTTGGCAGCGATTTCAGAGTTTCTCAGGAATTGCAGCGCCACGTATTTGTCGTTTTCGCTGGATTCCGGGTCATGAAGAATGGAAGCCACTTGTTGCTGATGCGCAGGTCTGAGCATAAATGAGGCGTCATGGAACGCCTGCTGAGCCAGCAGCGTGAGCGCCTGTGGTTCGACTTTAAGCACTTCTTCACCATCGAAGTTGCTGACAGAGACATGGTCTTTGGTCAGCAGATAGTATTCGGTGTCATCTTTGGAAACGGGGAAGGGATTTTGATAATAGAACGGTTTGTTCGACATTGTTTTCTCACTTTTTCCGTTTTTGCCGCCAGGGGTGGGACTGTTGACGCGGTATAGCAGAGGTGTTCCGGGCGACGTTTATATTCGTTCTGTATGTTGCCAGCCAAATACACAGGCTGGCAACGAGGTTTATATGTTTTCTTTCAGTAAATGCTCTGTTAATGCTTTGTGGGTGATTTTATCGCCACAATCAGAACATCATCACCATCCACGGATAGCCGATTACCAGTAAAGCGATCAGGAAGATGGCACCAAAGATAGTCCCGAGGCGCCAGTAATCTTTGGTTGGCAGATAACCGCTGCCGTAATAAATAGGGCTTGGACCCGTACCGTATGGCGTGATGATCCCCATAACGCCCAAAGATGTCACCATCAGCAAACAGAACACCTGCATGTTAATGCCAGGGATTGCCGCGCCGATGGTCAGCATGGCGGGTAACAGTGCGGTGGTGTGCGCGGTGGTGCTGGCGAAAAGGTAATGCAGCAGATAGAACGCCAGCAACAAGGCGATGGTTGCTGCGCCCGGGGAAATCCCCCCCATCAGCGCCGCGCCTTCTTTGCCCAGCCAGGCGATAAAACCGGTGCGGGATAAACCGTCAGCCAGTGCAACCAACGTGGCGAACCAGGCGAAGGTATTCCAGGCGGGTTTGTTGCTGGTAATGTCGTTCCAGTTCAGCACGCCGGTCCACAGCATCAGTACCACGACCAGCAGCGCAGCCATGGCGGGTTCGATAAAGCTCGCCGCGAAAATCCACATCGCCAGCGCGCAGCAGACGAACACCAGCAACAGAATTTCATGGCGGGACATTCTGCCCAGTTTTGCCAGCTCAGCGGTTGCCCAGCGCGGCACTTCATCATTGATTTTCACTTCCGGTGGGTAGAACCAGTATGCCAGCAGCGGCATGGTCAGCAGCAGCAGCAAACCGACCGGCAGGAAAGCAATGAACCAGGTGCCCCAGGAAATGTTGATACCGGTCACGCTATTCACAATACCCAGCGCCAGCAAGTTAGGTGCCAGTGCGGAGAGGAACATCGAACTGGTGATACACGCGGCGGTGATCGCCACCCACATCAGATAAGAACCGATTTTTCGCGCACTCGGGTCATTCGGTTTCGAGCCATACAACGGCGGCAGGTTAGCAATGATCGGGTAGATCGTGCCGCCGCTGCGCGCGGTATTGGAGGGTGTAAACGGTGCCAGTAACAGGTCAGCAAACGTGATGGCATAACCCAGCGTCAGGCTCCGGCGGCCAAGATATTTTACCAGAATCAGCGCCAGACGGCGGCCGAACTGGGTCTTATCGTAACCGGCGGCAAACATGAACGCGCCAAAGATTAACCATACGGTGGAGTTACCAAAACCACTGACTGCCCATTTGAAGGACTGTGCTGCGGTTTTGAATTTAGGATCCGCCAGCTCAGCCGGGCTGAAAAGTAACCACTGGCTGAAGAGGGCAATGACCACCACACCGGTCAGACCGATGACGGCGCCCGGTAATGGCTCGAAAATCAGACCAACAATGACACCCACGAAGATGGCGAAGAAATGCCACGCATACGGTTCAAGCCCGGCAGGCACCGGAACCAGCAGCAAGAGCACGGACACCAGCACGGGAAGTGCCAAGAAGATCCAGCGATTTTTTTTGCCTGACCCGGCTTTTTTCGCTGGCTCTTTCACCGCAGTTTTTGATATTTCGCTCATAATATTTATCTTAGGTAGTTAGGAATATTGTGATGATGCATAGGTAAGATTCTGTCTGGTTTTTTTACTTACTTAATATTTTTTCTAGTTATTAAAAGTTGGCGTGTTAATTGCCCTGTTATTGTTATTGTTGTCGGGTGTTTCATATTCCCCCTAAGAGGGAGGGAGTGTTTATATAATGCGTTTTCCCTATTTTTAACTGTTGATCTTGATCAACAAAATACGGTGCTGAATTCTTTTTTAAATGACATAAAACAAATGTGCAGACGTTGCCTGATGAATTACAGGACAATGTGTGACGGGAGTATCTTTTGCGGGGGCGATAAGCAAAAAAGGGGTAGAGCAAAATGAGAGTCATTCACAGCGGGATACTCCTCAATGTGCGACCATCAGCCGCCTGGCTGCGGGCGAATGCTTTACTGTGGCAGAGAAAAAGCCCGGCAGATGTAATATTAATCCCTGCAGTTAAATACAAATAAGATCATAGTTTGCATTAATGTAATTATTTAATTTAGCAGTTAACATATTTTTAATATAACGGGTATTAACTTAATGCATAAATAGTTAATTAACTAATGTAATAAGTTTTGAAAGTAAAAATAAACTTATATTAAAGCGATGACTCCGGCATTGAAGAAAAACAATCAATAATAAATCGATACTTCATTGTGCTTAACCCAAATAGCGCGCCGACAACCCATTCAGAATTTAAAACCTTAAAGTTTGGAGTAATTATTATGAGCACCAACGATCTGTTATTGAGCCCGTTCACCCTGCCCAATGGTACTGAGTTGAAAAACCGTATTCTGATGGCTCCCATGACCACCTGCACAGGTTTTTATGACGGCACCGTTACCAGCGAACTGGTTGAATACTACCGGGCCCGCGCCGGCAGTATTGGCACTGTGATTGTCGAATGCTGTTTTATCGATGATAAGGGCCTGGCATTCCCCGGTGCTATTGGTATAGACAATGACAGCAAGATTGACGGCCTGGCAAAAATTGCCGCAGCGGTGAAATCTCAGGGCTCGAAAGCGCTTTTGCAGATCTATCATGGTGGACGCATGAGCGAGCCCAAACTGATTGGTGGTCAGCAACCGGTCGCGCCAAGTGCGCTGGCGGCACCGCGTGACGGCGCTGCCACGCCGGTGGCACTGACGGCAGATGAAGTAGACGACATGATCACCAAATTCGGTGAAGGTGTGCGTCGTGCGATAGAAGCCGGTTTTGATGGTGTGGAAATTCACGGGGCGAACACTTACCTGATCCAGCAATTCTTCTCGCCGAACTCCAACCAGCGTGACGACAAATGGGGTGGCAGCCGCGAAAACCGCGCCCGCTTCCCGCTGGCGGTGCTGGATATCACTCATGCGATGGCGAAGAAATACGCCAGTTCTTCATTTATCATCGGCTACCGTTTCTCACCAGAAGAGCTGGAAGAACCAGGGATCCGTTTTGCTGATACCCTGTATCTGCTGGAACAGCTGGCCGCGCGTGGGCTGGATTACCTGCATTTCTCACTCGGTTACTCGCTACGTCCTTCTATTGTGGATACCACTGATGCGACGCCATTGATCGACAAATATATCGCGATGCGCTCAGACCGGCTTGCACAAATTCCGGTGATGGGTGTCGGCGGGATCGTCAACAAATCCGACGCTGATCTGGCGCTGGCACATGGCTATGACATGATCGCTATCGGTAAAGCGTGCATTGCGTATCCGGACTGGACCGACCGTATTACCGCCGATCAGAAAATGGACTTGTTCATCGACAGCACACAACGCGAAGCACTCACCATTCCGGAACCGTTATGGCGTTTCTCTCTGGTAGACGCGATGATCCGCGACATGAGCATGTCCTCTAAGAAATTCAAAGCCGGTGTGTTCCGTGAAAAGGTACAGGATCCGGCTCATGAACTGGCGGTCAGTGTCAGTCTGGAAACTGATCGTATTGCTGATATCTTGCTGGAAGCAGGCACCGACCCGGATGTGGAATTTACCACCAGCTTTGAAATCATCCGTACCCGTATTCTCGATGCCAACAGCCCGCATGTGGATGCCGTCACGGGGGCGACCGAGCAGAGCGAAGCGGTGAAAAAAGCGGTTTCCAAAGCGATCGCTAAATCCTGCAAAGCACAGCTGCTGGAAGAGGGCGGCGATGTGTCGGGGCCGCAAACTTATGATGTCGTGGTAGTCGGCAGCGGCGGTGCCGGTCTGGCCGCAGCGATCCAGGCGTGTGACGAAGGCGCGAAAGTGCTGATCGTTGAGAAAATGTCGACCATTGGCGGCAACACCATCAAAGCCTCGGTGGGCATGAACGCCGCCGAAACCCGCTATCAGCGTCTGAAAGGCATCGAAGACAGCAAAGAGCTGTTCTATCAGGAAACCCTGAAAGGCGGCCAGTTCAAAAACAATACCGTGCTGCTGAAAGAGTTCATCGAACATGCACCGCTGGCGGTGGAATGGCTGGCCGATCACCACATTGAGCTGAGCGATATCACCATCACCGGCGGGATGAGCATCGACCGTACGCACCGTCCGGCGGACCGCAGTGCCGTGGGTGGCTTCCTGATCAGCGGGCTGGTGAAAAATCTGAATAAACGCAATATCGACGTGATGCTTGATACCTCTGTTACCGAAATACAGTACAGCAACGGCACGGTGCAAGGTGTTGAATTGCTCAATGATGACAACGAAGCGCTGACGATTCATGCCAAAAGCGTGATCGTCGCGACCGGTGGTTTTAGTGCTAACCGCGAAATGGTGGTGAAATATCGTCCTGAGCTGGACGGTTTCGTGACCACCAATCATAAAGGGGCGACCGGCAGCGGTATTGCCATCCTGCAAAATATTGGCGCAGGAACGGTTGATATGGGCGAAATTCAGATCCACCCGACAGTGGAACAAACCACTTCTTATCTGATTTCAGAAGCCATTCGTGGTGGCGGTGCGATTCTGGTCAGCCATGCGGGCAAACGCTTCTTTAATGAGATGGAAACCCGCGACAAAGTCTCAGCCAATATTATCGCCTTGCCGGAAAAATACGCGTACGTGGTGTTTGATGAGCAAATTCGTATGAATAACAAAGCGGCAGATGAATACATCGCGAAGGGTTTTGTTATCAGCGCCGGGTCACCACGCCAGCTGGCGGCGAAACTGGAAATGAATTCAGATGCCTTCCTGGCAACGCTGGAAAGCTACAACGTCGCCGTAGATAAACAGGACGACGCAGAGTTTGGCCGTAAAACCGCGCTGCGCCACCCGATCAATCAGGGGCCGTTCTACGCTATCCGTATCGCACCGGGGGTACATCACACCATGGGCGGCGTCACTATCAACACTGACACTTGCGTGCTTGATGCGCAACAACAGCCGATCGGTGGTGCATTTGCGGCGGGCGAAGTGGTCGGCGGTATACACGGTGGCAACCGTATCGGCGGGAATGCCGTTGCAGATATCATTATCTTCGGTATTCTTGCAGGGCAAAATGCCGCGAAATTCGCAATGCGGTAACCGATTATCACCCAGGGATTTTCAATGACGCCAGACGATCGTATCTATGCTTATTCCGCTGTTTTGATGGGTTCGCCCATTCTTCTCAAGCTGTTTGAACATGCCGAAACTCTGGCGTCTGGCGTTTTCCGGCTGATTAAACAGCAGGAAAACATCTTCACGGTGAACCGTCCGCACTCCGATATTATGGCGATTAACCATGCCGCAGGACGTGACCCTGTCACGGTCAGCGCGCCTGTTTTTGAATTAATCCGTCGCGCTAAAACCATCAGTTGTCTGCCGGACAGCAGTTTCAATTTCACCATCGGCCCGCTGGTTAAACGCTGGAAAATCGGTTTCAGCGGTCACAGTATCCCGGCCGCGCATGATTTACAGACCCTGCTGTCGCTGACCGATCCTGAAGACGTGATCCTTGATGAACAGACCCGTTCGGTCTTCCTGCAAAAAACCGGCATGGAGATCGACCTCGGCGCAATTGCTAAAGGTTATATCGCAGATGTCGTGCGGGATTACCTGCGGGAACAACAGGTTGATAATGCCTTAATCAATCTGGGGGGTAATGTGCAAACCTTGGGTGACGGTACGGAAGGCGCCTGGGCGATTGGGCTGAAAAAACCTTTTTCCGATCCGGATGCCCTGATTGGCGTGATCAATGTCATCGGTAAATCGGTGGTGACATCCGGTGTTTATGAGCGTTATTTCGAACTGGACGGCCACTGTTATCACCATATTCTTGATCCCAAAACCGGTTATCCGCTGGATAACGAGCTGCTCAGCGTCACCATTATTTCTGAGGACTCAATCGACGGGGATATCTGGACGACATTGCTGTACGGAATGGGGGTGGAGAAAAGCCTGGCTTCTCTGACAAAAATCCCACACATCGAGGCGATTTTTGTGACCCGTGACGGTCAGATTATTTTGCCATCGCAGCGGCAGTTTACCTTCACGCCGCTGGATGACAGTTACCGTATCATCGCTTACTGACCGCTGATTATTACTGACAGTACTGTTTCAGCAACGAATAATGATCGGCCTGCAGACGGTAGCGATATACCGGCCTGCCGGTGACGCCGTAATGAATGCTGGTGAACAAAATGTTCATCTGGGCAAGCCAGATCAGGTATTTACGGCAAGACACGCGCGAAATATTCACTGACGTTGCCAGTTCATCCGTAGAGAATTCCATCGTCGGATGGGCGTCAATCCACTGGCATAACGTCCGTAATGTTTGCAGCGTTAAGCCTTTCGGCAGCTTTTTGGTGTCCGCCGCTGCAGGATTGCTGCCATGGATGAGCCGGTCAACGTCTGACTGTTCGTAATACTGCTGATTATCCATCAGCGTTTTCTTTTGCTGCCAGCCGGTCAGTGCTTCCTCAAAACGGGAAAACTGGAACGGCTTAATCAGATAATCGACCACGCCATAATTAAGCGATTTTTTGATGGTTTCTGCATCCGCAGCGGAAGAAATGACAATCACATCGACAGGCCGGCGGGCGTTACGCAGTTCAGGCAGTAAATCCAGCCCGTTATCCTGCTGCATATAGACGTCGAGCAAAATCAGGTCGATAGGCAGTGCTGAATTAAGCACCAGATCTTTCGCCTGTTGCAGGGTCGACGCAGTGCCGCAGCATGTGAAACCGTCAATCTGGCCGACATAACACCGGTTCAGCTCTGCCACCATGGCATCATCATCAACTATCAGTACATTGATCAAGTACTTGTCCTCTTGCCATCCCAGGGAAGTTGTACAAAAAATTGGGTATAAACATCGGGTTCCGATTCTACAGTCACCGTTCCGCCAAGGCTTTCCACTTGCTGTTTAGCGAGAAAAAGCCCCATGCCCCGCTGTTCGCCTTTCGACGACACACCCTTTTCGAATATTGCGTCAATATTTTCCGGCTGAATGCCCGGCCCGTCATCGCTGACGATGCAGGCCAGCGAGCCATTCTGATAGTGCAGCAAGACGCTGACTTCACCATCAGACTGATCGCCAAGCGCATCCAGCGCATTTTCAATCAGATTGCCCAGCACGGTAATCAGTGCCGCCACCTGATCTTCGTTATTATTGTCCGGCAGTAAACTGTCATCGCTGAGCGTTAACAAATGCCGTGTGTCCGATGCGCGGTTAATCTTGCTGAGCAGGAAACCGGCAATCACCGGAGACTTTATTTTCAGCAGCAGCGAACCGATTTCCGCCTGATAGTTATTGGCGGTTTTGAGAATGTAATCTTCAAGCTGAGCATAGCTTTTCATATGCAGTAATCCGAGGATCACATGCAACTTGTTCATGAATTCATGCGAACGCTCACGCAACGAATCTGCATAGTTTACCATGCCGCTCAGACGCTGCATCAACTGGCTGACTTCTGTTTTATCCCTGAACGTACAGATCGCGCCAATAATCACGCCGTTGTTGCGTACCGGTACGGTATTGCTCAGCAGCAGACGTCCCTTGAAATTGATTTCTTCGTCACGGCGCGGCATGCCGGTATTGAGAACACCGCGCAGGTTGGCGATAAGGGGCAGGGAATCCGCATCCGGTTCCACGTCGATGGCGGTTTCGCGGAAAGTTTGCCGGGCCGTCTGGTTAATCAGCGTGACATGCGCCTGATCGTCGACGGCGATCACGCCTTCCTTGATCGACTGCAACATCGCCTGACGCTGTTCAAACAATGTCGAAATTTCATAAGGTTCAAGCCCGAACAAAATGCGTTTAAGCAATTTCACCAGACAGTAAGTGCCCAGTGCACCCACTATCAGGCCAAAAAGTACTGTCCACAGAATACTCCAGCGGCTTTTATTGATTTGCTCCGTGACTTTGACCAGTGAAATTCCAATGGCGACTACGCCGATTTGCTTATGGTGATCATCATAAACCGGCGTGAATACGCGCAATGCTTTGTCCAGCGTACCTTTGTTAATTGAGACATTTTCGTTGCCGAGCAGCGCCGGATTGATGTCATCGCCGATAAAATGATGACTGATCACATCCGCATTCGGATGCGAGTAACGGATGCCGTCCATGTCAGTGACCACGATAAACAACAGGTCATTGCGTTTTTGCACCGCACTGGCGATAGGCTGAATAATATTACTGTCAGGGGGCAGCAAGAGGGCGCGTTTTGTTTCGGGCAAATCAGCCATGGTTCTGGCGACGGCCAGAGCTTTATCTTTCACGCCATCACGGGTGGTGTCGCTTACCTGCACAAAATAAAGCATATGGACAACCAGCAACACGGACGCAATCACGGCGCTTATCATCAGGCTGACTGACGTGCTGAGTTTCATGGGGTGCTTGCGCACGGAATGGCGTTGCTGCGAGTCGCTCATGGGAGCCCCGGAGAGAGTAGAGCCAAATGCTCATTGTTGATTTTGATAGTTCGCGTTGTTCATCCGGCAATATGGCATTGAACACTGCATGAACCCACCCTGTTCACGCATAATGATATGTTTATTTGACTGATATTTCCGCTATTTATTACTTTCGAAAGTGAGATTAGCGCAGCGGACATCTGAATAAAAAAGGCCTGAATCTCTTCAGGCCTCATGTTCATTATCCGGCTTTCTTCTTACTGGAAATAAATATCGCCGTTTTCGGCTTTGAGGATCTTCCCGTCGGTGTCGGTGATCAGCGCATAACTTCCGCCGATGTAAGTCCAGTGGCTGCCTGCATCCGGAGCAGGCAGGTGACGTTCCTGCCAGCCGACGATTTCATACGGTTTGGTGCGGTAGAGTGCAGGGACCTGATCGCCGATAGAATACAATTTGGAATCATCGTAGAACGATTTGATCTCATGGGAGTTTGACGCTGCAAATGCCGGGTTAGCCAGGGGTAACAACGATGAAACAACCAGGGCTGATAACATAACAATTTTAGAATGACGCATAGATTATCCCGTTAAAACCATCAACTTAATGCCAGCCTCGATGATCTGCCGCCAGTCCGTTTTATGAGCGGTAAAGCCGAAGCCTGTGCTTTTTCTGTAGGACAGGATAATAACGAGAAAGTGAGCGCAGGCTGGGGAATTTTTTTGTGTCGAAATGCAAATCAGGTTGAGTATTTACTAAACCCGCTGATTTTGTACTGAATTATTTTCATCTCTGTAAACTTTTGAGACACATTATCTCTGTCGCTTTCCTCTTGAAAATAAAAGTATTAGCGGCCTCTTGCTGATTTATCCTTCCCCGGTTCCGCCACTTCAGTTTAATGCCAGATATCCTTTAATAACCTTTTCCTGCAAAAGAAATCACTATGCGCAATGAACGGATTATTACCTGGTCGTTCATGACCGGGCTTGTGGTGGGTGTCATCGGGCTGGCGTATCTGCTGCTGGGCGTCTGGCTGGCGGCTATCGGCGGCTCACCCTGGTATGTGGTTTTTGGCACCGGCTATCTGATCAGCGGCATTTTTATCGCGCGCCGTCATGGCAGCGGGATCTGGCTGTATTTGCTGACATTTCTGGTTTGTTGCATCTGGTCGGTATGGGAAGTCGGCCTGGATGGCTGGCAACTGATGCCGCGTTTGTTTGTGATGGCATTGTTAGGCATCTGGTGCAGCCTGCCCTTGATCACCCGTCAGGTGATGGCAACACGGGGCAATCACCACGCCGGCACACTGGCCGGGCTGGTGTACGTGGTGGCGATTGCGGGCATTTTTTATACTGGCTGGCAGGTGACCGGGTCACGTTTTGTGCATTATCAGCCCGTTCCCGCACAGACAGGCGCAGCACAGACCACCTCACCGGAAAGTAACGACTGGCGCTTTTATGGCCGGACAGAAGCCGGGCAGCGTTATTCACCGCTGACGCAGATTACCCCCGCTAATGTCAGCCAGCTTAAACCTGCCTGGGAGTTTCACACCGGTGATGTGATGAGGAAGGGTGAGGATAAAGCCGGACGCGAATTTAATTTCGAAGTGACCCCCATTAAAGTCGGGAATACGCTGTTTATCTGTACGCCGCACCGCGAAGTGATTGCACTCAACGCCACGACGGGCACTCAGCGATGGAAATTCGATCCTAAAACTGACACCTCAGCCAATGAGTACCTGGCGTGTCGTGGCGTGGCATACAGCCAGTCAGCCGATGATAAAATATGTCCGGAAAAAATCATCGCGACCACCAGTGCGGCACGGATGGTAGCACTGAATGCGCAAACCGGTCAGCCGTGTTCCTCCTTTGGCGATAACGGTTTTGTCAGCCTGACTGACCATATGGGCGATGTGCCACCGGGCTTCCATTTCATTACTTCGCAGCCGATGGTGATGGACGGACACATTGTGCTGGGCGGCTGGATTTATGACAACCAGTCTACCGGTGAACCTTCCGGCGTCGTCCGGGCTTACGATGCAAATACCGGCCAGCTTGCATGGGCATGGGATATGGGCCGGGATCCGCAGAATGCACCGCTCAAACCGGGTGAAGTTTATAACCGTGGTACGCCCAACGGCTGGGGAACCTATACCGGCGATCCGAAACTGGGTCTGGTTTATATTCCGCTCGGCAATGCGACGCCGGATTATTACGGTGCCGGACGCCGTCCGTTTGACGAAAAATATTCGAGTTCTGTTGTCGCGCTGGATATTCAGACCGGTGAGGAACGCTGGCATTTCCAGACGGTGCATCACGATGTCTGGGACTTTGATGTACCGATCGGACCGACGCTGGTGGACTTGCCCTCGCCGGACGGGACGACGGTGCCGGCGCTGGTGCAGACCACCAAAATGGGACAGCTGTTCCTGCTCGACCGGCGTACCGGAAAACCGCTGGCGCAGGTAAACGAAAAACCGGTGCACACCTCTCCCTCTTTGCCGGGCGAACATCTTTCGCCAACGCAGCCGGATTCTGCCGGCATGCCCAATCTTTCTCCGCCAGATTTGAAAGAAACTGACGCGTGGGGCGCAACACCCATTGATCAGTTGTATTGCCGGATCCAGTTCAAAAGTGCGCGCTATCAGGGACAGTTCACCCCGCCAGCGGAGGGTAAATCCATTGCTTATCCGGCCTTCGACGGTGTGATGGACTGGTACGGTGCTTCGGTAGATCCGATCCGCCATGTGCTGATTGCCAACACCAGTTACATCCCGTTCACAATGGAAGTGAAAAAATCAGCCGATGCGATCAAGGAAGGGCTGATGCACAAATGGGCCGGATGGAACAGTAATCAGCCTTATCCCAAACCCAAAGAGTTCTCCGTTGGCCCGCAATATGGCACGCCGTGGGCGGCCATCGTCAAACCGTGGCTGGGCTTTCTGCAGGCACCGTGTAATGCGCCACCGTGGGGAAAACTGGTTGCGGTTGATCTGACCACCCGAAAAATTGCCTGGGAAAGACCGGCGGGAACCACCAGAGACATGAACATTTTCGGCACACATACTAATGTGCCATTGCCAACAGGCATTTTCATGATGGGCGGTAATGTTATTACTCAAAGCGGGCTGATTTTCACCGGAGCCACGGCAGACAACTATTTCCGCGCATTCGACGAAACGACGGGTAACGAACTCTGGCGTGCGCGACTTCCGGCGGGGGGGCAGGCGACGCCGATGACATATACCGGCGATGATGGACGACAGTTTGTGGTGATTGCCGCCGGCGGACACGGCGGGCTGGGGACGACGTCCGGTGATGCGCTGGTGGCGTATGCATTACCTGCAAGATAGTTTTGACTCCGGAATGCGGGATATTCAGAACAGTCTGATGATGCCCACAGGCTGCCCAGGATGGTCTATTTTTAAGGTTCCTTCATTTCTAAAATAAGGAGTGTTTATGAACAATAAAACAATCCCGACATCCCTCAATGAACCTCATGTTGATGCGTATCCGACCCCCCCGTTTGAGCATCAGAAACAACCCTTCCCCGGGCTGGCCAGCAAAATGAATCCTGTCCCCGATCACGGCGAAAAAACTTACAAAGGCAGTGCCCGGCTGGAGGGGCGTAAGGCGCTAATCACCGGCGGTGATTCCGGAATTGGCCGTGCGGTGGCGATCGCGTTCGCCCGCGAAGGTGCGCAGGTCGCCATCAATTACCTGCCCGACGAAGAGGCCGATGCCAAAGAGGTGGTCGATCTGCTGTGGGCAGAAGGGCGGAAAGTGGTCGCCATTCCGGGGGATATCCGCGATGAAAAATTCTGTCAGCAACTGGTGAAGGAAGCGCAAGAAAAGCTCGGCGGGCTGGATCTGCTCGTCAATAATGCCGGTCGTCAGCAGTTCTGTGATTCGATTAAGGATCTGACCACCGAGGCATTTGACGCCACGTTCAAAACTAATGTGTACGCCATGTTCTGGATAACTAAAGCGGCGCTGGAATTCATACCGCGCGGCGGTGCGATCATTAACACGACTTCGGTTCAGGCGTTTTCACCGAGTGATAATTTGCTCGATTACTCCTCCACCAAAGCCTCGATCATGGCTTTCACCAAAGCGCTGGCCAAACAGCTGGCGAATGACGGAATTCGGGTGAACGGTGTTGCGCCGGGGCCGTACTGGACGCCGTTACAAATTTCCGGCGGACAGCCTCAGGAAAAAATCGAATCCTTTGGTCAACAGGCACCGCTGAAACGTCCGGGGCAGCCTGCGGAAATCGCCCCGTTGTACGTGACGCTGGCCTCAAATGAAAACAGTTATGCCTCAGGGCAGGTCTGGTGTTCTGATGGCGGTACCGGCACGGTCTGATTACCGGTCGGAAACGCCAAAGCCCGTCATATGACGGGCTTTTTTCATTCAGGCAAACATCTGCCAGTGCTGCAGGTATTGCCCCGTCATACATCATTACGCTGCTAATGAATTCGTCATAACTCTTCATCTTTACTAATCTTTTACAGGTACGCCTGAGGGGGGCCGCGCTTTTAACGCGGTCAGCTATGGATAAGTTAAGGAGAAGAACATGCAAACGCAGCCGATTTCAGCGCGCCGGGGTGTCGCAACGGCGCTGTACGAATTGTTAAATCCCATTCCTCTTGGTTTCTTTGTCGCAGCCTGGATCTTCGACATCCTCTATATGAAGACTTTCATCACGATGTGGACTGACGCTGCCAGCTGGCTGATTGTGCTCGGGCTGATCATTGCCATTATTCCCCGGCTGATCAACGTGGTGCAGGTATGGGCAGGGCGCAAAACGCCTGCCGGTTCGCCGTTAAAAACCCATTTCTGGCTGAATCTGGTGGCCGTGGTGCTGGCTATTTTCAATGCCTTTATTCACAGCCGTGATGCTTATGCGGTTGTACCAATGGGAGTCACGCTTTCTTCGCTGGTGGTGGTGTTGCTGCTGGTGGGAAATGTCCAGCTCGCGTTACGTGCACGCACAGTATAAGGAGATAAGACCATGAAAAATCACCAACGCGCGTTACTCGCACTGACGCTCGTCGCATTACTGAGCAGTTGTGATGACAGTTCACAAATCGACCCGAAGAAACAAACCGGTGCGGATCCTGAACTGCCGAAAGCGCAAAACTTCCTGCTGCCACCCATGAAAGTGCCGCAAGGCATACCGTGGAAAACCGGTGAAATGCCGAAAGTGGCGGACGGGCTAAAGATCGAAAAAATCGCGGAAGGGCTTAAGCACCCGCGTCAGGTGTATGTGTTGCCGAATAACGATGTGCTGGTTGCGGAATCTAATGGTCCGGCGAAAAAACTCATCTTCAGGCCGAAAGAGTTAATTATGGGGATGGTGCAGAAATGCTCCGGTAAAGGCGGCGAAGGCGGTAACCGTATTACGTTGCTGCGCTATACCGGCGGTAAATGGGAGAAACATCCGTTTATTGCCCGTGTAAATTCACCGTTCGGTATTCAGCTGACCGGTAATACGTTATGGGTCGCCAGCGCGGACAGCCTGATTAAATACCCTTATCAGGAAGGTGAAACGCAGATCACCGCACCGGGTGAGGTGGTGACAGCGTTGCCAGGCGGGCCTATCAACCATCACTGGACTAAATCCCTGCTGGCGAGTCCGGACGGCAGCAAATTGTACGTCGGGGTCGGTTCCAACAGCAATATCACTGAAAACGGTATCGGTGCAGAAGACCGGCGCGCGGCCATTCTGGAAGTGGATGCCGCAACCGGTGCCAGCCGTATTTATGCCAGCGGATTGCGCAATCCGACCGGTCTGCAATGGGAGCCACAAAGCGGCAAGCTGTGGGCAGTGGTTAATGAACGCGACGAAATCGGCTCCGACCTGGTGCCCGATTACATGACCTCTGTGCAAGAGCACGGTTTCTATGGCTGGCCTTACAGCTACTACGGACAACATGTGGATGAGCGCGTCAAACCACCGCGTCCGGATCTGGTCGAAAAAGCCATCAAACCGGATTATGCCATCAGTTCACATGTTGCCCCGCTCGGGTTGCTGTTCTATACCGGCGACAATATGGCGCAATATCGCGGTGGCGCGTTTGTGAGTGAACACGGCAGCTGGAACCGCAAACCGCTGAACGGTTATCAGGTGATGTGGGTAAAATTTGAAAATGGTAAACCCGTCGGGCTGCCACAGCCGGTGGTGACCGGATTCCTCACCGATGATCAGAAACATGTTCGCGGTTTACCGGTCGGACTGGCAATGGATAAACAGGGCGGAGTGCTGATCGCCGACGATGCAGGTAACAGCATCTGGCGTGTCAGCAAGGCGGAGTAAATGCGGAGTATTCCTATTTTTAAAAGGCAAGGGCTGCAGGCTCGCGAAGAAGATAAAGCTGGCTATGATTAATGCATCTGTACCTCGCTACAGATAACCACTGCTTTTTATTATTCCTGTCTGTGTGATTGCCCGCTGTTTGCCTGCGGGCTTTTTTTTGCCTGCAATGTTTTGATAGGGAATGAGTTCAGAATTAGCAATAAGATTATTCCAATTATGCTATATTTGAAGGATTCACTTTCCTTTTGTGCAGAGCGCATCACATGCCGGATATTAATATTGTTTGCGAGCAATGCGGATCAGATCGTTTCGTCGCCGCAGTGAATACGCCCCTGGCAGAAACCGTACATTCTCTGGTTTGCGCCGCATGTCAGCATCCCGTGCCTGTAGATGAGGTCGTTATTTTCAGGGAAGGCATGTATATCAGCGGTTCCTATGACACCTTTCCTACTGAACCCGGTAAATTGTATGATTACGATATCTGCCGGTTCAAACCGCTTAACCGGCAGATACTTCTCTAGAAACGCCGCACGGACAGCGACAGTAAGCGGGGGGGCCGTGTTATTCATCTCCCGCTTCTTCATGCTGATTGTTTATGTCCCCCCGTCCTGCAATTTTCTTATTTTATTGGCTGACTTCAGAGACTGATTGAGATCCTGGATGCGTTTCATGGTTTTCATGGTTCGCGATGCGGTGGCCGAGGCAACGGATAAAATCAGCATTTCCAGACACACCAGTACCGTACCATGGAGTGGCATTCTGCCATTCTCACCCCCGCGCGGAATAGTGATGACAATGTCAGCCTGTTTCGCAAAAAAAGAATCACTGGCGTTGGTCAGTAAAATGAGGGGGATACTCAGACGCTTTGCTTCCTGTATTGCCGTTCTGCCCTCGCGATGAGCACTCTTCTGCGCCATCATAATCAGGACATCACCCCGCTGCAGATTGATCAGTTGTTCCGCCAGCGCAATGCCTGAGCGGTTAAGTGACACTGCGGGAATGCCGATTCGGGTAAAAAGCCTGGCGCTGTAGTCCGCTAAAATACCGGAAGCGTTCAGGCCAAACACCGCCACCTGACGTGCATTAATCAGCAAGGCGATAGCCTCAGAAATAGCCTGACGGTTAGCTGGCTGCGCCAGCGTGTCACAGGCACGCTTATGCCCGTCAAGAACGAAGTCGATGCCCGAATTGATATCACTGGCCAGCTCACTGACCGTGGTAATCATTTTCTCTTCTGAATTAACCGCTGTGCCAAACCAGGCTTCCAGCGTTTTCTTCATATCGCGTAAACCCGCAAAACCGAGCGCCTGAACGGCGCGGACTACAGTGGCATCTGAAACCTCTGTCGCGGTTGCAATATCCATTGCTGTTGCTTCCAGCACCGATTCACGATGGTTGTATATATAAGACGCAACGGTTTGTAAGCCGGGGGAAAGTGAGGAGATACGTGCACGGTAACGTTCACCGAAGACATCAATACGTTTTTTTACCGGAGTCGCCGCCATTTGTTTTTACCGATCCTTGTCGTTTTTACCCTTTACCCGGTTTTATCATATTCACAATGTAGTGTTTTTATGAAAAAAAATATTCACATTCTTATGCCCCTGAGCAATGTTTTGTGGGCGATATTAAATGATTTATATTTAAATTTTTTATTAAACAATGACTTATAAAGGATAATTCTGTTGCTGATGACAGGGTGTGGCGTTTTTTGATGTAGCAAAATTCTGAAACATATCATTTACTACTACATCTCCGCATGTTGGAATGATTATCAATTGCATTACGGCGGTTTTCCTTTGCCGGATCAGAATAACAACATTAACCGGACAGGTCAGGAGCGTTAACCGGACACACTGTGTGTCTGTCGTTACTGGTATGTCCGGAATTTCTTTACGGAAAAAGACGTCATTTTTAACACCGGGTTCATTGAAATGAAGAATAACACGCTGTTTGATTTTAAAAGAAAAGACCACCCAGCCATTTTAGCTGCGATTTATGGTGTCGTGATGCTGACACCTGTTACAGGATATTCAGCGGGGGAAAGCGATACGTTAACGATCACCGGGCCGGGAGTTGACGATCAATCATATAGCGCCGGAACCAGTTCTGTTGCCAGTAAAACGCCCACCTCGCGTCTTAACGAGGCACAGTCAGTCAGTGTGGTAACCCGGCAACAACTGGACGACTATCAGGCCACAAACCTGGCTGATGCGATGCATTTTGTCAGTGGTGTCAGTGAGGGGAATACTCTCGCAGGTACGGAAGATGGATTTGTCCGCCGTGGATTTGGTTCCAACTCTGATGGCTCCGTTTATCGCGACGGCGTGCGCAGCAGCCAGGGTCTCAATTTTGATGCCACTACCGAACGTGTTGAAGTGTTAAAAGGTTCAGCATCATTGCTCTACGGGATCCAAAATCCCGGCGGTGTCATTAACCTTGTCAGTAAAAAGCCGCAGTATGACTGGCACACAAAAGTCAGCGGACGTTACGCCAGTGAAGGCGGCGGGGCAGGGACAGTCGATGTCACCGGTCCGCTTGGCAATGGTTTTGCCGTGCGCATGATTGCGGAAAAACAAGATCAGGATTACTGGCGTAATTTTGGCAGCGATAAGCACACGCTGATTTCGCCTTCGCTGCAATGGTATGGCGAAAAGGCCAGTTTTCTGATCAGCTATTCAGATTACCGCTACGATATACCTTATGATCGCGGAACCGCTTTTATTAACGGTAAGCCTATCGATATCGGCTATAAAAACCGGCTGGATGATAAATCAAACCGTGCCTGGGGCCATAATAAAACGCTCAACGCTCACTATGACTGGCAGTTCAGCGATGACTGGAGTACTCGTCTGACGCTTGGCTGGAACCAGCGCCGCTACAATAATGACGAGGTCAGGGTGACGGCGGTGAACACCACCACCGGCGCCGTGACGCGCAGGGCGGATGCCAACCGCGGTTTTAACCATAAGACCAAATACGTTTCCTGGGATCTGCTGGGTACGCAGGACATTCTGGGCATGAATCATGATCTTGTGCTGGGTACAGACTATGAGATGAACCAGACGTATCGTGCACATCAATACCAGGGAAAAGCCAACAGCAGCTTTAACTATTTTGATCCGCAATATGACATTCTCTCCCCGGTCGCCAACAGCACCACTGAGAATACGGCTAATGGCAATAACCTGAACCGGATCCACAGCCGGTCGGTTTATGCAAAAGACAGCATTTCACTGACATCAGACTGGATTGCGGTCGTGGGTGGCCGCTATCAGCACTATGAGCAACGTGCTTCAAAAGGCTTTGATCCGGTTGTTCAGACACTGGATTCCGAAGGGAATAAGTTTTTGCCACAGGCCGGTCTGATTTATAAAGTCACGCCCGATGTGTCTTTATACAGCAGCGTCAGTAAATCCTTTACCCCCTCAACGGATGTCGATGATGATGGCAATGTCGGAAAGCCTGAACAGGGCACCACCTGGGAAGTGGGCAGTAAATGGCAGATTACGCCACGCATGTTTGCCAGCGTGGCGCTTTACCGCATCGATGAACGTGACATGTCACTGAGCATTAACGGCGAAACACGCGCCATTGATAAAGCGCGTTCCAGCGGAGCAGAGTTTGAACTGAATGGTGAAATCTTTCCTGACTGGGAAGTCAGTGCCAGTTACAGCTATGACCAGGCCAAAATTGTGGATGATGGTGAAAATTCAGCGAATAACGGCAACCGCTTACAAAATGCGCCGCGTCATTCGGGTGCGCTCTATCTGAGCCATAATCTGGTGATTAACGGCCTGCCGGGAGATTTCCGTATCGGTGGCGGTGCGCGTTATGTGGGGAGCCGGGCGGGAGACCCGGAAAACAGTTTCACGCTGCCTGATTATATTGTGGCTGACAGCTTTGTTGCATGGAATAACCGTCTGTTCGGGGAGAAGACACAGCTTAAACTCAACCTGAATAATCTGTTTAACAAACATTATTACACGTCCAGCGGCGGTAACCTGCGCGTACGTGAAGGTGAAACCCGTAATCTTATGGTGCAGGCAAGTGTTGAATTCTGATCGGCGGTTTTTGCCGCGCGCGCATCTGATGCGCAAATACAGTGTCATGACGATGGTTTTTATGCTGCTGGCACTGACGGGCGTCGGTGTGCAGGCACGCACCGTCATCGATATCGACGGTAACCCGGTGAACATTCCCGATAATCCGCAACGTATCGTGCTTGGCGAAAGCCGGATGCTTTATACGCTGGCCCTGCTGGAAACCGGTGACCCTGTGAAACGGGTTGTCGGCTGGCCACTCGATTTGAAGAAATATGACCGCCAGACCTGGAATATTTTTGCCCGGCGTTTTCCGCAGATGTTGGCGATTCCGTCGCTGGGGTTGGGCGGAACAAATGATATGAACCCTGAAAAGGTGCTGGCGCTCAAACCGGATCTGGTGATCCTGCCCAGTCTTGCGCGCTATGACGATGCAGATTTGCGTCTTAAAGAGATGCTCAACGCGGCGCATATTCCGGTAGTGAAAATCGATCTTCGTGTCCATCTGCTGAAAAATACTCAGCGCAGTGTGAATATTCTGGGCGAAGTGCTTAACCAGACTGCACGGGCTCAGGCGTTTAATCATTTTTATGATGCGCATATGCAGGTCATTCATGATCGGCTGGCCACTTATTCCGGCCATAAACCGACGGTGTTGCTTCAGTTACATCTTGGACGCCGCAATGAATGCTGTGTGACTGCTGTGAAAGGTAGCCTGGGTGAACTGCTCAATTTTGCCGGAGGGGATAATATCGCCGGAAAAACAGTGCAAGGGGTCTTTGGCCGGCTGAATGAGGAAACGGTCATCATGGCGCAACCTGAGGTTTATTTCGCCACAGGGGCCGGTTCCGCTGAAGATCAGAATGATTTGAAACTGGGGCCTGAAATCACACCGGAAATAGCCCAGCAAAGTCTGCGGGAACTCACCGCCAGACAGAACGGATTGCGGGAACTTAAAGCGCTGCTTAACGGCCACACCGGGATGATATGGCAAAATTTCTACCTCAGCCCGTGGCATGTTGCCGCCACCGAGTTTATGGCAAAAGCCCTTTATCCTGAACTGTTTGCGGATATCGAACCTGAACAGACGTTAAAACAACTCTTTCACGATTATCTGCCCATACCTTATAGCGGCACCTATTTTGCTCACGGTAGCCTGTGAAAGAGAATGCATTTCTCTCATGCGGATTTTTTCGTAAATTGACCTGCCATGTCCGTTTTTTTTGCCGCTATAAAATCTGTAAAAGTGGACATTAGTCGACTTTTCCTCTAAAACTTCTGCGGTTAATGCCAGACAATACCGGTATTCAGCAATCAAATAATAACCGCTGAATGCTTAAGAGCGGCTGCAAGACAGCCGCCGGGCAAGGGTATTCACAACGATTACGACAGACCTTCTCTGGAGAATTTATGCATTCCTCTGTTAATAAAAACGAAAGCCGGACTTTCTTCGGCCATCCTTATCCGCTCGGCTCATTGTTCTTCACTGAAATGTGGGAGCGGTTCTCGTTTTATGGCATCCGTCCCTTACTTATCCTGTTTATGGCGGCGACGGTTTACGACGGCGGCATGGGGCTTGCACGCGAAAACGCCTCGGCTATCGTCGGTATATTTGCTGGCTGTATGTATCTGGCGGCACTGCCGGGGGGCTGGCTGGCAGATAACTGGCTCGGGCAGCAGAGGGCGGTCTGGTACGGATCGATTCTGATTGCGCTCGGCCATCTGTCGATCGCGCTTTCCGCTTTCATGGGCGACAGCCTGTTTTTCATCGGCCTGATGTTCATTGTTCTCGGCTCAGGCCTGTTCAAAACATGCATCTCGGTTATGGTGGGCACACTGTATAAAAAAGGTGATGCGCGTCGTGACGGCGGTTTCTCATTGTTTTACATGGGTATTAATATGGGGTCGTTTATCGCGCCGCTGATCTCCGGCTGGCTGATAAAAACGCATGGCTGGCACTGGGGCTTTGGTATCGGGGGAATCGGTATGCTGGTGGCGCTGATTATCTTCCGCCTGTATGCCGTGCCTTCCATGAAACGTTACGACAGCGAAGTAGGTCTGGATTCGACCTGGAACAGTCCGGTTGCTAAGAAAAACGGCGTGGGTGCCTGGCTGCTGGTACTGGCTGCGGCTGTGGCAGCCATCGTTGCGCTGATCTCGCAGGGGGTGATCGTCATTAACCCGGTTGCCGTCGCCAGCGTGCTGGTGTACGTAATAGCGGCGTCAGTTGCCCTCTATTTTATCTATCTGTTCCTGTTCGCCGGACTTAACCGCAAAGAGCGCGCCAGACTGCTGGTGTGTTTCATTTTGTTAGTTTCGGCAGCCTTCTTCTGGTCTGCGTTTGAACAGAAACCGACTTCATTTAACCTGTTCGCTAACGACTATACCAACCGGATGATCGGCGATTTCGAAATTCCTGCCGTCTGGTTCCAGTCTATTAATGCACTGTTCATTATCCTGCTGGCGCCGGTATTCAGCTGGGCATGGCCGTTGCTGGCGCGTAAAAATGTGCGCCCGAGTAGCATCACCAAGTTTATCATTGGTATTTTGTGTGCGGCAGCGGGCTTCGGGATCATGATGATGGCTGCCCAGAACGTCCTGAACAGCGGCGGAGCAGGCGTATCACCCTTATGGCTGGTGGGAAGCATTTTGATGCTGACGCTCGGCGAGCTGTGCCTGAGCCCGATTGGACTGGCGACGATGACGCTGCTGGCACCGGAAAGAATGCGCGGTCAGATGATGGGCCTGTGGTTTTGCGCCAGCGCGCTGGGGAATCTGGCGGCCGGTTTGATTGGCGGGCATGTAAAAGCCGATCAACTGGATATGCTGCCTGATCTCTTCGCACGTTGTTCCATTGCGTTGCTGATCTGCGCTGCGGTGCTGTTCATCCTCATTATTCCGGTGCGAAGAATGCTGGAAAATACCGGATCGAAGACAGAGCAAAAAAACGTAACGCATGCCTGATCGCGGATGATGTGATTTTCGAATACTGATAAGAACCAATAAGGCCGGGATGATGACCGGCCTTATTTTTAGATTTTCAGGATGCATTGATTTACAATGAGCTTACGATTCCAGTGCGCATAATCATGATTATGTTAAATTGCGGTGCATTCAGCGGAATGATTGCTTTGACCGCCCCCTTTTTCAATAAGTCTTCATGATCTTTAATGGCAGAAATGTTTTCAATTGTCTGATTTGTGATGAAGTACATTCCTCATTGGCTTTGATGATTTACACTTACGCTATGCTTAAGGTATAACTTTTCTTTTAAATGCTGCGACGCAATCCATTTTATACAACAGGGTTTTTAAATAATGGAAGATGCTTTTGTCGGGAATATAAAAAAACCAGTGCTGAAATTTTAGCCATCATCATCCTTTATCTTATCTTTACCCTGTCCCCTTATATACTGACAAGTTTCTTCGTCATCGGATTTGATGCTTCAATCATCGTTATGCTGAATCATGGGCATAGCTACCCTGGCGTCATTATTACCTCAGGGTAGCTTAAAATAATTTTAACTAGTTATTACCAGTGGCATTGCCCGTTGACGCTGTTAGCATTTGAGTCGCCACCAAAAGCGCCGCCACGGCCGCCATTATCAGAAAGGCATTTTCCGGCATTTTTAGCCACACCGACCGCCATTTTCCCCGGGTTTGGAAAGCCTTTGGCGAGTGCACCAAAAACACCATTAGCGCAGTCAACAGTTCCCGGGCCTCCGTATATATGCGTAGGCGCATTCTGAGCCATATGACTCCAGGATGATTGGTTGTGCTGGGTATTTCTGCTGCTGCCGCCCTCATAATTAGAGTTAGCGTTTCCGCCTGCAACTAAAGCTACTTCAGATTGAGAAAGTTCCTTTATCATTTTTTACCCTCGTAACGGTTATTTTTTTCTGCTATTGATTTGGTCTCCACCAGAAAAACAATTAGCAGGGATACTGACACTTGCAGAAGCAGTGAAACTTTAGAATTCCCACTATCCCTATATATGACTACTCCACCCGGGAAATGAAATAGAAGCCAACCAACAATATGAGGACAAATATTTTCTTCAGCCGCACATCGACTTCGCAGTGAAAGGTACAAAACAGTTATACGCTCAAAGGTAAGCTTTTTGTCAATTTTATTACTTTTAGTTACATTTGATTTCACTTTGTTAACTATTTATTGCTTTATCTTCATTTTTTCTCCTTCTTTTTATGCTTTAAAAAATACATTTAATTTCATGTAATCCTTTGTTTTTAAAGGTTTTTTCTTCTTCACTAAGCGAAATGTAGATAATACAAACCAGCGGTATGCTAAAACAAACGCTTGCCGGAGCAGGACCAGGGCGTGGCATAATAAAGGTGACTACTCACCTCCCCGCACGCTAACGAAGGACAGACCGTGTTTCGCCAGGAAGCGATTGATAATCAGAAAATGAAATGGCGTGGCCGGGCGCTGCTCCTCCCTGGAATTCCGTTCTGGGTCACTGCGTTATTATGTCTTTTGTTTATTACAATCTTCCTCACCTTTGTCATCGCCGCAAATTACACCCGCAGAGTGAACGTGACCGGCGAGATCAGCACCTACCCGCGCGTGGCTAACGTCTATTCCGCCGTTCAGGGCGTGGTAGTCAAAGAATTTGTCACGGAAGGACAGATAATCAAGGCTGGCACTCCTATCTATCAGATAGATGTGAGTAAAAGTACCCGCAGCGGCGTGGTCAGCGATAACCAACGCCGGGACATCAATAATCAGCTTGAACGCATTTCACAAATCATCAGCCGGCTGGACAGCAGTAAACAAGACACTGTCGGGATGCTGGAGAAACAAAAGGCCCAATATATCGCCGCTTTCCAGCGCTCCAACGACATACTCCGGCGTGCTGAGGAAGGACTCCGTATTATGAAAGAGAATATGGAGAACTACCGGCAATATCAGACAAAGGGGCTTATCAATAAGGATCAACTCACCAATCAGGTGGCGCTCTATTACCAGCAACAAAACAATCTGTTGGGCCTCACCGGGCAGAACGAGCAAAACGCCCTGCAGATCACTGCTCTTGAAAGCCAAATCCACACTCAGGCCGCTGAGTTTGATAACCAAATTTATCAGATGGAACTCCAGCGCTACGAACTGCAAAAAGAACTGCTCAATATCGATGCCGGCGGGGCAATCATCGTCCGCGCACTGGTTGACGGTCGCGTAGACTCTCTTAGCGTCACGGTAGGACAGATGGTCAACGTCGGCGACAGTTTGCTGCAAGTCATCCCACCCAATATTGATCATTACTCCCTGATACTTTGGGTACCTAATGATGCTATTCCCTATATTTCCACAGGCGACCGGGTCAACATTCGTTATGAAGCTTTTCCGGCGCAAAAGTTTGGGCAGTTTGCCGGCACGGTGTCAGTGATTTCGAAAGCACCGGCTTCATCTCAGGAAATGCTGACCTATCAGGGAGCCCCGAAAGCTGCTTTGACCTCGGCAGTCCCTTACTACAAAGTGATCGTCAGACCCGAAAAACAGACCATCATGTACAGTGGTAAACGTCTGAACCTGGAAAATGGTATGAAGGCGGAGAGCACACTATTTTTGG
Organism: Rahnella sp. PD4; assembly: GCF_049199325.1. Classification (NCBI taxonomy): domain Bacteria; kingdom Pseudomonadati; phylum Pseudomonadota; class Gammaproteobacteria; order Enterobacterales; family Yersiniaceae; genus Rahnella; species Rahnella sp. PD4. Next base: position 325,159 of record NZ_JBLZQF010000004.1, on the reverse strand, counting down.
AAAAAAGGAAGATATATCAGTGGATGTTGTCACCGTTCTACGACATGAAACACAGCGCGTCGGGGCCGGTCAATGAATAGACTCTCTGTCAAGAAACTGCTCGGCCAGCTTGATATACGATTGCGGCAACGCGTGCCGCTAGTCCATCAAACGGAATCTTCTGAGTGCGGCCTCGCTTGCCTGGCGATGCTTTGCGGCCACTATGGTATGAATATTGATCTGATCGCACTGCGCCAGCAGTTCAACCTCTCGGCGCGTGGTACTACATTGTCCGGTTTAACCGGTATGGCCGAACAACTGGGCTTGTCGTCACGCCCTTTATCACTGGATATGGAAGATCTCGGTGCGCTAAAATTGCCATGCATACTGCACTGGGAGTTTAACCATTTTGTCGTTCTGGTGAGCGTCAGGCGTAATCACGTGGTCATACATGACCCCGCCCGGGGCCGCAGAATCATCAACATGGCAGAGGTGTCGCACAGTTTTACCGGCGTAGCACTTGAAGCCTGGCCAGGCGCTGCATTCAAAGCACATACCGTGCGGAAACGGCTCAGTCTGAATACGCTTATGGGCAGCGTATATGGCCTTAAAGGTACGCTAGGCAAAATTTTTTGCCTGTCACTGGTGATTGAAACCATCAACCTTGTGATGCCGGTTGGTACACAACTGGTGATGGATCATGCGATCCCTGCAGGCGATCGCGGACTGCTGACGTTAATCTGCGCGGGGCTGTTATTCTTTATTCTGTTGCGGGCCGCAGTCAGCATGGTACGCGCCTGGTCTGCACTGGTCATGACGACGCTCATCAATGTCCAGTGGCAATCCGGGTTGTTTAACCACTTATTGCGGTTACCTCTGGGCTATTTTGAACGTCGCAAACTGGGGGATATCCAGTCACGCTTCGGATCGCTGGATGCATTGCGCAGCACCTTCACCGCCAGTATTGTCGGCGCCATCATGGACATGATTATGGTGGCCGGCGTGCTCGTGATGATGATTTTGTACGGAGGTTGGTTAACGTGGGTCGTCATGGCCTTCACCGCCGTGTATGTACTTCTCCGTCTGCTGACCTACGGTTATTACCGGCAGCTTTCAGAGGAGTCTTTGGTCAGAAATGCCCGTGCCGGTTCCTATTTCATGGAGACGCTGTACGGCATCGCCACAGTAAAAATGCAGGGGATAGCAGAAAGACGCAGTGCCCACTGGCTCAACCTCGAAATCGATACCATCAATACCGGGATCCGCGTTACGAAGATGGACATGCTGTTTGGCGGCATCAACACCTTTGTCTCAGCCTGTGATCAGGTGGTGATCCTGTGGCTGGGTACCAGTCTGGTAATAGACAACCAGATGACTATCGGTATGTTCGTTGCATTCGGCGCTTTTCGCGGGCAGTTTTCCGACAGAATTGGCTCACTGACCAATTTCCTGCTGCAATTGCGTATGATGAGCTTGCACAATGAACGCATTGCCGATATTGCCCTGCATCCGCAGGAAAATCGTAAGCCGGACATCCCTTATGAGGCTCGTTTACAACCCGTTTCGCTGGCAACACATGCATTGAGTTACCGTTATGACAGTCAGTCTCCACCCATTTTTAACGGGTTAGACATCACTATCGCGCCCGGAGAAAGTGTGGCTATTGTTGGGCCGTCCGGCTCAGGAAAAACCACCTTGATGAAGGTATTGTGCGGGCTGTTTTATCCTGATAACGGCAGGGTCGAGGTGAACGGTATCGATATTCAGCAGTTGGGTATCAATAACTATCATAAAATGATCGCCTGCGTAATGCAGGATGACAAGCTGTTTTCCGGCTCCATCCGGGAAAATATCTGCGGCTTTGCGGACGAAGTGGATGAAGCCTGGATGCAGGAATGTGTCCGCGCCAGCTACCTGGATACCGTCATTAAGCAAATGCCCATGGGCTATGAAACCCTGATCGGTGAATTAGGAGAGGGGCTGTCGGGGGGGCAAAAACAACGACTGTTCCTTGCCCGCGCGATTTACAAGAAGCCTGCCGTCTTGTTCTTAGATGAAGCGACCAGCGCGCTGGACAAGGAAAGCGAGGCGATGGTGAATCTCGCGATCAAAGCACTGGACATCACAAGGGTTATCATTGCGCACCGCGAGACAACGATAGCATCGGCAGACAGGGTGATTTATCTGGAATAAAGGTCTGTGTTTGCCGTGTGCCGTGAGTTGCCTGCCTGGGCTATCCGGACGGATCGGGGTCTGGATTCACCTCTCAGGATGTACTGCGAAGCGTGCGGTGATGGTCTTCCCGTATGTGTTCATCCGGCGTTTCGGCAGTATCCGCAAAGCCATTATGACTCTTAAAACCACCCCGATGAACCGGGGCTGATTTTATAAGGGTCATATCTTTTGCCATTGCACCGAAGGTGATGAAGATAAAAAGTACGGCAAAACTTAACCTTGGTTTCATGCATTTCTCCTCTTACTTCACAGTATGTCCTTATCCTAAAGTCCTCTGAGTAAAACTCCGTCAATACGCGTGAATTTTAATAACTTATCTGTAACACCATCCCAATGGCTGGGATATCAGTTGTCAAAGAATAATGAGTCGCTGGTCAGGTCCGGATGCCGAACCTGAACCGCCCTAAAACTAAAAACCGTGCCCCGTGAGTTCACGTTTGTTAATTTTCACGGGCCGGGTCACGCTGTTATCCAGAATGATATGCCAGCAGCTACTGTTGGCCGAAGGCTGTAGCGTCATATGCCACCTTGCATCGCCACCCTCACCCGGACCTGCCTTCCGGTGAGGCCCGGCAATGACTTTCAGGGTTCCTCTGCAGTAGGCATTGTTCAACTGACTGTCCAGCCTGCAGGCTTTCTCTATCAGAACTGATGTATAGTTTTTGCTGAAACGTCCGTCTTTCTGCCAGTTGGTCGTCCAGTTGGCTAATGAAAAAGACATAGCTATCTCCAGTAGTGGCATTGCGATACGGAAGTATATCGAAATGCAGGTTATACAGGCCTGATGCAGTGACTCAGGTGTTGCAAAAATCGCAATGAATGATGTTAAACGTATTTTCTGCCTTCCATTAATGAAATCAGCAGTAGCAACAGTGAAAATTCTCTCGGATATTACCCTTCAAAATTCCAGTTTGATATTTTCTTACACGAGACATATATTTCAGAAATGATTAACATGTATATGTTTACCTCCTGAATTAATTATTTTATTAACCGACTGCAGTCTCATTATAAAACCTATGTTAATTTTAACTCTGTATTTTTCGCAGTACAAAGCAAATAAAAAATATTTATGCTAACAGGTGATAATTAAATTCAAGCGGATCTTCCGTTTCTGCCACAATAAATTTCGGCATTTTCATTTAATACACCCTGTAAGGTTTAACCCCAGGAAAATAGTGAGTTAATATTGCAACAGTTAGCCCTGTCACTCAATCGTGCTGAGGCGCTCCCTGTATACTAACTCGTCTGTAACGATAAGGTGGTTTGCGGCGTTTCTTGCTATCACGCAGGCATCAGCGCTAAGTGATTGACTTTAACTTCAATAATAAGAAAATGTTTCCTTTCGCGCGGCTACCAGATACCACCGGAGTTTATTATCGCCTCTTCCCGTCATTTTCCGTTTATTACTGCCTTGAAACACCCGGCTGCCGTTGTGACGCTTGCATTGTTACTGGCCAGTTGTTCTTCAACACCACCAAAATCCCTGGTGACGCCACTTCCGCCAGTTGCCCGGCACCCTCTTCCCGACAAACCGGTATCGGGCCATGAACCCGTGCGTGGCGTCTGGCTGGCGACGGTTTCCCGCCTCGACTGGCCACCGGTTAATTCGGTGAATGCCGGCAGTGCATCATTGCGCATCAGCCAGCAGCAACAGGCGCTGATTACCAAGCTCGATAAGCTCAAAAGTCTGGGCATCAATACGGTGTTCTTTCAGGTGAAGCCTGACGGCACGGCGTTCTGGCCATCAAAAATTTTGCCATGGTCAGATATGCTGACGGGCAAAATTGGTCAGGATCCTGGATATGATCCGCTGCAATTTATGCTCGATGAAGCGCACAAACGCGGGATGAAAGTCCATGCCTGGTTTAATCCTTATCGCGTGTCTGTAAATACTAAACCTTCGACTGTGGCGGAACTGAATCAGACATTGTCGCTGCACCCTGCCAGCGTATTCGTGTTGCACCGCGACTGGATCCGAACTGCCGGCGATCGTTTTGTGGTTGACCCGGGTATTCCTGATGCACGCGACTGGATAACCAGCATCGTGGCGGAAGTGGTCGCGCGTTATCCCGTTGATGGCGTTCAGTTTGATGACTATTTTTATTCAGAATCACCGGGTTCTGCCCTGGATGATAGCCTGACGTTCCGGAAATACGGTCAGGGTTATGCTTCAAAAGCAGACTGGCGGCGTCACAATACACAGATGCTGATTGAGCAGGTTTCGCGCACCATAAAACAGCTGAAACCGGCTGTGGAATTTGGCGTCAGTCCGGCAGGTGTCTGGCGCAACGTGTCGCATGATCCGGCGGGTTCACAAACTTCCGGCGCAGCGGCTTACGATGAGGCTTATGCGGATACCCGCTTGTGGGTGCAGCAGGGTTTGCTCGATTACATTGCGCCGCAACTGTACTGGCCGTTTTCCCGCAAGGCGGCGCGTTATGACGTGCTGGCAAACTGGTGGGCTAATGTGGTAAAGCCCACTCATACGCGTCTCTATATTGGTGTGGCGCTGTATAAAGTGGGCGAACCGTCAAAAAATGAACCGGACTGGATGGTAAGTGGTGGCGTACCGGAACTGAAAAAACAACTCGATATGAATGAATCCGTACCACAAATTAGCGGCACGATTTTATTCCGTGAAAGCTACCTCAACCAGCCGCAGACGCAGGATGCGGTGCGTTACCTGAAAAGCCGCTGGGGAAGCTGAAATAACGCTGCCTGTTGTGTGGTTGCCTTATAAAGATATGCCGTGGAGCTAATAAATTGACCATGGCATCCATTTATCGTGCTTACGTAACCTCGGTTACCCGACAATGGTCCAGTTAGTCATGATTCTATGCCGTAAATTTAAGTGAATATTGCGAATATTTCCTGACCAGTTGGGGCCGCGAAAATCCGGGTTCAGGAAGGAGGCATTGTAGAAATGGTCGCGCCATTTTGCATTTAATTTCCCATGACCCGAACTGAGCGGCACCCCGGTGACCACCATCCTGTTCACTGTATCCGTGATAATAGTCGGATGAAAACCCATTTTTAAATAAAATCCCTGGCTGTCATCTACCGGTAATAATGAGGCGTTTTCGATATTCTGCTCCATCCCGTATCTTATGGCTGAAAATAAGAGAAGCTGACCCAGCCCGACAAATCTGTTGGGGTGGGATTTCGTAGGTTTGTTGGTATTTCCTTCAACATATATTGCCGAGATATATAAATAATCACGACTTCCCGGTTCACTTAGTACTACGCAACGACCTGCTGCAACATCTTCATTTTTGTCTGTGAGTAGGGAAAAATTCATGGCGTTATTGTCATATTCCGGTGTCGTTTCCCGGGTTTCAACCAGTCTAAGGGTTAGGGGTGCCCTGCCAGCCGGATTTTTTTCTATGAAGCGCATAGTACTTTTAATTCCTCTCTATATATGATGAGTCAATTAAATTCGTGCTGCGTCAAACGGATATCAGTATAAACAAAGCGTACTGGAGGAATACTTAATAATATATGTACCTTTTAGCCACCCATGGCCAGATACAGATTATAAAAGCAAAGCCCCGCCTGAAAATACAGACGGGGCTTTGCTGTGTTGTGCATTAAATCTTCACATCAGAACGTGTAATTTGCGCTGACCGAAAGATTGCGCGGTTCACCGTAAACGGCGTAATCGCTGAGCCATGAATAATATGTGCGGTCAAACAGGTTGTTGATGTTGGCCTGTACGGACAGCTGTTTTGTTACCTGATAACGCGTGAACAGATCCACCCGCGCCGTACTGCCCTGTGATACGCGACGGGTTTCGCCGTCCGGTCCGGTTGCATTCTGGAAAGTGCGGTTTTGCCAGTTTACACCACCGCCGACAGTCAGATCCGGCATCGCCGGCACCTGGTAGCGGCTGAATAATTTCAGCTGGGTCTGCGGCATATTGCTGTTGAGACGGCTGCCGGTTTCGTCTTTCGCCACATAACGCGTCGCACCGAAGGTCATTTGCAGGTTGTCGGTCACCGCGCCGTTTAGCTCAAATTCAGCACCTTTGCTGACGGTGCCATTGACCGCAACATAAGCCTGTTCGCTCGAACCGTTAACGTATCTGCTGCCGTCTTCCTGCGCCACGTTATCCTGTTCGATACGGAATACTGCCATCGTGGCGGTCAGACGACCGTCTATCCACGCAGATTTAAGCCCGGTTTCGTAGTTTTTCCCGGTCGTTGGTGACAGGTAATGACCGTTAATATCGCGGTCAGTCTGCGGCTGGAAGATGGACGTGTAACTGGCATACGCCGACCAGGTATCGTTAATGTCATACACCAGCCCGCCATACGGGGTGATGTTGTTTTTGTTCATACTGCCGCTGCTGCCGTTGGTGCTCCACCGGGTATAGCGCGCGCCGACGATCAACGAAAGCGGATCCGCCAGTGAGAAGCGCGTTGCGAAGTAACCCGCTTTTTGGCGAATCACATCGTCCGCATTCAGATACCAGTCTCCCCACTCCGGTTCGCTGACACGCCCGTCCCAGCTGTTGCCGAAACTGCCAATGGTGTCACTATCGAGGGAACCGTCTGCGCTGTAAGTCTGGTTATGCTGCCGGCTGTAGCTGATACCCGCCACCATCTGATGCTGACGGCCAAACCATTCAAACGGCCCGGTGGCATAAGTGTCGATGGAGTCCACTTTGCGGGTGCCACGGTCTTTGCTGCCAAAACCACTGAGGCCGGTGCCTGTAGTGTGATCCGGGAAGTCCATGAGATAGAGCAATTTATCGTTAAACGTTTGCTCGCCGTGTGTGCCATTAACGCGCAATGTCCAGCCGTTATCAAAGTCATGCTTCACGTTAGCAAATACTTTGCGCGACTGGATGGCGTAATTCGTCCAGTCTGCGGAAGTATTCGTGCTGCGGTCATAATGGGTGCGCGAACCGTCGGTATACCAGGTTGGCAGGCCGCCCCACGTCGGGTTAGCGGTATTATTTTCCTGATAATCGTAACCGAGCGACACGGTGGTGTTATCGGTCACATCTGCATCCACCACGCCGTAGAAGAATTTTTTGCGCTTGTGATAGCGATCCAGCCAGCTGTCCTGATCCTGATAACCGGCGACCACGCGTCCGCGCACCGAGCCTTCCTGATTCAGCGGACCGGAAGCGTCCAGGACGTAACGCTGTTTGTTCCAGCTGCCGTAACCGGCGCTAATCTCACCGGTGAATTCTTTGCTGTCGGCGTGTTTACGCACCATGTTGACAGAAGCGGATGGATTACCCGTTCCGGTCATCAGGCCGGTTGCACCCCGCACCACTTCGATGCGGTCATAAATCGCGGTGTCTTCGGCTGCATCACCAAAATTCCAGGTATCGCTGACGGAGGTCGGAATGTCGTCGTAGGTGTAACTGTTGATGTAAAAACCGCGGGAAAAATAAGACACGCGTTCGCTGTCAATAACCTCCGTTGAGATGCCGGTGGTATTATTCAGCACGTCGCCGACCGACTGGAGGTTCTGATCCTGCATACGCTGTTGAGTGATAACGCTCACTGATTGCGGAATATCTCGCGGCGTCAGGTTCATTTTGGTGCCTGCGGTGGTGGTGCGGACGGCGTAATCCTGTGCGTCGCTGCCGGTTGGCGTCGCCGTGCCTTCGATCACCATATCTTGCTGCTGACCAAATGTATCCGTACTGGCAGTGCTTTTTATCCCGCTGAGGTTTTCAGCCGCCAGTACCGGATTTACCAGAACAAATATCGCCAGTGCCAGTGATGAAACCGCAAAAGTTCTCCCTGCGTCTGCGGCACACTGGTGTGCATAAATCGCCCTGCCATTCAAAGACATAACACATTCCCGTGGAAAATTTTATAGGTGTAAGACTGTTTCTATTATTGTTTTACATGAACAGTCTAAATGAGAATGTAAATAGTAATTATTAACGTTAACCATGTCGCGATGTGGATGAGTTTTAATAAGTAACAAAATGTTAATCAGGTTTTATCCGTGAACGGATCAGTGGTTGGAAATGCATGTCTCTGAGGTTTCTTATGCATTTCAGACTATTCTGTCCTGCATGCAGCCCTTCCGGGTTGTGGAGTCTTCTACCCTTAAGGTGTTCAACATAAGGAGACGCTATGAGACGAATCGCATTGTTACTCACCCTGTTGATCGCGGGTTCTGCTGTCGCCGAAGACACGACTTCGCAACATACTCCCGCGACCTATATCAATATCCTCTGTAGCTCCGCGCTTAATAAACCTGATGGTACTGCGGATTATTTCCGTGAGCAGATCAAAGATATTTCGACGCAATCTCAGTCTCCGTCGTCGATCAATAAGCCAGAGTTTAATGAGGATGAAGCGGATAAGGTGATTGAAACATGGACATCGCTCAGCAAAACCGATCGCGAAAAAATCAGGACACAACAGCAATGTCAGGACACCTTGCTTCAGCGATATCAGGCAGGATAAAGATGGGGACAGGATAAAAGAATGCGGGATGTGTTCCCGCATTATGTGGACGTTCTCTATCAGGCTGCTTTGACCGCACGTACTTTTTTGGTCGCGGCAGGTTCAGCGACAGCCCGGTCTTCAGCGGTGGTATCGGCTGGTGCGACGGGCTGCTGCGCTGTCCCCTCTTCGGGCAGTTTGCTGGTGCGCAAAATATGCTGGACGGTATCTTTGTGTTCAGCAAGGTGAAGCGCAATATTTTCCGCGAGTGTTTCATCCAGGTCGAGATTGCTTTGTGACAGCCATTCAGTAAAAGCATCTGCCATGTCCAGCATTTTGTCGTATGCATCTGCTTCTTTCTTATTGGCAAAAGTCATTTTCTCTTCACCTTTTCTGACAACAACAAATTTTGTTTCAACAGCCATAATTCGCTCCTTATACTGTAATTATATCCAGTATACCAATAATCAGTGAAGGATACATCATCCGGCCTGTTTTTTATAGTGCGGAGCCTGGATCGCTCTGCCCGGGTGTCTGATCAGCGCAGCCTGACTGAAAGCTCGACATCATCACTGAATGGTACAGAAAGATAACCGTTCTCCGCCGAACGCACATGGGTAAGATAGTTCTGGTTGTAGCTCGCATTGTCGGCGATGATCATCGTGCCCGGATGAAAACGGCTTTCCAGCAAATGCAGAATATCGTCATAAAGTACTTTTGCGCCATCGAGAATCAGTAAATCGATGGTCTCTGGCAGATCAACGGCCAGTGTGTTCAGCGCGTCACCGACACGAATTTCGACTAAATCGCTCACGCCAGCCTGCACAAAATGTTCCCGTGCCTTTGCCACTTTTGTCGGCTCAAACTCGCTGGTGATGACCTTACCGCCGCCGTTATCGCGCAACGCCGCCGCCAGATACAACGTGGACAGCCCGAACGACATGCCAAATTCCACCACCGATGTTGCCTTAGTACTTCGCGCCAGCATATACAGCAGTTTGCCTGTCTCGCGTGATACCGGCAGCCACATGTGTTTCAGCAGACTATATAAATTCAGATACTCTGTTTTGCTGTGCATCATGCGCGTAGTTTCTTCTTCCGGTATCTGCGTGAAATCGAAACGGGCTGCAGCGCTGGCTTCATTGAAAAGACGGTCGAGTAATGGCGCCATCGGTGCGCAGGTCAGAGTGTTTTCTGTGGTCATGGGATTATCCTGTTTAACATTGAGCAACGTGTCATAACTGACTAGAATGCGAGTGATTCATCGCGTTTAAAATTATGCGATGTTTTCGTTGCCTCCACTATTCGCATTCTTTTTTGAGGACTCAGCCCGTCATGACCCACCGCCGCATCCCGCAGGTTTCCTCACGTAAAGAGCCAAAACAATCCCGCTCAGCCGGGCTGGTGGCGACCATTCTTGAAGCCGCTGCTCAGGTTTTAGCGAAGGAAGGCGCCGCCCGTTTTACTACCGGTCGCGTCGCTGAAAGAGCCGGAATCAGCATCGGTTCGCTGTATCAGTACTTTCCCAATAAAGCGGCGATTTTGTTTCGTCTGCAAAGCGACGAGTGGCGGCGAACCCGTGATATGCTGCGCAGCATTCTTCAGGACGCAGAAAAGACCCCTGCCGTGCGCTTACGTATTCTGGTGCATGAATTTATCCGTTCCGAATGTGAGGAAGCGCAGATGCGTGGCGCGCTCAGTGACGCCGCACCGTTTTATCGTGACGCCCCGGAGGCGCAGGAAGCTCGGGAGGCGGGAGAGGAAGTGTTTCATCGTTTTATGCATGAGGTAATGCCGGATGTCGCCGGAGAAAAGCGCCAGCTGGCGGGCGATCTGCTTTCAACCACACTCAGTGCTTTTGGCCGGGACTTTTCTGCCACCCCGCGTACCGCCGCTGAAATCAAAATTTATGCTGATGCGCTGGCGGACATGTTTACAGCCTATGTGCAGGGGGCGGTTTAGCCAGGCGTGAATTTTTGAGGGATAAGCGGGGCTATGAACGAGATGCCATGACGGCGCGTTTCTCAGAGGAATTACCGGGGATCCCAAAACGCTAATTTCGTTTCAGGCCGACGGATGGCATAGTAAATGTCTGATTTTTACAACAGGACCGCTCCATGATCGTCGTTACTCCGTCAGTCGATCCGTCACTTGCGCGAATCGCCCCTGGTTTTCGGGTATTAAGCGTGTCTGCGCAGGCCGCGCCGATAACTAACCCTGCCATCGCGGAAGCCGCTTTACAAAGCGCCTGCCGTTTTATCGTTGAGAATGATTTTCCCTGGGCGGATGAACATCTGAACGCCTGGACCGGGGTTTTCAAAGCCTTTGGGGCGAAACCTAAACGTACTGCCTGCTCAGCCGATGCCCTCAGAAAACGCGTGCTGAAAGACGGCACGATGCCGGCCATCGATCCGGTGGTCGATCTCTACAATGCGGTGAGCATTCAGTATGCCATTCCGGTCGGTGGCGAAAATATTTCTGCTTATTCCGGCCATCCGAGGCTGACATTTGCCGATGGCAGCGAGCCTTTTGACACCATGAAAGCGGGCGAACCGGTGATTGAATTCCCCGATGCCGGAGAAGTTATCTGGCGTGATGATACGGGGGTGACCTGCCGGCGCTGGAACTGGCGTCAGGGTATCAGAACCCGGCTCGACAGCGAGGCGCAAAACATGTGGTTCATCCTCGAAAGCCTGCCCGCCATGCCTTTGCAGGCACTCCAGGACGCAGGTGATATGCTGATTAACGGACTGGAACAGCTGATGCCGGGTGTCAAAACTGACGTGAAGCTGATAACACTGGGTTGATGATGCGAATAAGGCTCCTTGCGGAGCCTTATTTATGATCCAGCAGCGAGGTGCCGTAAGAATTATCGATGGTACATACCCAGCGCCCGTCCGGTTCATGGCGGAAAACATAAGTGGCACGACGGGTAGTGGTCACTGTGCCGCCCTGTCCGTCGGGGAAGTGCAGCACCGTTTCCATGATCACCAGCGCATCCTGCGCCCCCTCAATCACCTGCATCTCACCCTGTTTCACCACCAGTTGATCCTGGAAATAATCCGAGATGGCGATAAAGGCTTTGCGGATATCGTTTTTGCCGCGGGCAATCATGCCCGGTTTAATCACCAGTGCCGCATCCACGGCGTAATGCGCCATCAGCGAGTCGAAATCTCTGTCTGATATGGCTTTGTCACAAGCTTCGATAACCTGGCGGATCGGGTGTGTACTCATCCGTTAATGTCCTTTCGCTGAGTTCCAGAATAATGAGATCCCCGTCTGAAATAACAGGATGTCGACCAGGCAGCTGAAGTCTGTCTCTGACATGTTAATAACAAATTTTTTGCCAATAAACATCCCTGCCTTCAGCATGCCCTGATACCGGCAGGCGTGCTGAAGGCCGCGCTACACCAGGCGTTTGAACGTTGGCTGATGGAACAGGGTCAGAGTGGTGATAAGAAAACCGGATCAGTCGTAATTCTCACCATACAGACCAATGAGCCGCCGCACGACACCATTGGTCCAGCCGAAGCCATCCTGCAGCGGATATTCCCCGCCGCCACCTTCACGAGGGATGCCCCCTGAGATGTGGTATTTCTCGATCAGTTTATGATGTTGCTGGTAATACTGATTCACCGTTTTCAGCCAGTTACGGGCAATTTCATCACCCAGCGCATCATTGCCGTATTGCTTGAAACCCTGAATTGCCATCCATTGCAGAGGAGCCCAGCCGTTGGGTTTATCCCATTGTTCACCGGTTTCATATTCCGTCGCCATGATGCCGCCGGGCGTGAATAAACGTTTACGTACAGCCTCTGAAAGCCGTTCAGCCTGGTAATGACTGGCAAGCCCCACATACAACGGCACGACGCTGGCAGCGGAGAACAACGCCATTTGCTGACGGTGCCAGTCGTAATCGCGAAAACAACCTTCGTTGTCATCCCACAGATAACGGTTTATGGCGTCACGCCGGTTTTCTGCTTTACGGCGGAATAAAATTTCGGTGACTTTATCTCCCTTCAAACCGGAAATATTGGCGATAGCGCTTTCGAGTTTATGCATAAACGCATTCAGATCTACCGGGATAAATTGCGTGGTACGGATACTGGCGAGACGGTGGCCGTCACGCAACCAGCGCGATGAATAATCCCAGCCAGATTCCGCCCCCGCACGCAAATCGCGGTAAACCTCGTTGGCTGGCCGGCCTGAATGTTTAGCGGTTTCGACGTCTTCACGCCACGATTCATCGCGCGGGGTGTCCCTGTCATCCCAGTAACGGTTAAGCAGTGTACCGTCCGGCAGGCAAACTGCATGGCGGTACGCCTGATTCGGCGCGAGAGAGTCCGCACCATCCATCCAGAATTCATATTCCATTTTCAGATGATCGAGATACCGCCGTGCGCCACGTACACCGTCTTCCTCGAACAGTTCAACCATCAGCGCGAACACCGGTGGCTGTGAACGGCTCAGATAATACGTGCGGTTACCGTTAGGAATATGGCCGTATATCTCAATAATCCAGGCGAAATTGTCCGCCATGGTGCGCAGGAGATCATTACGGCCACTTTCCGCCAGACCTAACATCGAAAAGTAAGAATCCCAGTAATAGGTCTCACTGAAACGTCCGCCGGGAACCACATAGGCCTGAGGCAAAGGCATCAGTGAAGACCATGGCACATGATCTTCCGGCTGGCGCGTCAGCACCGGCCAAAGTTTATCGATGTGTTCTTTCAGCGAATCGCCGGGATCGGAGACGTATTCATCATCGCGGTGTTCCGGCAGCCAGAAATGTGCGTCAACAAAGCGTTTCAGGTTAAAGCCAGGATGATTCTTTACCCGGCGATAACGCAGCAAAATGTCCAGCGGATCCATCTTCGGCGGGCAGTCCGGGAAGGTTTTGCTGTCCTCGAAAAGCCCTGAAGATTGCACGCTGGTAAACAATTCCAGATAACGGTCAGCAGGCGTTAAGGCATCGGAAGGCGGCAAGCCTTCGATCATCTCTGGTTCCGGTTCGGCATCCATCATCCGGTCAAGGATCAGTTCAATCGGCTCGAGCTCGGTCAGACGAGTCTCTTCGCTTTCAGCATTTTCGCTGTCAAACATTGCGTTTTGGTTCGTCTGGTAATTTGCATTTTGCATATGCTGCAAGCCTCTTGCTTATAAAATTCACACGACGGCGCTGTGTTTTTCACTATGCGGTGTGATGGCGTATAAATCGCGTAAATAGCTTTCGCCCCAGTTCGCAATGTCATTCTTGCGCAACACCGCCATCATGTCGTTATAGCGTTCAAGCCGTTCTTCCAGCGGCATGGTCAGTGCTTTATCCAGCGCCGCTGCCACATCATCCCGGTCATAAGGGTTGACGATCAGTGCCGATGTAAGTTCATTTGCTGCACCGGCAAATTGTGACAAAACAAGAACGCCGGGGTCTTTTGGATCCTGCGCGGCGACATACTCTTTTGCCACCAGATTCATGCCATCTCGCAGCGGCGTCACCAGCCCGACATCCGTCAGGCGGAACAATTTCATGAGCAGGCTGCGCTGGAAATGCTGGTTGAGGTAAAACAGCGGCGTCTGGTTGATACCACCATATTTACCGTTGATGCGCCCCACTTCGGTTTCCAGCTGATGACGCAGTTCCTGATAGGCTTGCACATCACCGCGCGAGGTCGGGGCAATTTGCGAATAGCGCACTTTACCGCGATGCTGCGGGAATTTTTCCAGCAATGCCTCAAAGGCGAGAAAGCGCTCCGGCAACCCTTTGGTGTAATCGAGACGCTCACAGGAAATAATATTTTTCGATTCGCGTAGTTCGCGTTCCATCGCCGCCATTTTGGGTGGCAGCGGGCCCTCGGCCATTTCCTTTATGCTTTCCGGTGCAATGCTGATCGGATATACGCCGGTAGCAAAGGTTTTGCCAAACGCCCGGTGCTGATGTGTATCGCAATCTTCAATATCAGCCAGCGATTTGAGATTATCCAGAAACGCCATACGGTCACCTTCGGTCTGGAAGCCCAGCAAATCATACTCGCACATCATTTCGAGCAATTCATCGTGTGTTGGCACGGCATTAAAGATTTCCGGGGTCGGGAACGGAATGTGCAGGAAGAAACCAATACGGTTTTTTACGCCGAGTTTACGCAGCGCGGCAGCGAACGGCAGTAAATGATAATCATGGATCCACAAGATATCATCCGCTTTGATGAGCGGCTGCAATCTTTTCGCCAGCATATTATTGACCCGGCAGTAACCGTCCCACGCCTCGCGCTGGAAATCCACCAGATCGATACGATAGTGAAGCGCCGGCCAAAGTACGGCATTTGAAAACTGACAATAATACAGATCGTAATCGTTTTGATTAAGCGGAACCGAAGCGTAAGTAATGCCGTTATCTTCCATCAGATGCAGGTCATCCTCTTCTTCACCCGATATTTCACTTATCTCACCATTCCAGCCAAACCAGAGACCTGAAGTATTTTTCAGCGCATCCAGAATGCCCACGGCCAGCCCGCCAGCGGATTTTGAACCGTCAGGAATGGCAATTCGGTTAGAGACAACAACCAGGCGACTCATAATTCGGACTCCTTCTTAAATGTTAATGTGTGACGTTGTAACGCCTCAATCCACCGGTAAACGTCGTGAACGGTTTTGACACGATACTGCGCAAGACTTGAACCTTCGCCAACTTTCACCGTGATCCCCCGCATGGCGTTAACCACTTCGAACCCTTTTTCATCGGTCAGATCATCGCCTACGAATACCGGAATACGTCCGGAAAAGGGTGTCTGTTGCATGAACGTATAAATCGCAGCGCCCTTATCTTTTCCGCGAGGTTTAATCTCAAGAACGCATTTACCGGGCTGAAGTACCAGCTCAGGGAATTTTGCTACGACGGATTCCGCCAGGGCTAGTACCTGCTGCTGATGCAGCATTGCCTGACGATAATGCAATGCAAAAGCCATGCCTTTGATTTCGAGTAACGTACCCGGCAGCGCGTTCATTCCCGCTTCAAGAGTTTGTTGCACCTCTTCTGCCACGTGGCGGGGTAAGGTGACGCGGTGCATCCTGCCGCTGCCGTCGCGCATTTCTGCGCCGTGAACACCCGCTGCGGGAAGTTCCAGAGGACTGACCAGCTGATCAAGCTGCTCCACCGGACGTCCCGACACCAGTGCCAGCGCACCTGAAGATGCCGCAAACAGCGTTTGCAGGTGGGCACGAACATCGGCGGGGATCGTGACGGCATCAGGCTCATCACATATCTCGGCGAGGGTGCCATCGACGTCGAAAAAGTAGGCGTATTGACGACTGTCCAATATCGGAAGAAGCGGTGTTTCGGTGTGATTTTCCTGAATTTCTGTGGTCAAAATAGCTCTCCTGTTTGCAAGTTACGACACAGCGCGTCAATGCACTGAACACCTCTGAAGTAATTTTCCAATAGATAAATATAACTCTTCGTCAGGTAAGCGCAGGAAAAATCAGATTAATCTACACCCTGCTGGCGGGTTTTAACGATAAAAGAGAACAGGTTGAATATTGATTGCCTTCTAAACGGTTGCGGTTAGTTTTTATCCTGTCTGCCCGCGGCCAGTTTGCCGGCGTTATATCCTCAGCAGTGCCGTCATTGCCGTAATTAAGGTGAGTTAATGGCTGCCCAAAGCTGTGCAAATATAGGTGTGAAGAGCGTGGATTTTAAATAGTTTAAACCTGCGGAACCGCCTGTACCTTGCGACTGACCTATAGTGCGTTCAACGAGTTTCGCATGACGATAGCGCCATTCTTGTAGCAGCGAATCCAGGTCTAACAGCTGGTTTAGTAACAGGGCTTCGCAAGAATACTGCTCTAAAATATCCCGGAAGATATCCTTCTCTTCTTTGTTTAACTCGCCTGAGCCGAGGAGTTGTGTACGTACAACTTCCCATAATGAGGCTGGCAGAAGAATTGCCGCTAATCTTTCTTGTATCACATCGTCATGTTCATATTGTTGAAGTTTTTTGCTGTTTGCCTTTCCTAAAAGCGCTTCAATTGCATCAAACTGATATGACTGGAAACCGCTTGCGCCGCCCAGATAACCGCGAAATTGCTGAAACTCATGGAACTTCAGCGTGTCGATGACAGCTATTTGATTTACCATCGTTCGGGTGATGGTATTTATGCGAATCATGCTGCTGATTGACTCAGGTATTTCTCCTTTTTTGATTAAATTAATGACATAATGAATTTCATTAATTAATTGCTTAAACCATAATTCATAGGTTTGATGCGTAATAATGAAAAGGTTCTCATTGCGCTGTTCGCTGTGAGGTGATTTTGGTTGTTGCAGAGATAATAACTCATGTAATTTAAGATAACTTGAATAGTCCATAATAAATTATATGAATACTTCCCGCTTGCGATAACTTCAAACGGTCTGATTCTTGCAGATAAGTCGCAGGTTTATGTCCGGATTTTCTGCCGTCTGATGACTGCGGATTGAATGCCATTCACCGTCCACACCTTATTACCCGCGAGTTTTAAGCCCAAACCATGATTGAGGATTTATGAGCCACGCGCTTACCTGTTTTGGTCATCCCGCCAGTCGTCAAAGCAATCTTTCAGCATTCACCCATTGATTAAGGGTTAATATTTATCAGTATCATGGGTTAATATAGTCTGATACAGACATGGTTTTATTGCTAATCAGGAAAAGGGAAAGAGCAGAGGTTTGCTGGGCAGCGCATCCCCGGTTAAATCCGGTAACTGTAGAGAAATAAAATAATGCCCCGGAAATATACCTTCAGGTAATTGAATTAACTCTGTCACAGAAGCCTGCCTGCGTTCAGTAATAGGGTTGCAGGGGTCTGCCATTCCCCAGAAACAGCGGTGGTTATCCATCAGTCCTCCGTCGTGCAGTTTATCAATAGAAGGTATATCCACAAATAAATGTTGTACGCCAAGCTGAAGTACCCTCTCCATTGCCTGATGGCTAAAATAGGGAGCACCATTGCCGTCAGGCAGCCAGGATTTATCATCCGTTGTAATAACCAGCGCCTGAAGATAATCTGAACCTAGCGGGGTCAGCGCATGGTTAATTGCCTCTTCAGTAATAATCCAGTCATTATCTTCAGCGTGGGTGTTGTAGCGGTCTTTCATTTTTGATACCCGTTCTAACGAAACGTGAATCAAAGTGGCAGCCATAAAAAGAGGCATGCTGAGATCAGCTACGTTATGTATTTCAGGCAAAATATGACCGATGCATTCAGTATGGGTGCCGTGACAATGTGGAACGAAACTAATAAGCGAAGCGTTACAGGCACCGCCGGAAGTTACTCTGGCCTGACTATTCTCATATTTTAAGGGAGCTTCATAAGCCGGTGCAATGCCATAAAGATTGACAGCGTTATCTGCAAAACAGAGCTGCGCAGAGAGTTTAATCGACTCCTGATGGTGAATTATATGGGTACGTCCACGATAAACTATTTCAATTCGGGTCATCGGAAATATTCCTCCAAATCTTTCTCAATACATTATGTCAGGGATCTTTACACCGCAAAGTGCAGAGCCGGATCGTGGATAGTGATTTCAGAACGCAGTCTGGGAAAGTTTTCTATAGGTATGCACAAGTGTATCCAGCAAACGGGCAAACGTCGGGGCATCTGTTGAAGGTGCCATGATAGTCGCGCGCCACCAACGGCGGTTATCAACAAATGAAGATGCCAGATGAAAGATTCCTTGCTGCATCAGCTCGTTGCGCACAGCGATGTGTAACCGGTCACTGTCCGGACCTGGTGTATCGGCATATCGGAAGCAGACAAGATTGCTTTCCGGCTCACAAAGTCCCTCAAACTCTTTTCGTGCCAGGATCATTTGCCAGAACCTGCGTGCTGCCCGATGGCGGCTATGGACATACTCTGCCAGGCCCGCTTCTCCTCTGTGCGCCAGATTAAGAAAGACCTTAAGACCAAGTTCTGCCTTAGACCCTTCGATGGTGTAGTGCATCAGATCCGGACCGGGACGGTGTTCGTCGAAAAACAGGTAATCGGCATTGTGCTGGAATGCCTGGCTTAAGTCTGCACGGGCGCGAACAAGCACGGCAGCGGCAAGTGTTGAGGTCCGCAGCATTTTATGCGCATCCCAGGTGATTGAATCTGCCTGAGCGATACCCTGCAGGTGGTGGCGTAACTCGGGAACGAGTAAGGCAGATCCTCCATGAGCCGCGTCGACATGCAGCCAGATACCTTCGTGATGGCAGGCGCTGGCGATTTCTTCCAGGGGGTCGAATAAGCCGGTTGGTGCTGCGCAGGCATTGGCGACAACGGCCATCACTGTGCGGCCAGCACGATGATGCGCCTTGATGCTCTCGCTAACCTGCGCACCGGCAACGCGTCCAAAGCGATCACAAGGCAGTGCGTGTACTGCGCGACTGCCAAGGCCAAGAATGGCAGCCGCCCGTGAGACGGAGACATGGGCGTTTGCCGGCGCGAGAATAATCACATTTTGCGGCATTCCATGCTGCCATACATCGGGAAAAATATGATGACGGGCCACCAGAAGGGCTGTGAGGTTCGCCAGCGAACCGCCATGAACAAGGATCGCGCCGGAGTCTTCGGGGGACCAGCCCACTTTTCCGAGCATCCACTCGGTGACCACCAGTTCGGCCGCTACCCCGGCGGCGCCCATCTCGAATAAAGACATGGCATTGTTGCTTACGCCATGCACCAGGTCGGCAATGGCGGAACCGATATCGGGAACCGCGCATTGGTGAGACATATAACCGGGATGGTGGAGCCGCGTTCCCTGATCCAGATACGCCTTAATGAATGCGGCTAATGTGCTGTCCGTCATTCCGCCAGCTTTAATGGACGTGCGCATGTTCAAGTCATTAATCAGCTTCTGCGGTGGAGTTTGTTTTAATACGGTTACTTCACCCTGCTGGGAGTCCTGGACATAGTCGTCCAGCACTTTGGCCACTGCGAGTACGGCATCAGCGAACTCACCTGCCCGCCAGCCGTGGTATCCCTCCTTGTGCATCATGCTACGCCCTCTTTCAACGTCGTCCGCGGGTTGCGCATCGTAATGCATCCCGGATGCACACCGAGTCCCATTGAGGCGTCAATAACGGCGCCATGCATGATGACAGCGGCGTCTGTCGTCAGCCACCACAGAATATCGGCGATTTCATCGGGGCGTATGAGCCGCCCCTTCGGGAGTTGAGCAATAAGTTCATCCGCTGATGCAGACGATAGAGGATCCAGCGTGCTTTGACGGAACATCGGCGTGTCAACAGCCCCGGGACAAACACAAAATACCTCGACGGGATCATGAACAAGTTCCGCCGCCCATTGCCTTGTCAGGAAGGCGATTGCCGCTTTGGTCATGCCGTCTGTATCCCTAAACCCCGGAAAGGCTGCTATTCCACCATCAACGCTTGAGAGCATGAGGATTTTCCCGTAGCCGCGTTTCAACATCCCTGGGAGAAACTGCCTGGTGAGCCAAAGTGGCCCCAGACAGTTGACTTGCGTGAATAATGCGTCCTGCTGATGCCGTTCTTCTATGCCAGCAAGCTCTACGGTTTTGGTTCCTAAAGCCGCGTTGTTTACAAGGATGTCGATTTCTGCGGGAATAGCGTCAACAAGCTGCAAAAGGCTTTCCCAGCTGCCCTGATCGTAAGGTAAAGCTTGGGGGGGAATAGAAACAAGGGAAGACAAGGCGTTAATAAGTTCAAGCGCCCGATCCTCACCCCGATGATAAGTAAACCACACCTGATCACCTCTGCTGGCGAAGGCCCGGACTGTTGCAGCACCAATACCGCTGGAACCACCCGTAATTAAAATATTCCGGCTTTTTCCCGGCGTTGACGTTTCCGCATTCATCAGTTCAACTCCTCACAGCATAAAGTATCCGTTCTAATCAATGAAACCTGATATTATTGTTTTGTATCTCTATCACCTGAGAAACTATTATGATTTATCGGGTTCAGCGTTTTTAACGCGGCATCAGACTCTAAAACAACCTGACTATCCCTTTAATATCAATTGAGTAGTTATGTTACAGTTTAATAAACGGGGTGGTTAATTATATTTTCTGTAAAAGAGTTACCGGTGTTAGACGACCTGAAAAAGAATTATTAAAGTGCGGGTTAATTAAATCTATATATAAGCGTAGAGTAATCACGAAAATACGCAAGAATTATGCTTATTTATGCAGATGTTCTGTGCATCGCTATGATTTAATATATAAATATCAGATATTGACCCGGGGATTTAACAGTACAGGTTGTTCTAAGACGGCAGGTACTGCGCAGAAAAAGTCTCTTTGTATAGAATAATTTCCGTCTTCCAGGTAGCCCGGCAACATCCCTGTTATCGGCTGCCGTTATTGTCTGTCACCCGCTGCGCGGGCTGTCACACCGGTCAGCATCTGCGGACCGGTGATAGTCAATCATATGCACAACGGCGGTGATCAGAAATTATATTGCACACCAATGCGGAAACGGGTCTGACGTTCATCCGTCGTTTTACGCACGGAAACATCACCAACCTGTACGTAAGGTGTCCATTGCTTATTAATATTATAAGCCACTTTCAAATCCTGCTCATAATCCCACTTATCATTATCATACAGGATCTGATCACTGTGTTTATAAATATAGTTATATTCAAACCGCCAGTCGGCAATTTTATAACCCAGCCAGATTTCACCGCGGTTTGTTTTGCGATCCTCGGTGTTTTCTTTGGTATAACGGGTATACTCGTAGCGGTAACGCGCATTGAAATAAACGCCGCTGTCAAATGTATATCCGGCGGTTAAGAAGGGTTTATAAATACTGCTGTCAGAACTGGATTCCAGCGTAAATCCGGGCTGAATAAACACGGCCGGCGTGACTTTGTACTGATAGCTGATGGTGCTTTCCGTGCCGTTATCAACCAGATTATTAAAGGGTTTATTTTCATTATCCCCGCCTGACTTCCATTTGGCTTCCAGCGAGAACCCGAACCCGTTGGCGAAGCGGTGCGAAACCATCGCCCTGTCTTTATGTTGTTTACTGTCATCGAGCCATTCATGACGAAGGTCAATAGTGACGGCCTGGCTGCTGGCACTGGCCAGCAGTAAGCCGCAGATCATCAGTCTGCTATTTTTCATTTTTATAAATCCCAGAGATATTGAGTAGTGTTATTTTAAGTTAAAGGTTCACTCTTAATGACGCTGCTTTATTTGTTTTTCAAAAAGTCAGCGTAATTAAATCCACCGTCAGAAAGACGGGTTATCGGATCCGGTAGCCGCAGAGAAATATAATCTCCCGGTATAATTTCCTGATGCTTTATATTCACCGTTTTATGATCAGTGTAAAAATAATTACTGTCATCCACATTGCCGGTGACGGCATCGTCATACTTCCCTGCCGTGGTTCGCAGCGAAATGTTGTCCCTGAAGGTGCCCTGCTTGTCAGCCGTGGTGTACGGTGATGGCCGGAACAGGAAATTGAAGCGTTTGTTATCGACAGCGCGGTTATGTCCGATAACCAGCGCGCCCGGATTGAAGTTGTCGGTAAAACCGTCCATACCGTTGCCAACCGCAACGTTGTGGCGCACCACATGGCCGACCGGTAACCCTTCGCCACCCAGTTTGAAACCATTGCTGCCATTGTTCACCGACAAGCTGTTCTCAATCGTCACACTGCCGTTCGGGCCGTCTTCGATTTTGTTGAACAGGTCGAAACCGTCGTCGATGTTGTCGTGGGAATAACAATTGATCAGACGGTTGCCCTCGCCCACGCGCATTTTGACGGCAAATCCGTCGGCGTTTTTGCGCCCCGGATCCTGATTTCCCCAGGATTCAGAATTGCTGATGAGATTGTGGCTGGCCCACAGAGCCCGCCCGATGCCGTCCGGCGATGCCACCCAGATGCCGGTATCATCGGCATGATGCGCCTTAATGCGGTCGAGATGGTTATAGCTTCCGGCAACATGAAAACTTTTTTGCGTGACGGTAATCCCCTGAATATTCCAGTAGCTGGCATTCAGTTTCAGGCCATTAAACACCACGTTGTCGCCTTGCGTACGCAGCGTTTTCCGGTGGGTGTCGGTGCCGCTGGCGGTGGCCGGGATCACGCTTGCCGGGTAGTCACCCTCACTCAGCCAGAGCGTGCCGCCCGGTGCTAAAAGATTTACCGCACTGTCAAAATCCAGCGGATGTTCAGCCGAACCGTCATTATCTGCCGTACCAGCCGGAGAAACATACAACTCGTCAGGATTGCTGACCAGCGCCATACGCACCGGGAATTCCTGTGTCACTTGTTTACCGTCCGCCGGTATGTAGGTGATCTTGAGCATCGTTACCGGTTGTTCAGCATGTAGCGGAACCGTCACCACTTCACCACCGCGCACCGCTTTTTGCGGCAACAACGGTTTGTCATTCTGTTCAATCTTAACCCGTCCGTCGCCGTTAGTGCGTAACTGGAACACACTGTCGCGGCGGGCAATGAGCGGCGATGACATCACCTCAATACGCGCATTCAGTGACGGCGTCACATATGGCGCAGAGGGCTGTATATGCGCCTCGCTGAGCGTGAGTCGGGCATGATCTACCGTAATTTTCGCATTCCGCGAGGCGAAGAAACCGACGTAATATCCGGCTTTGTCCAGCTGTGTCACGCTGTCTGCATGCTGCACGGATTTGCTGACCCACTGATCGCTGCCTTGTGGCGCATAAGCGACAATGAAACCGTTGTCCGTGCGGGTCAGTCGCAGCGAGAAACGGGCAGGTGTACTCAGCGGATGATAACTTTCTCGCACAATGCCGATGCCGGTATTTCCCCAGGGTTGCTGTACACCCTGCCGGGCAATCAGTGCCAGTACCGGCGGTTTATCGCCAGTGGCCATTATGCTGTTCATCACCATATTTGACGCGGCCGGCAGCTCTTCAATGCCCGGTTTAGTCACCGGTTCACGCGGATTGCCCAGAATATCGCGTACCAGTAATCCTGCCCCTTCCTGTCCGGCCGGTTTCGCGCCATTTTCCGGTCCGAACTGATTGAGCGTGATCTCTGCTTCAAGCTGGAAATTCACGTCCGCCGGCAATCGGGTATAGAAATAGGTTAAACCGTCGTGGCTGTTACCGACTTTGCCGCCACGGCTTTCAAGGGTGAAAGGCGTACTGAGCAGAGTGCCTGTCGCCGGCACAGGTTTACCGTCTGCCAGTAAAGTTTCATTCATGCCGATTTTCTCCGGCAGAACGTTGGTAGCGAAATTGACGTCAGTTGACTGGCCAAAAGTCGTGCTGTGCCAGACCAGTTTACCGCTGTCTGGCAGTGCGGCAGCCAGACTTTGTGCGCTTATCCCGAGGGCGAGCGCGGTAACAACAAATTTTGATGCCCACATAATCGTTCTTATCCTCAAAACGAAAGGGGTCGCTGGCCGGTGACCCGGCCAGTCGGGAAAGAAAAAAGTAGATTTAAATCAGGATCTAAGGTTGTTGCGTGGTGCTCACCATCGGTTTGGGTTCAGTGAGTTCAACGGCGGGTGTATCGAAAATTTTGCGGCAAACCACACTGTTGCCCCAGCACTGTTCATACGGATAACCGATCAGTTCTTCCATCACTGCCCGCACTTCCGGTTGTACCTCGCTGATCTGCCCGCCCGCTTTAATACGTGCGACTTCGCCCAGCACCACAAGATGGGTTTTGCGGTTCAGTTTCATCTGATTACTGAACACGATAGCCATCAGCGCCAGCGCAATAACACCGATACAGAACACCAGCGCAATTGCCATCACCGCACTTTCAGGTTGGGTGTGAGATTTAGACTGGAACCCGTAGAAGCTCAGAATGGCGCCCATCACGAAAACAATCACTGAGCGCATCAGCTTGCCGGAGAAAGTCATGGCACCGGCGTAAATCCCCTCGCGGCGACGGCCGGTAAAGGCTTCATCTATATCCGCCAGGAAGGTGTAAACCGTCCACGGAATGTAATATACGCCGCCGGTACCGATACCGAAGATCACGGTGATTGTCAGCATGGCGGCTGTCGCGTACTGCTGCGGCAAATGCAGGAAGTGAAGCAGGCTGTAGCAAGTTACTGAGAAAATCACGATGCCCAGCGCCAGGATATAAGGCTTGCTGAACCCGTGTTTCACACAGATACCAATAAATATTGCCGTAGAGAACAGTTGCAGCAGTGAGTTCAGGCTGCTCAGACCGGCAACCATCGCCGGGTCATACTGCAGCACGAAGATGATGAAGTAGGTGAAGACGGAAGCGAACAGCCATTCTGCCCCGAAACCACACAGATACATGCCCAGATGCTTGCGGAACACGCGCAGGTGGAATGTTGACTTCATGTCGCGCACCAGCGTCAGCATGGTTTTGCCAAGGGTCATTTTCTTCTCATCGACGGGGGTGGTCTCCTCTGTCGGGCGTTCCCAGGAGGAGAGATACAACATGCCGATGGCGATAAACAGGATCACCCCATACGTCAGGGCGGTGAAAAAGAAGGGCTGCGCGGAGTCCTTACCGTAAATCAGGATGAACTGACCAGGGATGAAGGCCGCAAGGAAGTTAGCGACTTTACCGAAAATAGCTTTATAGCCAGTCAGTTTTGAGCGGGCAGAGAAATCGGTGGTCATTTCTGTCGCGAGCGTTTCATACGGCACCATCACCGAGGTGTAGATCAGCTCGAACATGACGTAAGTGGACAGGTAATACCAGAATCCGAAGCCTTCTACCCACAGCAGCGGATAGAACATCATCAGCGGCACGCCCAGTAAAATGAAGAAGCGGCGGCGGCCAAAGCGTTTACCAAGGCGCGTTTTGCCAAAGTTATCCGAGAGATAGCCCATCAGCGGGTTACTGATGGCGTCAATGATGCTGGCGACGGAGAAGATCGCCGAAGCCTGTAACAGCGTCAGGCCGCAAAACGTGGTGTAGAAATACAGCAGCCAGATCCCGGCGATGGCCAGTGCGCCGCTGCCCAACAGATTTCCACCGCCGTACGCCAGCTGATGTTTAAATAAAATAGGTTTTTCTGTGTTCATACGTTATCCGCCCAGAGAGGTTTTTATAAAATGAACCGTTGTTTCGTTTTTATAGAGATGACGTTTTATATAGGCGGGATGAATGAATAGATGTGAATAACATCACATTTAAATCAGCAGGGGGCAGTTGGCGATAAGATTTTGCGATACGTGTAACATTCCTCGCCATCAAAAATACACAATTGGCGAGATACTTCGAAGTGCATTAGTTTTAAACAAAATAATTAACTGACTATTACTTTATGAAACTGACACTTAACCTCTGCGGTAATGTGACATCAGGGGTGACATTTTCAGTGAAGGTGATGCATAAACGCTGGAAATACGGAGGAAAAGGCCGGTCCCTGGCCCCGGAGCTTGCTACAGCGGGTAATTTACCATGAAGTCTGAGGTCAGGCTTTCAGTAACGACGCTGTGCTCTCATGTAATTCATCGAGCAAGGTATAACGCTTGCGGTACTCAGAACGTTTCTTACTGGCAATCTCTTCCATGGGCTTGCGCGGCAGTTCCAGCGGTACCTGATATAAAGCTGAAGATGCGGGCGTGGCGCTGATGGAATCCCAGAATTCGTTATAACTGGCGACGAACACATTTTTCTTGCGGTGACGGTAGCGCAGACTGCGGAACACATGGCCGGTGTCGCTGACCGCAAGGATACGCTGTACACCGGTTTCGGCGGCGACACGTTGCAGGCTTTCCAGAAGCAGTCGCTTCGGGAACAATCCGTAACAGGATTTGGTCGCCTGTTTAATCACTTCATGCGCCGTAGAACGATGCGCCCCCTGAAATCCGCCGATAATCAATGTCGCCCCTTCCGGGCGTTGCACAATGCTGAACGTCAGGGCCGCAAGCAGGATGTCCTCCATATAAAGGAACATATTGGCTTCGCCTTCGCGCTCAGATTTGCCGATGGAACCGAGTATCACACGGAAAGCTTCGCCGTCTTTGCCCGTGAACCGGGTGATGGTATTGCCACCCGCACTCAGAAAGATCTTGCGCAGGCGGGTGTTTTCCAGGCTTTTGACGAATTCGTAGTGGTCAACCAGTGCGTCAGCACGCCCGGCAGAATGTAAACCGAGATGCAGGTACGGTTTGTGAATTTTACTCGGGAGTTTGGTCTGCACAGAAAAGGCTTCCTGCCAGACTGCTTCCGCCGCCATTTTGTTCAGCACTTTCAGGGTATCGAGCGGATGCAGCAAGGTGCGCACGGCGTACTTGACCCGGAACATCCGGTCGCGCCACAGGTTGTCCGGTACGCACGCCCCGCTCAGAAGATCGATAAACAAACTGAGTCCGCTGGTTTTTTTTAAGGATGGTTCAACGGGAAACGTTTCGCTGTGGGATTCGGTTTCATTGAGAGGAATGTGTTCCATGATCTATTTCCGATGCCTGAAATAATCACGGTATCACCGGGTTTTTAAACACCTTTACAACGCGGTTTTAAAGAGAAGCGAGGTAGTAGCAATAAGTGCAGGTTGTTTAACTGTCGTTTACATTATCCCTTCTGCCTCTTCATTCGAAGATCATCCCCCCTGTTTGCAGCACATTTTCCGCTCAGAAAGACTTTGCGGCTGAGTTAAGCGTTGAATAATCATTCATATGAATGATGAGTTTTCGGTTTTGAGACCTCGCGCAGGCATTGTGAGCCCGTTTTTGTTTTACATCAGAGATGTGGGTAAATGTTACGAAAATGAATTCGTAATAAACATTCAGCGGTTCGTGTAAGGAAACTTTGATGAAAATTATTACTACTTTTTGCCTCGCCAGCTTTTTTTCTGTCAGCTCGTTTGCCCTGACCGGCAATGATGCAACCACCAAACCAGACCTTTACTACTTAAAAAATGATCAGGCGATTAACAGCCTGGCGCTGCTGCCGCCACCACCTGCGGTGGGCAGTATCGCTTTCCTAAACGATCAGGCCATGTATGAACAGGGACGTCTGCTGCGCTCAACTGAACGTGGCAAACTGGCTGCCGAAGATGCCAACCTGAGTGCCGGTGGCGTCGCGAACGCTTTCTCGGGCGCATTCGGTTCGCCGATCACCGCTAAAGACACACCGGAATTGCACAAACTGCTGACCAATATGATTGAAGATGCAGGTGACCTTGCGACACGTTCTGCTAAAGAAAAGTACATGCGCATCCGCCCGTTTGCCTTCTATGGTGTGCCGACCTGTAATACCACTGAGCAGGATAAGCTGTCTAAAAACGGTTCGTATCCTTCCGGGCACACTTCTATTGGCTGGGCTACGGCGCTGGTACTCACAGAAATTAACCCGCAGCGCCAGGATCAAATCCTGCAACGTGGTTTCGATTTAGGACAAAGCCGTGTGATTTGTGGCTACCACTGGCAAAGTGATGTCGATGCGGCCCGTATCGTGGGCTCCGCTGTGGTCGCTACCTTGCATACGAATTCGGCTTTCCAGCAACAGTTGCAAAAAGCCAAAGAAGAGTTTGCGAAGCAGCATCCGTAAATATTGCTGGCCTCCCCGGCCTGGTCTTCGTAAAAGTCGGGGAGTCTGTAATGCCACATTTCTCATTGATACTAAATTTCTGAAAATTGCTTTTTTGCAACGGTCACTAATTGTTAACTCCCCTTCGCAGGCATAACGTCACTCCTCATTTTAAAAAGGAGTTTCATTATGGCTAACCCCGCATATCTCTGGCTATACGATGCAAATGGCGCACTACTTTATGGCGGTTCTGAGGTTTTAAGCCGTGAAGGCGCGATCGAGATCCAAAGCTTCACGCATGGTCTTTCCGTACCCTTCGATGGCAATACCGGTCGGCTGACATCTACCCGTATTCATCAAACCATGGGACTTGTAAAAGAGTTCGATAAATCTACTCCCTACCTATACCGTGCCGTCGCCACCAGCGAAAAGCTGCAAAAGGCGGTGATTAAATGGTATCGCATTAATGCGGCTGGTATGGAGGAAGAGTTTTTGAATATGACAATGGAAGGCGTGCGTATACTTAACATCAATCCTCATATGCACAATTTCAAACACGCTGACGGACAGGCCAGTATGCCCACGGAGTCCATTGGCCTTGGGTATCAGAAAATTACATGGTTGTACCTAGACGGACATATCAGTTTTACCGATCAGTGGAACTCCAGCATTTACGCATAAACGGGGACAGGGATGATTTCATGCAAAGTGGATTTTAATCGTCTTTATGAGGGCGGAAAAATTGCAAAACTTTATTGTGCTGGTGTGGGGATCTTCCCTGTATTTTCAGGCTTATTCCCGCATACAAACAGAATAGGTTGTGGAGGTAATGAAAATGGGCCAATTCCGACGGGTAAATACTGGATTGTTGACCGCCCCAGAGGGGGAGTGAGGTCGAGATTAAAGGAGTACGAAAAGCATATTCGCACAGGTAATGATTACTCATCTTGGTTTGCTCTGTATCGCCAAGATGGTTTGATTGATGATTCAACTTATATCGGCGAGACCTTGCGCAAAAGTTTCCGTTTGCATCCATTGCGTCCGGATGGTACCGGCGTATCAGATGGGTGTTTAACATTCATGTATCATGCGGATTTTGACACGCTCAGAAGCGCGTTGTTGAATTCGCACACTAGAGACATCCCAATCATACATCTTAAGGCATATGGAGAAATCGAAGTTACGGGGGATATGAATGCGCCATGCCTTATTCTGTAAGATAGCGGTGCGGCTGGCGCTTTTTATTTTTATAGATTACTACCTGCTGTCGCCCTTCCCCGGCTGGCTGATTGATTATGAATACATCAAATCGATAGCCATCGCGGATTATTTTGATCAACTGATGAAACCAGATTACGGAGCCCCCCCATGGCCTGGACTGCAGGATGATATTTTTGTCGTGTTGCTCTCCGTCACAGGATTAATCCCAACCTTGTTGATAATGGTTATGATTGAGACAATTGTGAAGGCAGGCATTAAGGTCGTTAAACGTAAAAATATAAAGTAAACCCGGCTGATGCCGGGTTTTTCTGTTCAGGGAATTAAAGACCCCGATGCCTTATTTATTCTCAACAAACTCAAACGCCAGACGCAGTTGTTCGGCGTTGGGGTTTCCCGGCAGCAGATGAATGGATTCTCCGGGCTGGAGGGTGCGTTCAATCAGACGGGAAAGCTGTTTCTCATCATGAATATCCACCTGCAATTGCGCCAGACTGACCGGCAGATCTAATATCTTGTACAGCGCGGTTAACTGCTGCACCACTTCCGGTTGGTTGAGTAGCGCGCTTTGTACCAGGATGCCGTAAGCGACTTTAGTGCCGTGCAGAAACGCGTCAGTTTGTGGCAACGCAGTCAGGCCGTTATGTACCGAATGCGCTGCTGCGATGCGCGTATAGCGGTCGCCCAGTCCGCCCACCAATCCGCCACCCGCAATGATGGCATCGAGCACATTGAGGAACGGTGGCGTCAGTTGGCTATCGTCTTGTGCCTGTAAAGCCGCTTCGCTTTCATTAAGCAACACGTCGCGGATAGTCAGCGCGGTATTCAGACCAAGCTGTACGGTTAACGGCAGTTTTTCCGGCTGCGGACTGAGCACCACCGCTTCATACCATTTCGCCAGCGTATCGCCTATCCCAGCCAGCAGATATTCTTTCGGCGCCCGCAAAATGATACGCGGCTCGACCAGCACCAGATGGTTGGCATCATTGAAAATTTCGTAACGCAGCGCCTGACCTTCATCGTTATACCACACTGACAACGGCGTCCATGCCGCACAGGTCGCTGCAATCGTCGGGATCGCCACCACCGGCAAGCCGAGCCGGCGCGCCACAACTTTGGCGGTATCCAGTACTGCGCCGCCGCCGATGCCGATCACCACCTGACGGTCATTGCCGCCGGTATCCGCAATACGCTGTACTTCGGTTTCGCTGCAATGCGCCTTGAACAACACGTGTTTCGCCTGTGAGGCGGTAAAGGCTTCCGGCAGGAAATCCTGAGCGGCGGTTAAGGCGCGCTCACCGTAAATCCACAGTGCCTTGTCCAGTTGTTCCGGCGAATAAAACTGCGCCAGTCGGTCTATGGCTCCGGGGAAAGAAAAGTAGTTGGCGGGGCCGGGCACCACGCGAATATCAGTATCACTCATGGGAAATCCTTAATTTAGAGGCTGTTAACATCCTACGCCCAGCCATCCGGATGGCTAATACTCTTTGGCATTAACTTATGCCTTTTCGTTCGTTGCCATTCATTCCCGGGTCATTAAAACTCGGGCAATCAATTCATTAACTCACTATAAAAGCCTGAATAAGGGCTGTCATGAATTGTCCTCCCGTTTAAATGATGATTAACCACACAGGGTAATAACCATGAAACTGTTCTCCGCGTCGTTACTGGCGTTAAGTCTGTTCTCCGTTTTTCCTTCTTTTGCGGCAGAAACCGCGCCGGTACCGAAAGCTATCGCCGATCACCAGGGGCCGGTGCGCATTGCCGTGATCCGCAATTTAGGGTCTGACGATAACACTACGCAGTTTTTGTCCGGTGTTATTCAGGAAGGCCGCAAGTTGGGCTTCCAGGTCAGTACTTTCCTCAGTAATGGTGACGATGCGAAATTTCAGGACTTCGTGAATCAGGCCATCAGTCAGAAATACGACGGCATTATTTTGTCACAGGGGCGCGACCCGTATTCCACCGATTTGCTGAAACGCATTACGGCCAGCGGCATCGCGGTATCCGTGTTTGATACCGCCGTGAACGGTAATATTCCCGGTGTGACCGTGACCCAACAGGATGACGCCTCGCTCACCGATCTTTCTGTCGGGCAACTGGTGAAAGATTTCAACGGCAAAGCCAATATCGTCAAACTGTGGGTGGCCGGTTTCCCGCCGATGGAACGTCGTCAGGATGCCTATAAAAAAGTATTAGCCGCCCATCCTGGCATTCATGAGCTGGAATCTGTCGGTGCTGTGTCGTCGGATGTTCAGGGCGATACCGCCAATAAAATCGGCGCGCTGCTGGCGAAATACCCGAAAGGGAAAATCGACGCGATCTGGGGAACCTGGGATGCCTTTAGTCAGGGCGCATATAAAGCCTTACAGGAGAATGGCCGCACTGAAATCAAACTCTACAGTATCGATATTTCCAATCAGGATATCGGCCTGATGCGCGCGGCCAACAGCCCGTGGAAACTGAGCGTGGCGGTGGATCCGAAACTGATCGGCGCGATAAACCTGCGTCTGGTTGCCAACAAGATTGCCGGTGAGAAAACCCCTGAGACGTATGAATTCAAAGCGGCGGCTATCCCGCAGGCGCTGACAAGCAACCCTGATGCCGTGAACGTGGCATCGCTGGCGAAAGTCATCCCGGGCTGGGGCAAATCTGATGATTTCATCGCACCGTGGTTCGCCACTCTTGAAGCGCAGCACAAAAAATAAGGCCGGATGATGACAATGCAATCTCTCCCGACGCCGGAATACAGTCGTAATATGCGGCTGATCGGCCACAGCGATCAGGGTGGAAAACCCGATGGCGTCCAGGTAATGGTTCATCGCGGTTACGCCTATATCGGCCACATGGTCTCGCAGGGTTTCTCCATTGTGGATGTGCGGGACCCGAAAAAACCGCGCTCCGCCGGTTTTGTCCCTGCGCCGCCGGGCACCTGGAATGTGCATTTACAGGCACATGACGATTTGCTGCTGGTGATCAATGCCCGCGATTTGTTCGCGGATGTCCGCTTTGCCGATGAAAAGGTTTATTACACACGTTCCGTCAGCGAAACGGTTCAGGGTACGCAACAGCGTGGCTGGAGTGCCGGTGTGCGTATCTTTGATATTTCGGTGCCCGATCAGCCAAAAGAAATCAGCTTTCTCGGTCTGGATGGCATCGGTGTACACCGCATCTGGTATGTCGGCGGGCGCTGGGCGTACGTTTCAGCCCTGATTGATGGCTACAGTGATTACATCTTCCTGACTATCGATCTGGCTGACCCGCGTAATCCGCAGGTCGCCGGACGCTGGTGGTTGCCGGGCATGCATACCGCAGGCGGTGAAACGCCGGACTGGCCGGAAGGTAAACGTTATGCGCTGCACCATGCCATTATCAGCGGAGATACAGCCTACGCCAGCTGGCGTGACGGTGGCCTGACGTTGCTGGATATCAAAGACCGCAGCGCGCCGCAGCTGATTTCGCATCGCAACTGGAGCCCGCCCTTTGGCGGCGGCACGCATACCGCGCTGCCGTTGCCGGACCGGGATTTGCTGGTCGTACTCGACGAAGCGGTGCTGGATAATCAGGAAGATGGCGAAAAGCTGATCTGGCTGTTTGACGTGCGCGAGCCGTCGAATCCGGTGAGTATTTCGACCTTCCCGCAGCCCGGGGAACGGGATTATGTCAGCAAAGGCGCGCATTTCGGACCGCATAATCTGCATGAAAACCGGCCGGGCAGCTTTATCAGTTCAACACTGATTTTCGCGACCTACCAGAATGCGGGTGTACGTGCGTATGACATCAGCAATCCGTACCAGCCGAAAGAAACCGGTGCGCTGGTGCCTGCTGCGCCCGCCACCATGATGGATAAACGGCCTGGCAGGCCGCAGGTGATTCAGTCCTGCGACGTGTTTGTCGATGCGCAGGGGATCATCTACAGCACCGACTATAACGGCGGATTATCCATTATCGAATACCTCGGTTGATCCCCTGCCCGCGCCGGAACTTACCGGGTTTCAGGCGCGGGCGTTTTTGTTTTTCCCGTCACTGACTTTCCGGGGCTGAGGACCAGCCACACCGCCACGCAAATCAGAATGCCGCCCGCGAAAAAACCTTCCGATAGCTTTTCATTAAGCAGCAGATAACCCCACAGAATACCGAACGGTGGGATCAGAAAAGTCACCGTCATGCTGCGCAGCGGGCCGATATCGGCTATCAGACGGAAATACAAGATGTACGCCCATGCCGTGCAGATAAAACCGACCGCCAGCACACAGAGCCAGACCAGTGGCTGCGCCCAGCTGACCGGCGCTTCGGTTGCTGAGGTATAGAGGAAAAAAGGTAACAGGAACAGCGTCGCGCCGAGCTGACTACCGGTCGCCACCAGTTTGGGATCCAGCCCGCCGCGTTCGGTGATCCAGCGGCGTGTCAGGAAACCGGCCACCGCATAACAGCCGGTCGCCACCAGGCAGGCGATGACGCCCGCCAGTAATTGCGGCACCGATTCCGCGCTGCCGGTGGTGGTCAGCAAGGTTATGCCGAACAGGCCAGTCAGCACGCCGAACGCTTTTTTGAGCGTCACGGTTTCATGAAAGAATAAACCGCCAAGCACGACACCCATCAGCGGCGTGGTGGCGTTGAGAATGGCGGAATACCCTGCGGGTAACCAACGTGCTGCCAGACAATACATCAGAAAAGGCAGACCGGAGTTGATCACTCCGAGCAGCAGCGAGCGGCCAAATTTATGCTGATAATTACGCGGCGTTCTCATTACCGCCAGGATCACTACCAGCCCGACAAACCCGAACAGTACCCGCAGAAACGCCGTATTGATGGCGCCGAACGCCGGGGCCGCCACCCGCATAAACAGAAAACTGCCACCCCAGATCGCCGCCAGCAGTAGCAGTCGGCAATAATCCCCACTTTTCATTCACATCCCCTATTGAATATTGTCTGATGTCTTGTTTTATTGATGCAGGTGAACAACTAAAACGTGTTAATCAGTGTAGTGAATGTTCAGCCCGAAAAACCCTCTTTTTCTTGCTTTGTTATTCAGGAAACTTGCCAGTGAATGCCGTTAAAAAACTAACGTCACCACAGGGAATGAAATGATAGTGATATCTGGAGGGGAAAAAGCACACCTGAGGATAATTCCTGATGACGGATTTCTTACAAGCTGATTTTGACGTGCGTCTGGAATGGGGGGCGCAGGCGGTGGAGCATCTGGCGGCTAAGGCCGATTGTATTGTGATTATTGATGTGATGTCGTTTTCTACCTGCGTGAGTGTAGCGAATGAACGCGGTGGTGTGATATTCCCCTATCCATGGAAGGACGCCAGCGCGCAGCAATATGCTGCTGAGCGAAATGCACAGTGTGCGCAGTTTGACCGGCGTTTTCAGGGGCCGGGTTTTACCCTTTCGCCCTGCTCCCTTCAGGAGATGGCTACCGGAACGCGGCTGGTATTACCCTCGCCGAACGGATCGGCGCTGACGTTTAAAGCCAAAATACACAATGCGGCGATTTTCACCGCCTGCCTGCGCAATCTCAACGCGACTGCGCGTGCCTGCGAAAAATATCAGCGCATTCTGGTGATCCCCGCCGGTGAAAAATGGCCGGACAACAGTCTTCGTCCGGCGCTTGAAGATCTGGTCGCTGCAGGGGGATTGATTTCACGTTTACAAAATCGTCGGTGGTCAGCAGAAGCCCGCGCGGCAAAGGCGGTTTATCAAAACCTCACGCTGCAAGAACTTGCTGATTGCGGCTCCGCACGTGAACTCATACGACGAGGTTTTTCTGCCGATGTCACGCTGTGTCTGCAGGAAGATGTCAGTGATTTCGCCTGTCAGTTACAGGGGGAGTTTTTTACTGCGGTCAGCTAAGCGTAAAAATCGCTCTTTTTGATCCTCCGTTGATCTATAACCCGGCTAAAGGTGTGTGATAGGTTTAATACTTATCATCTATCTTTTGCTGTGCCTTGCAGCGAGTGGTTTTTTTCCGGGACAGAACATAATGAGCCACAGTAAACCGGATGTGTCAGAGCATCCGCAGGAAGCGTCCGGCGTTAATTCCGGGATCTCCGTTATTGCTTTATTGGTTGCCGCCGCCTTTTTCATGGAGTTTATCGACGGTACGGTGATTGCCACGGCACTGCCGCAAATGGCGATTTCCTTCGGGGTGTCTGCTGTTGATCTCAACGCCGGGATGAGTGCCTATATGCTCACGCTGGCAGTGCTGATCCCCGCCAGCGGCTGGGCGGCGGAACGTTTTGGCGCCCGCAATGTTTTCACGTTTGCCCTGGCTGTCTTTACGCTGGCCTCGCTGTTTTGTGCCATGGCAAGCAGCGTCAGTGAATTCATCATTCTGCGTATTATTCAGGGGATCGGCGGTGCGCTGATGGTGCCTGTCGGGCGTCTTACGGTGCTGAAAACGACGCCGAAACCGCAGCTTATTAAAGCTATCGCTACCCTGACCTGGCCTGCGCTGGTGGCACCGATCCTCGGGCCGCCGCTTGGCGGATTTATCACCCATTACGCCTCATGGCACTGGATTTTCTATATCAATGTGCCGCTTGGGATTATCGCGATGATGCTGGCGTGGCGTCTGTTCCCGCAGGCGCCTTCCGCTGAGCCGAAGCATTTCGACAAGTCGGGGTTTGTGCTGACCGGGCTGGCGATGCTTTCGCTGGTGACTGGTCTGGAGCTGATCAGTCAGGACCACATTTTATGGACTGTTGCCATACTGTTGCTGGCGGCAGGTGTGGTGCTTTCGGTGCTGGCTATCCGGCATCTTTACCGCGCCCCCGCGCCGATGGTTCACCTCGGGGCGATAGTCATTCCGACGTTTCGTATCTGTATGGGAGGCGGTTCGCTGTTTCGTGTGACCATCAGCGCCGTGCCTTTCCTGCTGCCGCTGATGTTGCAGGTCGGGTTTGGCATGGACCCCTTCCATGCTGGTTTGCTGGTGCTGGCGGTATTTGCCGGTAATCTGGCGATGAAACCGGCCACTACGCCGCTGATCCGTCGTTTTGGCTTCCGGCCGGTGCTGGTGATTAATGGCCTGCTGAGCGTTTTCTCCCTGTTGTTCTGTGCGTTCCTGACGCCGGGTACGCCGGACTGGCTGGTGATGTTATTGTTATTTCTCGGCGGCCTGAGCCGTTCGATGCAGTTTACCGGCATCAGCACGCTGGCGTTTTCCGATGTGCCTGCGAAACAAATGGCTGATGCCAACACCCTGTTCAGCACGGTGCTGCAACTGTCTGTCGGGCTTGGCATCACCGCCGGGGCGCTGGGCACACGTCTGGGTGAGCAACTGACCGGTCTGATGCACTGGGACGATATTCCGGGCATGAGTTTTAAAATTTCCTTTGTGGTTATTGCCGTGCTGACGCTGATTGGCTGGCTGGATATGCTGCGGCTTAAACCTGACGCGGGTTCATCCGTTTCAGGCAAAAAATGAACCGTTGCTCTATGATAACGTGTGTTAATTACCCCCTTTGGGAGAAACCGATGTTCACAGGATTAAGTGCTTTTCCTCTTACACCGCTGACTGAAAAAGGTATTGATGAGAAATCCTTTGTCAGGCTGATGGAGCGCCTGGTTGCCGCCGGTGTGGATTCGATCGGTGCGCTCGGCTCGACGGGCAGTTATGCCTATCTGAAGCACAGTGAGCGCGACCGTGTTGCGCGGCTGGCGGTGGAACACGCCGGGGGTATTCCTGTGATGGTCAGTATCGGTTCAGTGCGCACTTCTGATGTGCTGCATCTGGCAGAAGATGCCCAGCGGGCCGGCGTCAGCGCGGTGCTACTGGCGCCGGTGTCGTATCAGAAACTCACCAGCGACGAAGTATTTACCTTGTATGAGACTGTCACCCGCCATCTTTCGGTGCCATTGTGTGTTTATGATAATCCGGGAACGACGAATTTCGATTTCACCGACGAGCTGTATGCGCGCATCGCGCAATTACCGCATGTTGCCAGCATCAAAATTCCCGGACTTTCAGCCGATCCGCTCACCACGCGCCAACGCCTCGAACAACTGCGTCCGCTTGTTCCTTCTCATGTGACGCTTGGTGCCGCAGGCGATCTGGCGGCGGCTACTGTACTGACGCAAGGCGGTGATGTCTGGTATTCCGTGATTGCCGGCTTGTTCCCGGAAATTCCGCTGGCGATCACCCGTGCGGCGCAAAAAGGCGATGCCCGGACGGCACAGGCATTGTCGGCACAGCTGGAACCACTCTGGGCATTATTCCGCCAGCACGGCAGCCTGCGCGTTGTCGCTGCCGCAGCGGAAATTCTGGGTATTGTTGCCGCACCCTGCCTGCCGTTACCGCTGCAGTCTCTGGCCGGTGATGACCGGCAACATCTGGCCACTGTTCTTGAACAGCTGGATTTGCGCGCCTGATCCGGATGGCGGGGGCCCCTCCCGCCGTCATTTCCTTTTCCCGTCCCCACGCCATAAACAGCCACGCTTTTTGTCGCTTATTCCCCCGTTTGATTTCGCTTAAATCGCTTATGGTGTCAGCATCATGAACCTTTTCTGCCCGTGCGCTGATGCAGGGCAAAACCCATAAAGGCTATTCAGGCGTGGCAAAATCATTTTTACGCAGTGGCAGTCTCAATGACATCCTTGCGCTGGGCGAAAACGGACAACCGGTTTACGCATCAGCTCTGCAATTACGCGAAACCTTACGTCTGCGTAAACAACCTGTCATTGCTGACTGTCTGGCGATCCCGCAGCTTAACGAGGCCGGTGACCGCCTCGACTGGTACTCCCCCCGTGAAGGCAAAGTTGTTTCCTGGGCCGCAGCCACCGATGCCGCGCGTGCGTCGGCGTTGCGCCAGCTGGAAAACTGTCTCGACAGCGTGTCACAAATCAGCAAAGCAGCAAAATCTTCCGAAAAATCAGCCACACAGTTTTTTGGCGCGTTACTGGAAAAAGCCTTTCGTTTTCCGGATCAAAACCATGTGTACCTGGTCGGCGGCCAGCCGGTGCTGACATTCTGGGGCTTCGTTAGCCTCGAGAGCACCAGTAACCCTGATGCTTTCGCCGCATTGCGTAATACGCTGAAAGCTGATGAACCTCTGCCGACGCTGTCGCTGGCAGCAGAAAAAATCAAAGCGCCGGAACCGGTGGTTGAAAAGCCTGAACCCGTTCGTGTGATCAAAACTATTGAAGCCCGTGCGGCTGAGCAGGAAAGTACAACGCCGGAGCCGGTCGCCGCGCCGCGCCGTAAAAAATCGCCACTTATCTGGGCACTGCCGGTCGCTGCGCTGGTTGTTGCCGCTTCTGCCGCAGGCTGGGTATATTCCCGCGCGCCTGCACCAAAAGTTGAAACCGTGAAGAACGAAGTGCCGGAACCGGCGGCTGCGGAACCTGCGGTGATCGCCCCGCCGCCGGTGACTGAGTCAGTGAAAGCGCCTGAAGTGAAAGCGCCGGCACCGTCGTCGCTTCCGGTTGCTCCGGCTGCGGTGGTGGTGCCTTCCCCTGCGCCGGTTGCGGAAGTGGAAAAAACGCCGGTTGCCGCTGAACCCGCAGCGCCTGTGCCGGTCAGCAAAAATGCTCTGGTGATGCCGCCCGACGCGGTAAAAATCGGCTCGACCAAATTCCTCAACGGTAACTGGAATGTGGTGGTCGATATCAAAGATCCGGTTACCGGTAAGCTGCCGGTGCTGCGTTATCAGTTCAAACAGGGTCAGGGTACAGTGAAAATTACTTACGGTGCAGGCGTGACCTGCCGCGCGGCGGTGAATGCCGGGCTGATGCAATCAGGGAATCTGGTGATTAACAGCCGCTACAGAGCGAAATGCAGCGACGGCTCCCGTTATCAGATGCCGGAAATCAGTTGTACTCAGGGCGCGACTGGCGCTGCCGTGTGTCAGGGCCGTTATACCGGCGACACGGTTTACCCAATGACCATCAAGCGCGAAGGTAAATAACAGCATGCTGGCAACCATTACAGATTTTAAGCAAAAGATTACCCTGATCCGGGACAGCGGCATTCAGTTTCTCGACTTCGCGCTGAAGCCGGTATGGGATGACGGCCTGCCTGCTAAATTTGTGCGCAAGAGCGCCAACGGCCCGTTATTGCGCCTGGATTATAATCCGCAAAACGGTCGTCACTTTTTACCGGGGCTGGAGGGCGGCGCGCCGGAAGTGGTGCGTCCTGAGTTCAGTTTTCCACTGGAACAGTCGCTCAAATTGCTCGACCAGATCTGGCTGCCATTGCCGTTTCTGCGCTTCAATCCGCCGCGCACTTTTATGGCTGGCCCGGATAACTGGGCGCGGGTGCAAATCCGTGAGCTTGATACACCGGAAGCCGATGGCAGCACACACCGCGTGGTGATTGCCTTTGATACCCGCGTGGCGGAAGGCGATAGCGAACAAACTCAGCTGGCACCGACGCCGGATGATGTGAAAAACGGCATCAGTTTTGCGCTGGCGTGGCATAACGAAGAACTGCCTGATTTCCTCGATCAGACCTGGGTGGACGGCTGGTTACGGGAAGTATTCACCGAGCAGTCGGCTGTGCGTGAAGAGCGGGAAGCGCGCAATATTAAAGTCGCCCTGCGTGAATTCGAATATCAGGCGCATTACCTGAATCTGCTGGAAATGCTCGGCACTCAGCTCAGCATTCCTGAGCTCAAGATCAACGGCGCGACCTTGCAGGAACCGGCGATCAACGTCGATCTGATTCTGGATGTCGGTAATTCGCATACCTGCGGCATTCTGGTGGAAGACCATGTGGGGGAAACCGATGGCCTGAAGCAGACCAGCGAACTGCAACTGCGCGACCTCTCAGAACCGCATTTTCTCTATAACGAGCTGTTCGAAAGCCGGGTCGAATTTGCCCATGCGCGCTTTGGTAAACCGAACTTCTCCGTCGAAAGCGGCCGCGATGATGCTTTTATCTGGCCGTCAATTTTACGCGCCGGACGGGAAGCCAGTCGTCTGGCACTGCTGCGCGAAGGCACGGAAGGATCGACCGGGATTTCCAGTCCGCGCCGCTATTTATGGGATGAAGACAGCTATACGCCGGGCTGGCGTTTCAGTCAGGGTGGCCACGGTGCGGTGACCGAGCCGGTCGCGGCGGCCATGCCACTGACATTCCTGATCAATGACGACGGTCAGCCGCTGTCTGATTTGCCAGCAGAAGATCGCCTGCCGGTATTTTCCGCGCATTACAGCCGAAGCTCGGTGATGACGCTGATGTTGTCTGAACTGCTGGCGCAGGCGCTGATGCAAATCAATAGCCCGGCTCAGCGCACCCGTATGTTGCGTTCTTCCGCGCCGCGTCAGTTGCGCAATATTATTCTGACATTGCCCTCGGCGATGCCGAAACCGGAGCGTGAAATTTTCCGCCGCCGTATGCAGGAAGCCATCGGGTTGGTGTGGAAATCTATGGGCTGGCACCCGTCTGACGACGCGTTTAAAAGCCAGACTGACAAAGCCAAAAGCAGCATGCCGGTGCCGGACGTCCAGATGGAATGGGACGAAGCGACCTGCGGGCAAATGGTGTATCTCTACAACGAAACACAGGTGAATTTCGGTGGTCATACCGGCGAGTTTTTTGCCAGCATGGCGCGCCCTGACCGCGAACTGGCCGACGATGAGCCCGAGGGCAAAACGCTGCGTATTGCTTCGATTGATATCGGCGGCGGGACGACCGATCTGGCCATCACGCAATACTGGCTCGACGACGGGATGGGCAATAACGTCAAAATTACTCCGCGTCTGCTGTTTCGCGAAGGTTTTAAAGTGGCAGGTGACGATATTCTGCTGGATATCATTCAGCTCTATATATTACCTGCCTTACATGCGGCGCTGAAAAAAGCCGGTCTGGCCAATCCTGATGGTCTGATGACGCGCCTGTTTGGCAGCGAGGGTCGCATGGATGGCCATGCCACCTTGCGTCAGCAAAGTACGCTGCAAATCTTTATTCCGCTGGCGCGGTCAGTGCTGGAAGTTTATGAACGCTTTGATCCGCTGGATACACATGCAGAAATTGATGCGCCCTTCGGTGAACTGCTGGAGCAGGCACCGACGCTGAAAATGCTGGATTATCTGCATACCGAAATCCAGCGTGTTCTGCCTGCCGGTTCGGCGGTGTTCGACATTTTACAGGTGCCACTGGTACTGAAACTGAGCAGACTGCACAGCGAGTTTTTATCCAACCGCATGAGCATTACGCAGAATCTGCGGTCGTTGTGCGAAGTGGTGTCGTTGCATGATTGCGACGTGTTGTTGCTGACCGGCCGCCCTTCACGCTTCCCTGGCATTCAGGCGCTGTTCCGCCATCTGCAACCGTTGCCGATCAACCGCATGCTGTCGCTTGATGGTTATCACACCAGTGGCTGGTATCCGTTTAACAAGCTCGGGCGTATCGACAACCCGAAATCCACCGCAGCCGTTGGCGCCATGCTGTGCCTGCTGGCGCTGGATTTGCGTCTGCCTGGCTTCTATTTCAAAGCCGGTGATTTCCAGCCGTATTCGACTGTACGCTATCTCGGTATGCTCGACGGCAACCAGGTGCTGTCCGAAGATAACGTTTGTTACAGCGATATTGATCTGGATGCCCACGATTACAAGCTCGACAGCGCGGCCAGTTTCCGTATTCGCGGTGCCATTTGTCTGGGGTTCCGTCAGTTGGAAAATGACCGCTGGCCCGCCTCGCCGCTGTATACCCTGTCAGTCGCCGAGCCTGAACTGGCGCGGAAAGTAGCCGGAGACAGTGTGCTGCGGGTAAAACTGGCGGTAAAAAAAGGGGAAGACCACCCGACGCCGGAATTTTTTGATATTGCCAGCGCGGTGCTGGATAACGGCACCAAAGTGCCTGCCCATCACCTGCGCCTGCGGCTAAA
This sequence comes from Rahnella sp. PD4, assembly GCF_049199325.1. Taxonomy (NCBI): domain Bacteria; kingdom Pseudomonadati; phylum Pseudomonadota; class Gammaproteobacteria; order Enterobacterales; family Yersiniaceae; genus Rahnella; species Rahnella sp. PD4. The sequence goes on along the minus strand of NZ_JBLZQF010000004.1, from coordinate 283,013 downwards.
TACACTGGGCGAGAGCCATTATTGGATCGACAGTGGGAGCGTATTCGTCTCATGACAACAAGCACGACAGAAACATATGCCGGTCTGACCACCAACGTGTTGCAACGTCAGTTTGCGGCGGTCTCTGACACCATCGGCGAGGCACTGGATTGGGTCGATGCCACCCGCGCCCAGGCCCCGCGTCTGGATCTGGAAGCCGACCGGCTGAATTTGCAGCTGATACGCTGCCGCGAGAAAGCCCAACGTCTGGCGCTGGCCTGTGAGTTACCGCCGGCGCTGGGTTTTTACGGGCACTCTCAGGCCGGGAAATCGTATCTGATTTGTTCGCTGGCCGCCGGTAACTACGGGCGGCTGGAAACCCGTCTCGGAGGCGTCACGCTCGATTATCTGACGCAGATTAATCCCGGGAACCGCGTGGCACGTTTCGCCACCCGGTTTACCCGCCAGGCCGACGTCCGGGATCGCGCATTTCCGGTACGTGTGCTGCTGATTAATGAAGCCGATCTTGCCCGCATCGTGATCCGTGCTTTCCGCCCTGACAGCCATTATCACGTGGCGGACACGCAACAAATCACTGAACATCTCAGTAAACTGATGATGCATCGCCAGCCGGAGCCGGTAGACGGTTTTACCTGCGAACAGATGATGGGATTATGGGATTCTATGATTCGCCTTGATCCGCGCCGCTTCCGCCATCTGAATGCGCATTACTGGCCGGTGGCAGTCAAGCTCGCGCCTTATCTGAACATTGACGATCGTGCCCGTCTGTTCTCCCTGTTGTGGGGTAATCAACCGGCGCTGACGGCGGCCTACCGCCATTACGCCCACACGCTGCAACATCTGAGCGGTGCGGAAAGCTTGCTGGCGCCGCTGAGTATTCTGGTTGATGAGGCCATGCAACCGGCGGAAGGCATATTCAGCCAGTCGCCGGGTTGGGATATTCAGATCCCGGTTTGCCCGCAGTTCGGTGATGACAGCGCTCCTTCTGTGACGTTGTCACTGGGTGAACTGACCATGCTCGCCTCTGAAGTGCAAATTCCCCTGCTTTCACCTCCGCGCGAAGTGCTGTTCGAACAGATCGATTTACTGGATCTGCCCGGTCATGGCGCTCTGACGGATGAAAGCGGTGATGATGAAAATTCCGCCCTGTTCCGCGCAAAAATTTCTTACCTGCCGGAGCGCTATACCGATCGTCACGAAATGAACATGCTGATGGTCTGCACGGCTGCTGACGTACGTGATGATGTGGCAGCCGTGGGCCGCACACTGGAACATTGGGTTAAGGAAATGCACGGTGAAAACACGCAGGTGCGTGGCCGACGTAAACCGGGGCTGGTGTGGGTATTAACCCCCTTCGATCGCCGCGTGAGCGGATCAGCGCATTTCGACGAGGCCGTTCAGCGCCATGTGGGCAATCCGGGTGATGCCTGGGGCGCACTGCTGGCCATGGATGATCGTGGTCTGCAACGTATGGCCGACTATCTTGTGGCAGAAATTCGCCCGGAAATCCGGCTGAACCGCCTGAACGAAATGCGTGATGAGCTGCGCCGTGAACTGGCGGATAATCTGCTTGGACGCTGGTATCAGGCGGGTGATGCGGCTGATCCGGCGCAAAAACAACGTACAGTTCAGACCGTCATTAAGGCGCTGCAAACCCGCACGGGCGTTCACGGTGAGTTGCTGGAAAAACTGCTGCCCGGCCGCGATGAACTGCACCGTATTTATCATGAGCATGCCGGTCTGCCAACTGAAACGGGTGAGCAGGATGAGTCTGGCGCGGAAAGTTTTGGTATCGGTATTGATATCGATTTATTTGCCGAGCCGCAGGATGTGCAGATCTGGCAGGAAAAACCGGACGACGGCACGGCGTTTGCGCGCCTTGTACAGCGTTACTGGATTAACCATCTGCGTAGCTTGCCGGAAAACGAACCGCTGATCGCCCTGCTTGGCGTGGCTAAACCGACCGTCGAGTTGCTGATGGAGGAGCTGATTACCGCCAGTTTCCGTCTGAACATGGGCGAGGCGCTGGTGCGTTCACTCGGCGGTGCGTTATCAGCGGGGGCACGGGAACATGAACATCATGCAGATCGTCAGGTTTCACGTGCCCTGACGGTATTGGGTGATTTTGTGGCCTGGCTGGGCTTTGAGAAACAAGCGGAAGCCGAACGCCCGGAAAGCCGTATCAATAAAGGCAATAAGATTTTTGCCAAGCCAAAGAAAAGTGTTGCCAGCTGGAAGTCATCCCGGCGTCTGACAAAACTTTCGGCCACGCCGACCAATACCACAGCATTTTACATCTACGACTGGCTGGTGGGTCTGCAGGAAAGCATCATGCGAAACGCCGGTTATGCCGCGGGCGGGGAGATCCCGGCGCAGCAGCGTAAAGGTCTGGAGCGATTGCTCAGAACCCTGGCAGCCAACTGCTGAGAGAAATAACCGGAACGGCAAAAATGCTGTTCCGGTTTTTTTTACGGGTATCGCATGGACTAAAACAGAGGCATAACCGCAGCGTGAGTCACACAAATTGGTCATAATCCGTCTATACATAGTGGGGTAAAGAAATATCATTCACCGCTTTGTGTCCCGCACAGAGCAGAAACGGAGTCCATTATGACTGATATCACTGCGTTGTTAGGCAAAGAAGCCGATTCACTTCTTCAGCATCAATGTTCCACCATCACTTCAGACCAGCTGTACCTGCCGGGTGCCGATTTTGTTGACCGTGTGATGATCGACAATAACCGTTCTCCGCGCGTACTGGCTGCGATGCAAAATTTGTATAACACCGGGCGGTTAGCCGGTACCGGTTATCTGTCGATTCTCCCGGTTGATCAGGGTGTAGAACACTCCGCCGGTGCCTCGTTTGCTGCGAATCCGCTGTATTTCGATCCTAAAAATATTGTTGAGTTGGCGATCGAAGCAGGATGTAACTGTGTGGCGTCGACTTACGGTGTACTGGCCTCCGTTTCGCGCCGCTACGCGCATAAAATCCCGTTCCTGGTCAAACTCAATCACAATGAAACCCTGAGTTATCCAACGCAATATGACCAGACGCTGTATGCCAGTGTGGAACAGGCGTTTAATCTTGGTGCGCAGGCTGTGGGGGCGACCATTTATTTTGGCTCAGAAGCATCTCGTCGCCAGATAGAAGAAATTTCAGCAGCCTTTGAGCGCGCGCATGAACTGGGTATGGTGACAGTTTTATGGGCGTATCTGCGCAATCCCGCATTTGTGAAGGACGGCATGGATTATCACTCCAGCGCCGACTTAACCGGCCAGGCGAACCATCTCGCTGCGACCATTGGCGCAGATATCGTGAAACAGAAAATGGCGGAAAATAACGGCGGTTACAAAGCGGTTAAATTCGGCTATACCGATGAACGGGTTTACTCCAAACTGACGACGGCTCACCCGATTGATCTGGTGCGTTATCAACTGGCGAACTGCTATATGGGACGCGCCGGATTGATTAACTCCGGTGGTGCGGCAGGCGAAAATGATATTCAGGAATCTGTGCGCACGGCGGTTATCAATAAACGTGCTGGCGGGATGGGATTGATTCTGGGACGAAAAGCCTTTAAGAAATCGATGAAAGACGGTGTGAGTTTGATTAACGCCGTTCAGGATGTGTACTTAGACAAGAAAGTCACTATCGCCTGAGGCTTACAATAAAAAATGGCCGGAAGATTGGGCTTCCGGTCATTTTTATGGCATCTGTTTATTTGCTCAGTTGCTCAACCAGCAGTACTGCAGCTTCTTCGGAAGAACCCGGATTCTGGCCGGTGATCAGCAGACCGTCCTGCACCACATAAGATCCCCAGTCAGCACCTTTCGAATACACACCTCCCAAAGATTTCAGCTCATCTTCCACCAGGAATGGCACCACGTCGGTCAGGCCAACCGCCGCTTCTTCGCTATTGGTGAAACCGGTGACTTTTTTGCCCTGTACCAGCGGATTACCCTGCGCATCTTTCACATGACGCAGCACGCCCGGCGCATGACACACCAGCGCGACGTGTTTACCCGCTGCCTGGAATGACTGGATCAGCTCAATGGAGGTGGTATCTTCGGCCAGATCCCACAACGGGCCATGGCCGCCCGGATAAAAGACAGCGTCGAAATCAGCCTGAGAAATACTGTCCAGACGAACGGTAGAGGCCAGTTGAGCAGTCGCCTGCTCATCAGCTTCGAAGCGGCGGGTTTGCTCCGTGCGGAAATCCGGCTCGTTACTTTTTGGATCCAGCGGTGGCTGCCCCCCGGCCGGCGAAGCCAGCACGATTTCTGCGCCTGCATCTTGAAACGCATAATAAGGTGCCGCCAGCTCTTCCAGCCAGAAACCTGTTTTACGGCCGGTGTTGCCCAGTGTGTCGTGCGAAGTCAGAACCATCAGAATTTTCATGTTGTTTATCCCGGTTGTTAACGTTGTTTAACTGTCTTTATAGTAGACCAGTCGTCTTGTAATAACTTTCAAAAAAACACCTCAGCGCGGGGTGTCATTTGTTACGTATCAGATTAATCCGTCTGACGGATAATCTGTTTTGCCTGCGTCAGGTGCTTTTGTCGTGTTCATGAGTTAACAATACATTGAATTAGACCAGTCGTCTAGTGGTTATAGAATAAATTATCTCCTCCGACCTTCATCCGCGATAAATGTAAGTTTTCTGACAAGATTTATATCGCGCAACCTACAAAATCTCCTCAACTTTCTGTAAATTCGGCCGATATAAATTCTTTCGGTTGTTTTCGGTTTATGCTTCTGGAGTGATACGGATGTTGATAGGAATAGATTTAGGCACGTCAAACTGCGCTGTTGCCATCTGGCAAGACGGACATTCCGTTCTGGTTCCTAATGTCTATGGAAAAAATCTGACGCCCTCGGTGATCGGCCTCGATGATAACGGTCACGTTCTGGTCGGTGCGCCTGCTCAGGCGCGTTTATTTACCCACCCTGACCTCACCCTTTCCAGTTTTAAACGCTTCATGGGGACCGATCATCAGTTCCGGCTCGGTCACCAGCACTTTCGCGCGGAGGAACTCTCCGCTCTTTTATTGCGCAGCCTGAAAGCCGATGTTGAACAATATTGTGGCTGTGAGGTGAAGCGCGCCATTATTACCGTCCCTGCTTATTTTAATGATATTCAGCGCAAGGCGGTGAAAGCCGCCGGTGAAATGGCCGGCCTGCAGGTAGAACGTCTGCTCAATGAACCGACGGCAGCGTCGCTGGCCTACGGGCTGGTGAATCAGCAGGAACAGAAATTCCTGGTGTTCGATCTGGGGGGCGGCACGTTTGACGTTTCAATCATCGATATGTTTGAAGGCGTAATTGAAGTCCGCGCCAGCAGCGGCGATGTATTCCTCGGCGGTGATGACTTCACCCGCAGCCTTGCCAGCTGGATGCTGGCGCAGTATCCGCAACTGGACAAAGAGGATAATGCCCTTTTCGGTCAGCTGATTACGCTGGCGGAAAAAGCTAAGTGCCAGCTGACCACACAAGACAGTACGACGCTCCGGTACCAGTGGAAAGAAAGTTCACTGAGCTGGACGCTGACCAGTGAGACTCTGGCGCAATGCTGTGAGAGTACGCTGGAGCGGATGAAAAAACCGGTGATACAGGCGCTGCGCGATGCCAAATTCTCCGCCGATGAAGTGGATCATGTGGTGCTGGTAGGCGGCGCAACGCGAATGCCATTGGTACGTCAGGCGGTGGCTCGTCTGTTCGGCCGCTTTCCGCGCAGTGATTTGCAACCGGACGAAGCCGTGGCGCTGGGTGCCGGTATTCAGGCCGGACTGGCCTTGCAGGATCAGGCGCTCGATGACATCGTGCTGACCGATGTCATGCCGTTTACGCTGGGTATCGGGATCTCCCGCCCTAAAGGCGACGGCTATGAAGACGGTCATTTTCTGCCTCTGATCGAGCGCAACAGCTTTGTGCCGGTGAGTCGCGTGGAAACGATTGTCACCATTTCAGATCAGCAAAAGTACCTGAATCTGTCCATTTATCAGGGCGAAGCGCGGCGGGTAGCCGATAATATTCTGCTCGGTTCGCTGAACGTTGACGTGCCTCCGCGCCCGGCAGGTGAAATGACCGCCGATGTGCGTTTTACTTACACACTCGACGGTATTCTGGAAGTGGAATGTAAAATCACCAGCACCGGACAGGTGGAAAAACTGGTGATCGAGAAAGCGCCAGGCAGCCTGACGCCGGCACAAATTACCGAAAGCTTGCTCAAACTTGAAAACATTAAGCAGCATCCGCGCGAACAATTGGTAAACCGCCAACTGGTAGCAGAAGCCAACGCTTATTATGAACAAAGCCTTGGCGACCAGCGGCAGTTCATTGCCGACCAGTTGTATCGCTTTGAACATGTGCTCGACACGCAAGATGCGCGTCAGATTGCGGCAGCACGCAAGGAATTTGAGGCACTGCTGGTGCATCTGCGCAGCGGGTGGGAATAGTCCGATGGGGATCTGGTCAGTTCTCGGGATAGAACCTACGCAGGACATCGCTGCCATCAAACGGGCCTATGCGCATCAGCTAAAAAGCACGCGGCCTGATCAGGATCCGCAAGCGTATCAGCGCCTGCGGGAGGCGTTTGAATCAGCCAGGCGCGGCGAATATTTTTGGACTACAGGTGACAACGTCACTTATCCTTCTCATCCTGCGTCGCTTACTGACGATTCGTTAATCAATCAGACGCAGGTTCACCATCGGGTATCAGAAATCGTCAGCCTGCTGCTGGAAAATGAGCAGGCAGGCCTGGAAAAGCTGCAGGTCTGTCTGTCAGAAACTTTACTGCAAAACCTTCAGTTGCGTGAAATGTTCAGTCAGCAGCTGGCGTGGGATCTGGCGGAGCATGAAGGGCTGACCTTCTCATTGCTGGCGAACGTTGCCGCGCTGATGGAATGGGAAATTGACCATTATCAGCCCGTCGGTATTTCAGTTTATCAGCTGGATGCGCTGCATCAGCAAATTGAGAGTACCGCCGGGCGTCACTACTGGGATGCCCTGCGGACGCAACTTCAGGCTTCGGTTTTTGGCCGTAAGGTATTTGATTATCTCAGTGTCGAAGGCAAAAACCTGACATTCGGTATGAAATGCGTTCCCGGCTTTGTGGGCCGTCTCAGGGCACATTTGCACGAGATAGCCATGTATCATCCGGTGCTGCTGCCGCGGGTCAATTCCCGGCTGAGGAATGACCTTAAGCGTTGCCGTTTTGCTCTCAGCGGTGAAGCCACTTTTCTGACCGTCTTTTGGTGTGTGCTGGCGATTTACGGAGCCCGCCATTCTCCGCACTGGCTGCGCGATACACTGCTGAGTGCGCTTACCGTGCTGGGATGCATCTTCGGTTATAAAGGCATGGGGATATTATTACATCCGTATCCCCGCCTGCATGCCGTAGCGGAAACCCTGATGTCGGTGTTGGTCATTGCACTGTCGGGGCTGGTTTTCAGTGGATTTTATGCGACCTTCCTTTATCTTCAGGATGACCCCGGACGCGGGCCGGCGTTGTTCTTTATGTTGCTGATAACTGTGCTGTTCTGCACCTGGGCCATCTGCCCGAAATCCTGGCGCTGGTATAATCTGGTCTGTAACAGTGTAGTTTCTTTACTCACGTTGCCGTGGGAACAAGCCAGAAAGCCCGGCCGGGTCAGACGGGTTGTGGCGTGCGCACTGATGTTATTTGTATATTCATGGTTAATTACGTGGGCGGTGGAATGAGCGGACAGGGAATTTGGTCAGTTTTAGGCATTGAGCCGACTCAGGATCTGGGCGTGATTAAACGGGCTTATGCCCGAAAGCTGAAAAACACCCGTCCTGACAGTGATCCGCAAGGGTATCAGCGACTGCGCGAAGCCTTTGAAGCGGCAAAGCGTCAGGGTTATGATGACATTTTAAGTGACGTTGTCACTACTGCTAAGCCCCCTGTGAACCTTTCTGCCGCGCCCGTCTCGCCTTTGTCTGTCCGGTATGAGACGGTGAAAGCTCCCGTACAGGAATCTGACGACGTCTCTCTGTTACGCGGTCAGATTTTTGCAGAAATCCCCTCTGTTATTGACGCTATGATGGATGACGAAACGGTGGGGATAAAACGGCTGGCAGATTATTTGCAGAGTGATTCTCTGCAAAATCTCGAATTGCGGGAGATGTTTAGCCAGGAAATGGCCGCACAATTGAGTGAACGCGAAGGATTATATTCCGCATTACTGCTCAAAGTCTCTGCCATTATGGGGTGGGAAATAGACCATTACCAACCGGTGGGGATTTCCCCGCAACGGCTGCAGGCGCTTCAGGCACAGATAGAACATACCGGCGCGAACTACTACGCGTCTGTTATGGCGCGCGAATATCAGGGGTCCATGCTGAATCGACTGCGTTTGCGTTTGCTGACGGAGGAAGGTGCGGTTGTGCCCTGGTGGGCGAAACTGGTACCCGACTTTATGCTATCCCTGCACGATAAACTCAGGGAAATCAGGGCGTATTATCCTGCTTTGTTGCCGCGTATTAATTCAGTACTGCTGAAAACCCTGGCTGAGAACCGGCTGGCACTGCGTTGGGGAACGGTGTTCCTGACCGGTTTCTGGCTTTTGCTGATCATGCTGGCGACGCGTGAACATCCTGAACCGTGGCGCTCACGCATTTTACTCATAGCATTCATTGCATTATATATGCATGGTTACAGTTATCTGGAGCGGAAATTACGTTACCGCCCGCGCATGTTGTGCGCAACAGAATGCGTGTTGTCGATACTGGCAACCGGCATTATGGTAAAAATAATGCTGGGTTTCTTCACCATGTTTAAGCCTGAAACCGGAAATATGGTGATGGCTTTCACCAATTACGGGGTACTGAGCGCCAGTAGTTTTTGCGTCCTCTGGATGATGGCGCCAAAACAATGGAAATGGTACAGCGTGCCATTGAACGCGATGATTATTATGGTGATTTTCCCGTGGGAGTTGATGAAAAAAGCTTCGGGTGTGGCCGGCATCGTGGCCTTTGTGGTATTACTGGTGATGTATTCATTGTTGATTGCTTTCGGATTCCGTTGACGTTGCGGGCGGTTAATCCCGCCCGCACCTGTTTCACTCCGTCATAATCCAGACGCTGACGCTCCCTGCTGCGCAAAAGAATTGTGCGCTGCCTTTTTCGTCGGTTGTAATGACTTCCCCGCGGTTTTCCAGCATGTCCCGCCATTGCTTACCGGCAAAGTTGTCGCCCAGCTCAATCGTTTTCTCGCCGGCTTCTCCGTTAGACATCACTACCACGCATCCCGGTTGCTCTGCGGTGCCGCTGCGGGAAAAGGCAATGCAGTTCGGGTGATCGAAATAATCGGTTTGTGCACCCCATGCGTACCCCTGACGGGCTCTGATCAGCGCTTCCAGATGGGGGATCACTGGCAGATTTACGGTGTAATTATTTCCGTCCTCTCCTTCATCTTCGTAACTTGCACCGAATAAATCCGGATAAAAGACGATGGGCACGCCATGCTCGCGCAACAACGTTAACGCATAGGCCAGCGGTTTAAACCACGGCTCAACCGGTGCCTCAAGAGACTGCAACGGCTGTGTGTCGTGGTTGGCAACCAGCGTCACCGCATGCGCAGCATCAGCAGCGACCAGTGTGTTATCAAAAATGGTGGTCAGATCGTAATCCGCACCCTGTTTCGAGGCATGGTGGAAATTCAGCTGTAGCGGCGCATCGAACAGCATGGTTTTGCCTTCCACCTGACGGATGTAATTTTGCAGCGTCGGGACGTCGAATGACCAGTATTCTGCGACCAGGTACATCGGTTGTTCCGATTGTGCCTGAATATGGTCAATCCACTCTTTATAGAACCAGGCCGGAATATGTTTCACCGCATCAAGACGAAACCCTGTACAGTGCGTTTGTTCCATGATCCAGCGGCCCCAGTATTTGAGCTCTTCGCTGACTGCGTTATTGCGGAAATCGACATTGGCACCCATCAGGTAATCGTAATTACCGAATTCGTCATCGACCTGATCGTTCCAGCCGCCGCCGGTATAATCGTTAATGATTTTGAAAATGCCTTGCTCGTCCGGGTTTTCAATGTGGTCAACACCGCTGAAGCAGTGAAAATCCCAGATGAACTTTGAATACTGGCCGTTACGGGCGGCAAAAATGAAACGCGTCCAGGCCTCTGCTTCAATAACGTCATCGCTGATTTGTTCACGGTTATCCATGTTAACGCGGTTAACCTGAACGCGTTCTTTCTCATCCGCTCCCATTTTATGATTGAGCACCACGTCAAGAATGACGCCCAGCTTATGCTGTTTCAGCGCGCTGATGGCTGCGAGCAGCCCCTCTTTGTCGCCATATTTGGTCGCACGGGAACCTTTCTGCTCAAACTCACCCAGATCAAACAAATCATAAGTGTCATAGCCAACCGAATATCCACCCGATTCGCCTTTACAGGCAGGCGGAAGCCAGGCGGCGGTAATGCCAATCTCAGCCAGCCAGGCGGCTTTTTCGGCCACTTCCGGCCATAGCTTCCCACCATCCGGGTAATACCAGTGAAAGAACTGAAACAACGTAGGATTCTGCATACAGACTTTCCATTCAGATGACCAGGAAGTGAAGTATGGAGCAGGAACGCAAAAAATGTGACTAAAGGCAAAAAAAAGCCGGTCAGCAAAGTGACCGGCGTTGAGACTGCCTGAGAACGGAATCAGTTGATATCCGGGTGCTGGGCAATCAGATTTTTTCTTTTTGCTTCAAGCTCAACAATCTGCGCATCAATATCTTCAATTTTCTGTTCGATATTGTCGTGATGTTCCTGGAGGATTTCACGCGCTTCTGCACGGTCTGAAGCCGCCGGTGTCGCGCCCTTGAGCGGGCGGTTAGCGGTTTCTTTCATGAAAATGCCGGTCACCAGACCAATCATCGCCACAACCATCAGGTAATAGGCTGGCATATAGAGATTATTGGTGGCTTCCACCAGCCACGCGGCGATCGTCGGGGTAAGCCCCGCAATCAGTACCGAAACATTGAAAGCAATTGCCAGCGCGCTGTAACGGATATGCGTCGGGAACATTGCCGGTAACGTTGACGCCATCACACCGATAAAGCAGTTCAGCAACACCGCAAGGATCAGCAGACCTAAGAAAATCAGGCCTATCACATCACTGTTTATCAGAATGAAGCACGGAATAGCCAGTATAAACAGGCCGATACTGCCGATGATCACAAAAGGTTTACGGCCGAAGCGGTCACTCAGCATCCCCATGAACGGCTGTACGAACAACATGCCGACCATGATGGCAATGATGATCAGCACACCGTGGTCTTCAGAATAATGCAGGCTGTGGGACAAATAGCTCGGCATGTATGTCAGCAGCATGTAGTAGGTGACGTTTGTTGCTATCACCATGCCCACACAGATAATCAGCGGACGCCATTGTTTGGTCAGGATTTCACGGAACGAGACTCTTGGCGGTTCAGCGATATCTTTACGCGAATCGCTGTCGATTTTATCGACGTGTTGCTGGAAGGTCGGGGTTTCTTCCAGTGCATGACGCAGATAGATCCCGATCAGGCCCAGCGGAGCGGCAATGAAAAACGGAATACGCCAGCCCCATTCGAGGAAGTTCGTTTCACCCACGATACTGGAAATCAGCACCACCACACCTGCCCCGAGAATAAAACCGGCGATGGAACCAAAATCCAGCCAGCTGCCGAGGAAGCCGCGTTTTCTGTCAGGAGAATATTCTGCAACGAAAATCGCTGCACCGGTATACTCGCCACCAACCGAGAATCCCTGTGCCAGTTTTGCCAGTAACAGCAAAATCGGTGCCCAGATACCGATGGAGTCATAACCGGGTATCAGCCCGATACAGAAGGTGCTGACGGACATGATGATGATGGTGACGGAAAGGACTTTCTGGCGCCCAAATTTGTCGCCAAGTGCGCCGAAAAACAGTCCGCCCAGAGGCCTGACGAGGAACGGTACGGAGAAGGTTGCCAGCGCGGCAATCATCTGGATACCCGGGTCTGCCCCCGGGAAAAACACCTGCCCTAATGCAAATGCCACAAAACCATACACACCGAAATCAAACCATTCCATCGCATTACCCAGGGCTGCGGCGGTAATAGCTTTTTTCAGTTTAGTGTCATCAATGATCGTAATGTCGTTGATATGCATGGGTTGAACACGTTTCTTTCGTAATCTCATCTTTCACATCCCTTTTCTAAAATACTCCACCGTGTAAGCGTGAGATATTTTGTTCGTACTCTTTAATCATCAAGAGTATCAATAATATTTGAGCAAGCCATATCATTATAGGATGGTTTTACGCTGTAGCAAAAGCCAACCGTTTTGTGATCACCATTGCACTTTTGTTTTCACCCGCCGTTGTTTTGACTCACAAAGTGGTAATGTGTTTTCAAATTAATGAAACTGCATTTTGATTAATGAAAGGGACGCCGGAACAACGGCTAATTTCATGCTACTTATGGGGTGAATCATGGCAAAAGGTTCTCAGATTCAATTTAGTTTCCACACCGTTCAGGATCCTCAGACCGGTGCCCGGGTGACGCGTTTAACACCGCCTGATGTGTTGTGTCATCGCAACTATTTCTATCAGAAATGCTTTACCCACGAGGGTAATAAGCTGTTGTTTGCCGGTGAGTTTGATGGCAACCGCAACTATTATCTGCTGGACTTGCAAACGCAGAAAGCGGCTCAGCTGACTGAAGGCAAAGGCGATAACACCTTTGGCGGTTTCCTCTCCCCGGATGATCAGTATCTTTACTACGTCAAAAACGAACGCAGTCTGCAGCGCGTAAAACTGGCTGATTTTAGTGAACATACGGTGTATCAGGTGCCGGAAGAATGGGTTGGCTATGGCACCTGGGTGGCCAACAGCGAATGCACCCGTCTGGTGGGTATCGAAATCAGTCGTGAGGACTGGACGCCACTGTCAGACTGGAAAATCTTCCAGGATTTCTATCACAGTAATCCGCACTGCAGACTGTTATGTGTCGATTTACTCAACGGAAAATCCCGCGTGATCCACGAGAAAAATGAATGGCTCGGACACCCGATTTATCGCCCGTTTGATGACCACACCGTCGCTTTCTGTCACGAAGGCCCGCATGACCTGGTTGATGCACGTATGTGGCTGGTGAATGAAGACGGCAGTGATGTCCGCAAGGTAAAAGAACATGCACCGGGAGAAAGCTGTACGCACGAATTCTGGGTACCGGACGGCTCTGCACTTATTTATGTGTCTTATCTGAAAGGCCAACATGACCGCCATATCCGCCGTTTCGACCCGCAAACCGGCGAAGATATCTGTCTGATGACTATGCCAGCCTGCTCGCATCTGATGAGTAATGACAACGGTACACTGCTGGTCGGTGATGGCTCCGGTACGCCGGTTGATGTGAAAGACACCGCAAGTCATACGATTGAAAACGATCCGTGGTTGTATATTTTCGACACCCGGACCCGCCGGTATGCACCGCTGGCCGCGCATAACAGCTCCTGGCAGGTGCTGGACGGCGACCGTCAGGTGACGCATCCGCACCCTTCTTTCTCACCCGACGATCGTCATGTGCTTTTCACCACCGATTATGAAGGCTTACCGGCGCTGTATCTGGCGGAAATTCCGGATGCCCTGCTCAGTTCATTACGCAAGGATTAACCAATGTTTACCTTTAAAAAAGATATTCCTTTACAGGATCTGGGGGACGGTGTGAGCCGTCGTGTTCTGGCGCATGACGGCACCATGATGGCCGTTGAAGTATACTTTGAAGAAGGCGCCGTCGGTCCGATGCATAACCATGTGCATGAACAACTGACCTATGTGTTATCCGGCCGTTTCAAATTCACTATCGGTGAAGAAACCCGTGAAGTAAGTGCAGGCGATACGCTGTATAAAAAACCGTACATCATGCACGGCTGCGTGTGTCTGGAGAAAGGTGTGTTGCTCGACACGTTTACGCCGCAACGACAAGATTTTTTATAATTCTTTCAGACCATAAAAAACCGGTGCCATGAGCACCGGTTTTTTTGACACCACAAAACACGTAATCTTACGCGAGGATTTCACGCACGAAGGTTTCGATCTCTTTGTTCTGGCAGTTTTCGAAGAAACATTTCTGGAAACGTTCGCCTGTCACGGCGGTTTTCACCAGTTCCGGATCGATGGCACGCAGGGTATCCAGATAGTTTTCTTTTACCACTGCGGCTTTCACCTGATTAAGAATACCGGCGTTGCGTACCTGAGGTTCTTTGCGGTCAGCCGGATAGCCTTCGCCTTTCACGCCGGTAAAGGCCTTTTCGAAGATGAAGCGTACGTTCAGCTCTGCACCCCAGCCGAAGCCTTTAGCAAATGGCAGCGATAATGCGTTGCCGTTGTTGATTTGCGCAAACAGGAAGGCATCAGCCGGATCAATACAATAACCGCAGTTAACGCCCGGATGAATATTCAGAGACATCAGGGCGCCCTGGCCGGTACCGCAGCCTGCAACCACAAAATCCACCGCTTTTGAATTAAGCAGGATACTGGCCATGATGCCCAGATGGATGTAAGTCAGATGGTGATCCTGTTCATCAGACATGCCCACGTTGAAGACCGGATACTCTTTTTCCGAAGCTACGGCGTTAAGTTCTTTCAGGATGATCGCGTTTTTAGCGGCCTGACTGTTTTCCATCATCAATGCAATTTTCATGAGATTTCCTCTTTGGGCAGCGGTTTGAGCCGCTGCTGTCGGTGAATGTTTATCAATAACTGGCGTGATTAACGGGCCAGCCAGCCCCCGTCAACCGCAATGGTGTAACCGTTGATATAGTCGGAAGCCGGTGAAGACAGGAATACGACCGGCCCCATCAGATCAGACGGCAAACCCCAGCGGCCGGCAGGAATACGCCCCAAAATTTCTTCGCTGCGTGCTTCATCAGCGCGAAGTTGCTGGGTGTTGTTGGTCGCCATATAGCCCGGCGCAATCGCGTTCACATTGATATTGTGCTTCGCCCATTCGTTGGCCAGCAGGCGGGTCACTCCCATGACGGCGCTTTTTGATGCGGTATAAGAAGGTACGCGGATACCGCCCTGATAGGAAAGCATCGACGCGATATTAATGATTTTGCCGCCGGTACCCTGAGCGATGAATTGTTTCGCCACAGCCTGCGACATGAAGAAGACGGATTTGATGTTCAGATTCATCACATCATCCCAGTTCTTTTCGCTGAACTCGATGGCGTCTTCACGGCGGATGATTCCGGCGTTATTGACCAGAATATCCAGATGTCCCATTTCAGCGACAGCACGTTCCAGCAGCGCCGGAATAACTTTCGTGTCGCTCAGATCAGCGGTCAGGCTCAGGAAACGGCGGCCTGTCGCGCCGATGCGCTCGATGGTTTCTGCGGGTTCGACAATGTTGATCCCTACAATATCACAGCCGGCCTCAGCGAGGCCGATTGCCATACCCTGACCCAAACCGGTATCGCATCCGGTCACTACCGCGACTTTTCCCTGAAGCGAGAAATTATCCAGAATCATGATGGTTCCTTTATGCATAAACGGAAGCAAATCTGCTTTTCCGTAGGACGATGGGTTGTCGGGCTGTGCCCGGCGCCGAAATAATAAAGAGGAGTTTAGCGATAAAATCCGTCCGACTCAAGAAATTGAAACATCATTTCAATTTATGTGAACTTTGGTGTCGTTTTTTGTTGGGTTGATCACGTCCTGATGAGTAGTGTCAGGTAAATGTCAAAAACAGGGCGCAGACAAGAAGAAAGGATGCAGGGCAAAGCCCCTGAAGAAATAAATCATCCGGAGGACAGAGAGGAATAAAATGGGTTTTTGTTCGGATGGACCATTCACTGCCCGGCGGGGATGCCGGGCCAGCGGTACGCGAGATCCATTTGGAAAACGTAATCTCTTCTATAAAAAGGATTTTTTAAACAAAATTCTTACCCCAGAAATTTGGTCGTAAAAAAGGATCTCAAGAAGATCCTTTTAATTTTGCAGATCGTTAAACCCTACCAATCACCGTATGGATAGGTTTTCCCTTTGATAAAGTCCCGGATAAACGGGTCGTAGCCGTTACGCTCGGTGTAATTAAAATCAATCCTGCTGGGAACGTTCTTACATATCAAAATATTATCTCCCGTCAATGTGAACTCTCTGGCCGGGTGTTGGGGGACAACATGATTACCGTTGTCCTCAAGCCAGATCCGCACCGTACCTCCGGGAGCCAGACCAATAATCATATTATCCCGGTAATAAACCTGTCCCGGTTTGTAATTATCAGGATAAGCCGTTGTCATTTGCCGCCATGTTCCCCGATCAAACCAGATCTCCGTCTCATACGATTTTTTATCAATCACCGAGTCCCAGCACACTGACATCCTTACCGGCAGCGCCTTACTGATATTAAAGTTGGCAGAAAAACTGCCAACAACACGACTCCATGTGTCCACGCTGCTCTGGCTGGGTTCTGTCGGGTCAAGCCGCCTGAAGATGCTTTCCCGGATATCCCCGTCCTCCAGATACACCTGCGTCACCAGGGCGGGCAGATTTTTAGGGTGAAAAAAATTAAACTGCCAGTGATCGTAAGGCAGCTTTTTGCCCCACTGCTCTACGCCGTCCCCTAGCGGGGTGGTCACGTCGGCTCGCCTGTTGCGGCACCCCGTCAGTAACAGCAGTACCCCGATCGCAATATGTAATGTCCTCATCCGAACACCCTATCCAGTGCGTCCACATGGGCTTTTTGCTGTTCTTCATACTTCGCACACGCCTTTGCCCGCGCCTCATCCACCAGGTTTGCGCAGTGCGCGTAGGCCAGTCGCAGGTCGCTTGAATTATTTCGGTTGTTGCCCGTACCGTCAAAGAACACCCCCACTGTCAGCGTAATCCCCCTGACCGGCACCCTCCTGCACTGGATAACTTTTTCACTGCACAGAACATCGGTACGGTGCGTGTTGTCCCCGATAATTTCATACCGGTGATAGCCGGTGTCGCCCGGCGCTGTTTTCTCGTCTCTTGCCATAAGAAAGTCCCTTTAATCTGAAAGGTTAAATCCAGTCCATCATACCTTAACCTAAATCAGACTCTGTCAGCAGCAAATGGTCCCAAAGTTCTCCGGTGATTACAGAAAGTGATATGGGTGTCCGGTGACTTCAGTCTTTTCCTGCGTCGATGTGTACAGGCCGGATTGAATAACGACGAGGACTGAAATGCTCTTGTACGACAGGTCTTCATGCCCCGGTTGAGAGAAATTAGAGATTGCGGACTGGAGAAGCGGCGCTATTGTGTCAGTCGGCTGATGGTGCCGATTGAGGCGATCTTGTTATGGAATGTGGTATATAAGAAAAAGCGATTGATTCACTGAAGAGAAAGCTATTTATTTAATAAATAATGGGTTTCTCATGTCTCCCCGTTGGGGTGTGAACATATCAACCTGAGCGGAGATTACGTATGGCGTACCCGTTTTAAGCAGAGGGGCTGGGAAATACTGTTCGTTACGCTCAGTGGATAAAAGTCTGTATAAAACCAGGCTAAACGTAGGATATTTCAGTTTTCCCAGTGGGCCCCCTACACGCTCACGAGATAAACGCAGCGTAAGCAGAGATAAGAGTTAGTGCAGGCAGCCCTGGCATTCAGTTGCCAGATTAAGCCCGCGACGCCAGTCGCCCGGAGTCTGACCAAACTGTCGTTTGAAACTGCGGGTGAAGGACTGTTGTGAGTCGAAGCCCAGCGAAATCGCAACGCTGACGATAGGCTCGCCGCTGCTGGCCAGCATATCGGCAGATTTCTTCAGTTTTTTCTCACGAATGTATTCCCCCATCGGCAGGCCGGTGTGCTCTTTAAACATCCGCTGCAGATACCAGCGGGAATAACCAGCCCGCTTGGCGACCGTTTTAATATCCAGTCGTTCTTCCAGATTGTGATCGATCCACTCGATCAGGTCGTGAATGAAATCCTCGGTTCTCATGGCCAGTCTCCTGCTTTTTTTTTGTTTGCGCCCCCCGAGGGCGACTCGTCTTTTTATACGTTGACCCAGTTTTTGGTTAAATGCAAGTTTTACTATTGCATTTAATTGACGGTTACAGGATAGTCTCATTTCCCCAGGTAAACGTTCTGTAAAATAGCACATAAAGTGTAACAGTAATTCTTGCAGTTTAGTAAGCGCATCTCTACAATCCTCACGAATCAATTGTATCAGTATTTGATACATTATTGTGCTGATGAACGGCACAAGTCCCAAAAAAGTCGGTTCAGGCAAAGGACGTTACCCGGCGGACAGGCCGGTGTATTGCCTGGCAGCACTTACACACTGGAAATAAAAAATAATTATGAACCTGCAAAAATCACAGGTTGTTGTACGCGACCACGTCATTGGTACGCCTTTAATGTTGCGCCTTTCAGGGGTTGCGTTGATGGTTGCCCTGCTCGCCGGGTGTGACAACAGCGTGGCGCAAAATGCCGCACCGCCTGCTCCGCAGGTCAGCGTGGCAGATGTGTTAATTAAGCCAATCAGTCAGTGGGATGCCTTTAACGGGCGTGTGGAAGCGGTACAAAGTGTACAACTGCGGCCGCGCGTGTCCGGTTATATCGATAAAGTGAATTATCAGGAAGGCCAGGAAGTGAAAAAGGGTCAGGTACTGTTCACCATTGATGATCGTACTTACCGGGCTGCACAGGAACAGGCGCAGGCTGAACTGGTGCGCGCGCGCAATCAGGCCAGTCTGGCACGAAGTGAATCTGCACGAACAGAAGCGCTGATCGGGACGCTGGCCGTGTCGAAAGAAGTCGCGGAGCAACGTCGTTCGGCAGCGTCGCAGGCACAATCTGATGTCCTGGCTGCACAGGCACAGCTGGACATGGCCCAACTTAATCTTGATTTCACCCGTGTTACTTCCCCGATTGATGGCCGTGCCAGCCGTGCGATGATCACGACCGGTAATTTGGTGACAGCAGGTGACAGCGCGAGCGTACTGACCACGCTGGTGTCACTCGACACAGTCTATGTATATTTCGACGTTGATGAAGGGACTTTCCTGCGTTATCAGGCGCTGGCCCGCGAAGGGAAATTGAACGACAGCCCGCAAAATCGCTTGCCGGTGCATGTCGGGTTGGTCGGTGAAAACGGTTACCCGCATCAGGGTGTGGTTGATTTTACTGACAACCAGCTCAACTCCGGCACCGGCACCATCCGCATGCGTGCTCTGTTGGATAACCGTGACCGTACCTTTACGCCGGGATTGTTTGCCCGGGTTCAAATGCCGGGCAGCGCACAGTTCAATGCCATGCTGGTGGACGATAAAGCCATTCTTACCGACCAGGATCGTAAATTCGTTTATGTGGTTGATAAAGATGGCAAGGCACAGCGCCGTGATGTGGAAATTGGCCGCACATACGCAGGCTTACGTATCATACAGAAAGGCCTGGAAGCCGGTGACCGTGTGATCATCGACGGCGTACAGAAAGTGTTTATGCCGGGCATGCCGGTCAACGCCAAAACCGTCAGCATGGTGGCTAACACTGTCACGCCGGCCGCCCCTGCCGTTCAATAAAAGAGAATCCTGACTCATGGACTTTTCCCGCTTTTTCATCGACAGGCCGATTTTTGCGGCCGTTTTGTCGATTCTGATTTTAGTTACCGGGGCAATTGCTATCCCCTTGCTGCCTGTCAGTGAATACCCTAACGTGGTACCGCCAAGCGTTCAGGTTCGTGCTGAATATCCGGGCGCCAACCCGAAAGTGATTGCAGAAACCGTTGCGACGCCGCTGGAAGAAGCGATTAACGGCGTCGAAAATATGGTGTACATGAAATCCGTCGCCGGTTCTGACGGCGTGCTGGTGACAACGGTCACTTTCCGTCCGGGTACCGATCCGGATCAGGCTCAGGTTCAGGTGCAAAACCGGGTCGCGCAGGCTGAAGCACGTCTGCCGGAAGATGTCCGCCGTCAGGGTGTGACCACGCAGAAGCAGTCGCCAACGTTAACGCTGGTGGTGCATCTGGTATCACCTTCCGGCAAGTATGATTCGCTGTATCTGAGCAACTACGCCACGCTGAAGGTGAAAGATGAACTGGCGCGTTTGCCGGGTGTCGGGCAGATTCAGATTTTCGGTGCAGGCGAATATGCCATGCGCGTGTGGCTGGATCCGAACAAAGTTGCGGCCCGAGGTCTGACGGCTTCTGACATTGTGAAAGCCATGCAGGAACAGAACGTGCAGGTCTCTGCCGGTCAGTTGGGCGCTGAACCGATGCCGAAGGACAGTGACTATCTGCTTTCCATCAATGCACAGGGGCGTCTGAAAGATGAAGATGAGTTCGGCAAAATTATCCTGAAAAGCGGTGATAATGGCGAAATTGTCCGTCTGCGTGATGTGGCGCGTATTGAAATGGGGTCCGGTAGCTATGCCCTGCGATCGCAGCTTAATAATAAAGACGCAGTCGGGATTGGTATCTTCCAGTCTCCCGGAGCGAATGCGATTGATTTGTCAGATGCGGTACGAGCCAAAATGACTGAACTGGCAACCCGTTTCCCGGAAGGCATGACCTGGCGTGCGCCGTATGACCCGACGGTGTTTGTCCGGGATTCCATCAGTGCGGTGGTTCACACATTGCTGGAAGCCGTCGTGCTGGTCGTGCTGGTTGTTATCCTGTTCCTCCAAACCTGGCGTGCGTCGATCATTCCTCTGCTGGCGGTACCGATCTCAGTGATAGGGACATTCAGCATCCTGTATTTGCTCGGATTTTCACTCAATACGCTCAGCCTGTTCGGACTGGTGCTGGCGATAGGGATAGTCGTCGATGACGCCATTGTAGTGGTGGAAAACGTCGAGCGAAACATTGAGGAAGGACTTGCGCCAAGGGATGCTGCGCATCAGGCGATGCGGGAGGTGTCCGGGCCGATCGTGGCTATCGCACTGGTGCTGTGCGCGGTATTTGTGCCGATGGCGTTTCTGTCGGGGGTAACCGGTCAGTTCTACAAGCAGTTTGCGGTGACTATCGCTATTTCAACTGTGATTTCGGCCATCAACTCGCTGACATTGTCCCCTGCTCTTGCGGCATTGTTGCTGAAATCGCACGGTACGCCGAAAGACATGCCCTCGCGGCTCATCGACCGACTTTTTGGCTGGATTTTCCGACCGTTCAACCGGTTCTTTAATGCCAGTTCACATCGTTATCAGAATGCTGTGTCTAAAACGTTGGGACGTCGTGGCGCGGTATTTGTGGTCTACGTTCTGTTGTTATGCGCGGCTGCATTTATGTTCAAAGCTGTGCCGGGGGGCTTTATTCCGACGCAGGATAAACTGTACCTGATTGCAGGTGTGAAAATGCCGGAAGGTGCGTCATTATCCCGCACTGATGCGGTGATCCGCAAAATCAGCGCAATGGGTTTAAGTACCGATGGCGTCATTGATGCGGTGGCATTCCCCGGGTTGAACGCGCTGCAGTTCACCAATACGCCGAATACCGGCACGGTGTTCTTTGCGTTGAAACCGCTGAGTGAACGTACCCGTACGGCGGCGGAAATTAATGCGGAAATAAACGCCAAAATTTCGCAGATTCAGGAAGGGTTCGCGTTTTCCATTATGCCGCCGCCGATCCTCGGGTTAGGTCAGGGTTCAGGTTATTCCCTGTATGTGCAGGATCGCGCGGGGCTGGGTTATGGTGCATTGCAAACCGCGATTAACACCATGTCGGGCGCTATTATGCAGACGCCGGGAATGGGGTATCCGATTTCCTCCTATCAGGCTAACGTGCCGCAGCTCGACGCACATATTGACCGTGACAAAGCTAAGGCTCAGGGCGTATCACTTGATGAACTGTTCAGCACGTTGCAGGTCTATCTCGGCTCGTCTTATATCAATGATTTCAACCGATTCGGTCGTACATGGAAAGTAATGGCGCAGGCGGATGGACAGTTCCGTGACACCGTGGAAGACATTGCCAATCTGCGTACCCGTAACGATAAAGGTGAAATGGTACCCATCGGCAGTATGCTGAACATTACCACCACTTACGGCCCTGACCCGGTAATCCGCTATAACGGTTATCCGGCAGCAGATTTAATCGGTGATGCCGATCCGCGTGTGCTTTCTTCGACGCAGGCAATGACGGAGCTGACCGCAATGTCGAAAAACCTGTTACCGAATGGTATGAATATCGAATGGACTGATCTGAGCTATCAGCAGTCAACACAAGGTAATGCGGCGTTGATTGTATTCCCGATGTCCGTATTGCTGGCGTTCCTGGTACTTGCTGCACTGTATGAAAGCTGGACGCTGCCGCTGGCGGTGATCCTGATTGTGCCAATGACCATGCTATCGGCCTTGTTCGGTGTGTGGCTGACGGGGGGCGATAACAATGTGTTTGTTCAGGTCGGCCTGGTAGTGCTGATGGGGCTGGCATGTAAGAATGCGATTCTGATTGTTGAGTTCGCCCGTGAGCTTGAATTGCAAGGTAAAGGGATTATCGAATCCGCGCTTGAGGCATGTCGTCTGCGTCTGCGCCCTATCGTGATGACCTCGATTGCGTTTATCGCCGGGACTGTCCCGTTGATCCTCGGTCACGGTGCGGGTGCTGAAGTGCGAGGCGTTACCGGAATCACCGTATTTTCCGGCATGTTGGGAGTGACGTTGTTCGGTCTGTTCCTGACGCCTGTATTTTATGTCGCGCTGCGTAAGCTGGTGACGCGTAAGAAAGCGGTGCTGGAAACGCAAGTAGCATAACGCTCTTCAGATAACCACAATGCAAAAAGCCGGGAGAATATCCCGGCTTTTTTACAGGTTTTTTTTAAGCGCGATGTGCGCGGACTGGCTTATAGCACTCTATTTTGAGCAGAGAGAATCTTCGGCGTATTGCGAAGCCAGGTCTTTGGTACATTTGTACTTGCCACCGCGTTCGAACTCAGCCAGCGCATCAGCGACCGTATGACGGGCCAATACCTGAAATGATGCTTCTTCAGCTTCGCTGACGATATTTTTGAAATACGTGCACGCGTTGGCACTGACAACGCAGCGGGCGGGTACGTCCGGGCGGGCTGCCCACAGACGTTTATCTTCAATCACTGCGCAATAAATGTCACGAAGCGTGA
The DNA here is from genome assembly GCF_049199325.1 of Rahnella sp. PD4. Classification (NCBI taxonomy): domain Bacteria; kingdom Pseudomonadati; phylum Pseudomonadota; class Gammaproteobacteria; order Enterobacterales; family Yersiniaceae; genus Rahnella; species Rahnella sp. PD4. Next base: position 259,938 of record NZ_JBLZQF010000004.1, on the reverse strand, counting down.
TTTCTTCCGCCGGGCGGCCAAGCGTGATCGAACCGGTACGGCCGAGAGTGGAAACGATGATGCCATGCTGCGTCAGCGGCACCATCAGTTTGCGGATAAAACTGGAGTTGGCTTCCAGACCCGTTGCTAAAATCGCACTGGTGCAGCGCTGGCCAGCCTTTTGGGACTGAGCGATACAAAACACCATCTGCATAGCTGTCGGAAAGCGATAATCTAACATGTCATTGTCCTGAGAAACCAAGTCTTAGGTAAAGCACCGTATCACAGAGGAATTGTCCCGTACGTGATCTGGTCAATAATATAACAAACACTGTTGCATTATTGAAGGCAGACACCTCCCAAAGGCACAGATAATCACGTTTTTGGGCACAAAAAAACCCATCCTAAGACGGGTTTTGTACTCAGAACATTCAATAAGAAGTTTCAGAAATTAGAACTGATAAACCAGACCAACCGCTACGATATCATCGGTAGAAATATTGTTGGTTTTATAGAAGTCATCATCATTGTCAAGCAGGTTGATTTTGTAATCAACGTAGGTAGACATGTTTTTGTTGAAGTAATAGCTGGTACCCACAGAAACATATTTAACTAAGTCATGATCGTTATCGGTACGGCTGGTATCTTCATTCAGATTCTTACCTTTGGATTGCAGGTAAGAAACTTCAGGACGCAGACCAAAATCGAATTGGTATTGTGCGGTAATTTCAAAGTTCTGAGTTTTATTTGCCACGCCGTCACTGCCATAAAGGGTCATGTTGCGGGTTTCAGAATACATGGTAGCCAGATAGACATTGTTTGCATCGTATTTCGCGCCCACTGTCCACACATCAGCTTTATCGCCATCAGCGTTTGTATAGGCAATTTGATCATTCGTACGATCAGAAGATGCATAGGCAGCCCCGGCCGTAATACCCATGCCGAAATCATAAGTGGTAGAAATACCGAAACCATCACCGTTCTGATGACGCACGTCACGACCATTGTTAGTGCCTTCACCAAACTGGAAATCTTCGCTGTTATTATCGCCATCATTTGCACCCTGGTATTGCAGTGCGAAATTCCAGCCTTTTACTTCGCCGAAGAAGTCAGTGTTGCGGTAAGTGGCAACCCCGTTGGTACGGCCAACCATAAAGTTATCAGGCGTGGTGTAAGTATCACCACCGAACTCTGGCAACATATCGGTCCATGCTTCAATATCATACACAACACCGTAGTTACGGCCGTAGTCGAATGAGCCGAAATCACCGAATTTCAGACCTGCAAAGCCCAGACGGGTTGCGTTGCCAGATGTACCGCTGCTCTCTGTATTGTTAGCCTGAATATTGTATTCCCACTGACCATATCCGGTCAGTTGGTCAGCAATCTGAGTTTCGCCTTTAAAACCCACACGCGCATAGGTCTGATCGCCATCTTTGCCTGCATCATCAGAGAAATAATGCAAACCATCCACTTTGCCGTACAGATCCAATTTATTGCCGTCTTTATTATAGACCTCAGCAGAATGCGCTGCGCCTGCAACCAGTAATGCCGGGATAATAAGTGCCAATGCTTTTAATTTCATGATGTCATTCCTTTATCATTTGATTGGATGTTTTAAATTATTATATATGTATTATCAATGAGTCAGACTCGTATTAATATTACCTACAGAGTTCCGCGGGTCAGTAGGTAAATTATCATTTTTAATTTTATTATTTATTGCTAGTTATTTCTGGAGGGGTAATTAATATATACCATGAATATAATAATGTAATTCATATGAAATTTATATTTATAAATGTCTTGTTGTTTGTGGTACTTTATTTTCCAGAGCTGTGGCATCATCACTGCAGCTTTATTTTTACCCTTCCTTGGTTTTACTTATATTTGTTTTTGATCGCCGTTCTGCCCCGGTTAACGGCGTTATTATATTGCCCCGCCTGACTGCGGGGTTTTTTTTGCATAAAAAAACCCATAACTGGCGAAAGTTATGGGCTCAACAAGTGAGAGAGAACTAAAATTTCTACGACGAGGTCAGAGAGACTTTCCACAACAACCTACATAACAGATGCCACGGTTGCATTTTCCGCAACGGAAACACCGGTTATGCAGGGTACAGCACATACAATCAGGAGAAGGTTTTGCTAATTGCACAGCTCGTTCCAATAGCTGAACCGTAATAAACGGATATACCGGTCAGGAGCGGCGAAACCAGGTCGGATCACTGTTCCCCACATCAATACCGTACAGACACCCTGTGGCGTGAAAGCTTTCCAGCAAGCGGTAGGTATCATGTGTCCTTTCCTCTGGTGGATTACTGACTTTGCGGCGCGTGATGCGTTGCCATAGCGAACGGTGCTCAGCAGTGTGTACAGTCGTTGACATACAGGCCTCCGGTTAATCGCAGCTTTCAAATCAAAGCCTTCTTTAACGTTGGTTTCAAAAACAGGGCATACAATGTCTGCCCCGGGAATGAACTCAGTTAACCTTTTATGGATCGCAAACTGAACCAACCATTTTTGCTTTCTATATGAAGTTTTGAACTATGACTCCCGTAACCACACTCCCTCACAGAACAACCTCGCGCATGCCTGACTATTTTGATGACGCAGCGCCGGTTCAGCCGGATCTTGCGCCAGTTGCACCAGCATGCCCGTAAAACACTGCGCCAGCACGCAAGCAGGAATATCACTGCGAAAAAGTTTGCTCTGCTGGTTATGGGCGAGATTTTCAGACATCAGGCTGACCAGTAAACGCTGTGTTTCCTGTGCCAGGGGCGGCAGCAAAAATACCTGTTGGGTCAGTTCGTTATTTTCTGCGAAAAAATTCAGTAGCTTACGAAAGCTGAGCGCCATCCGGTCCAGGACCTGATTTTCGGCCACGTCAGGTGCAATCTGTAATGAACGTACCAATGTGGTCAGGTGTTCACGGAAAACGCCGGGGTTTGTATCTGACATTTTTTTATCTTTCATATTCCTGATCTTCATGGGGAGTTGCGTGAAGGTAAAACCGAGAATGTGGTATCAAGCCCGATGATTCCAATGTATTTCAATTCAAACTTTTACTTGGAAACCAGAGCAGGTAGACTTTCAATATTCCGCAAAAACTCGGCTAAATAAATGAAGTCTTCTTTTCGCTCTCTGCTCGTTTGTACTGTTCTGTTTGTTCTGCCTTTGTTGCTAGCCAATATTTATTATATTGATGATAATGGTCGCGCTGCTTTGGGTTACACCAACTGGGGCCCTGATGGCAGGCCGCTGGCCGATATCATGATAAAAGCATTGTTCCTCAGTGCTCATATATCGGACATCTTCCCGCTGCCACTGATCCTGGGTGTTCTCATCATCAGCGCAAGCCTCACACAATTTGCGCGCCATTTTTTACCTGATCGCCCACTCAGTACAATTTTACTGGTCACGTTAACCTTTTTCTGCAATCCCTATCTGGCGGAAATTTTTTCCTATCGCTTTGATGTGCTGACCTTAAGCGCCGCACTGGGTCTCAGCCTGCTTTACTGTTGCTGGACAGATCACGGTAAAACATGGATTCGCTTTGTCACCGGCACCGCGATCATAGTGGCGATTTATTGTCTCTATCAGACGGTAATTAACATTTTAGTCATCATGGTTATTGCGGCGTTCTTCCGCCAGATGGAGAGACAACTCTCACCTGGGTTGATCCTGATAACCTTATGTCGTCGGTTCGGTGAACTGATGGCCGGTACAATTATCTACCTGAAGCTGATTTTGCCCTCAACATTTTCAGGTAAAAGTGAAGTCAATCATCCTGTATTGGCGACAGACAATCTTCTCACGACAATTATTAATAACCTGCACAGTTACAGCCAATTTATCAATGATACGTTGGTGAAACATCAGGGCGGTATGCGTTTCCTGATGCTGATCCTCGCCGTTGCGGTTATTGCGGGTCTAACAATTACTGTTCGCTATCTGCGTCAACATCATGGGGCGGTGACATTGTTACTTTGCTTCGCGGCGGTTGTTGCGCCATTTATTGCAGTTTTCATGATCCCCGGCAGTTTGCTGCTATTGCAAAATGCCTTACTGACTCCACGTTCCCTGGTCGGTTTAAGTGGATTTATGCTGCTGAGTGCCTGGTTATTGACGATGGCATTGCCAAAGCGGCTTAAGCCACTGACCTGGCTATTAATGATACCGGTAATTCAATCACTGGTGTTTTTTTATGCTTATGGTAATGCCTTGCGCGAGCAGGCTAAATTTAATGATAATCTCGTGCAGCGGATAAAATCGGATACTCATGAGCTGGATTATAACTCTGTATATTTTATTTACAGCGGAACGCCTCCGCATTCTCCTGTTTATGAAAACTCACTGAGCAATTATCCTGTGCTGGCGGTACTGGTACCTGATTATTTCAGTAACTGGTATTGGCCTGTGGGGAATATGACGATGAACGGATTGCAACAACGCTGGGCTTCGCCTGCAACGGGAGTGAATGTCAACATTGCACATTATGTCTGTCAGACAAATCCTTATGCCAGCAACCAGGATTATAAAATGTGGAAAGAAGACAGCGTAGTTGTTATTGATTTTAACCGGACACGCTGTCAGTAAACATATAAAATCACCCCAGGTTAAGTGAGTTTAGCCTGGGGTTATCTCTACTTCAGCGGTCAAGAGTGAAGCATTTTTATGATTAATCTGATTTAATAATGTACCGTGGTCTTCTTTTGGATTCGATATAAATCCTGCCTATATACTCACCCAGCACACCAATTCCAATTAACTGAATCCCTCCAAGGAAGAGTATCGATACTAATATTGAAGGATAACCTGCAACAGGATTTCCCCAGATAAGTTTATCGACAATCATCCATACCCCGTACAAAAAAGACAGCATGGCCACAAAAAATCCAATGTATGTCCAGATCCGTAAAGGGACGGTTGAGAAACTCGTCACACCTTCGAGAGCCAGATTCCATAGCTTCCAGCCATTGAACTTCGTTTTGCCTGCCGCGCGTACCGGACGGGTGTACTCCACTACAGCAACTTCACCACTGACCCAGCTAAGAATACCTTTCATAAAAAGGTTTCTTTCTTGCAGGAGCTTCAGGTTTTCGACTGTCTCGCGCGAAAGGAGTCTGAAATCTCCTACGTTTTCTTCTATTTTAGGCGAGCTGATTTTATTGTGGAGACTGTAAAAACATGCTGCTGTTTTGCGTTTGAACTGGCTGTCAGTACTTCTGTCTCTGCGTTTAGCTAATACCACCTGCGAGCCTTCACGCCATTTATTAATCATCAGCGGGATAACTTCAATAGGATCCTGCAGATCAACGTCTATCGGAATAACCGCGTCACCCGTCGCATGTTCCAGCCCTGCCAGCAGAGCGGGTTCTTTACCAAAATTGCGGATAAAACTGATCGCTTTGACTGACGGATCCGTAACGGACAGAGAATGAATAACGTGCTCGGTGGCGTCTGTACTGCCGTCATTAATAAAGATAATTTCGAGATTATATTCAGATAGCGTCGTCTTTACGGCATGATAAAAAATGGGAATTGCTTCTTCTTCATTGAAGACGGGAACAACCAATGAGATTTTCACTTTTTAACCCTGAAAACAATATAATGTGAGTAGATAAAACCAGAGATCAAACTGACGAGGGAAAATACAATCAGCGTTACGACCGGGCTTGTATGCGTCTTATCGGCTGTCCAGCCGATAAGAGCCGCCACAGTGCCCATAAACAAAACATAAAACATATAACGCCGGGTTGTCGCTTCAGCTTTGAATGTCCATCGTGCATTAACAAAAAATGAGAAGGTCACTGCAACTGCGAAAGCCAGAATATTAGCCAGCGATTGCCGGGTTCCGCAGGCGTACAAACCTGCAAACACCAGCCAATGTATCAGCGTATTAATCACACCCACCGATGAGTATCTTGTGAATAGCTTCAGCATAATGAATAACCGGGGAAACTCTCTGCAGATTTTAAAAGGTTAACCAGACGGCCACTTTAACAGCCGCAAAGTGAGATAGAAAGCCGGAATAATACAATATCCCTGCAACTGCTTGTGCCCAGCTGCAGTCTTATCATCCGCCCTTTCCTCGTGAGTGAGAAAAAGTTAATGACCGTGGCTAACAATTGCACATTGAGCGTCGCAGGCGTAAACCAGTGGATAGCTCACGTAACGGCACCGGGTCGGGTAGACCGTGTCTTACGCGCAGCACCTGAAGAAGATACCGAATACATAGAGGATAGTCGTATGTCTAAAAATGGAAAAGTGGCTTTAGTTACAGGTGGCGGTCAGGGGATCGGCCGCGCGATTGCACTGCGTCTGGCGAAGGATGGCTTTGCTGTGGCTGTGGTGGATTTCAACGGGGAGACTGCACAAAAAGTCGCTGAAGAAATTAATCATGCCGGTGGTAAAGCGATTGCACAGCTGGCGGATGTGTCTGACCGGGAACAGGTTTTTGCTGCCGTAGAAGCAGCCACCAAACAACTCGGTGGGTTTGACGTCATTGTGAATAATGCCGGTATTGCGCCGACAACACTGATTGAAGACATCACACCTGAAATTGTTGATAAAGTTTATAATATCAATGTGAAAGGTGTCATCTGGGGTATTCAGGCCGCGGTTAAAGCATTCAAATCACTCGGACATGGCGGCAAAATTATTAATGCGTCATCACAAGCCGGGCATGTGGGTAACCCTGAACTTGCCGTCTACAGTTCGAGTAAATTTGCGGTTCGCGGGCTGACACAAACGGCAGCACGCGATCTGGCCTCGCTGGGTATTACTGTCAATGCCTTCTGCCCGGGGATTGTGAAAACACCGATGTGGGAAGAAATAGATCGTCAGGTGTCTGCAGCAGCTGGAAAACCGGTGGGCTATGGTACCCAGGAATTCGCTAAGAATATTACACTGAAACGCCTTTCTGAGCCGGAAGATGTTGCGGCTTGCGTTGCTTACCTCGCCGGGCCAGATTCCGATTATATGACCGGTCAGGCGCTGCTGATTGATGGCGGTATGGTGTTTAACTGATCTGCTTTTCTGTCTGTCAGGCCTCTCCTGATGAGAGGCCTTTTTGTTTCTGTTTGCTGGCCGTTCAATGCCTGGCCAGCGGAATATAGTATTCGCAGGTTACGCCTTTGAGAGCAGACTCACGCGAGTATTTTTCCAGGTCCGGCTGCATAATAAATTCCAGACCCAGAGTTGGCAGAAAAACGGAATACAGATACAGAATAAAATCATTCAGCCGGTTAAGATCGTACGGATAGTTGATCTTCAGATAACGACTGGCCGGAACCAGGATGTTATGGCTGTCACGGGGTTGCACCTGATGCGCCACGGTATAATCCATCTGCAACGCATTCGCCACTTCATCATTTGTATCTGGCCGGCAGTCCGACAACCCCCAGACCGGCGCCAGCAGTGATTCCGGTGTTTCCAGATAACGCAACAACTGCGCGCGGTGAACGTGATTCTTACTGTTGAATAAGGCCTCAATGGGGTAAGAATGTGAGACTGTTTCCCCTTCAAACGCCATCTCCGGCAGTTCAACGATTTCATATTCCGGTTGCGGAAACTCATCGACAGTCAGCGGCGCGGTGATCCCGTTCATGGTCCATGATGCGTTGCGGCGATACGTACCGGGAGTTTCGGCGAAGTTCTTTTTGAATGAACGCGTGAAGGTTTGCTGCGAATCGTAAGAGTAATACAACGAAATATCGAGGATGGGCATATTAGTCAGACGCAACGCGATAGCGGCCATCGTCAGACGACGGTCACGGATGTATTTACCCAGTGCGTAACCCGTTTTACTTTTAAACAAACGCTGAAGATACCACGGTGAATAGCCGGTTTTTTTCGAGGCTTTTTCCATGGTCAGACGATCACTTAAGTTGACTTCGATCCAGTAGAGTAGCTCTTTGATCAAATCATCATGAAAATCAGGTTTTTGTTCGCTCTGCAAAATGAACTCCCTGTGCTGCTATAAAGTCGCATCATTATCAATGCGCGACAGATTTTGAAATCACCTTTATTACGACGAGAACATCCGCGCTGTGGCTAACGTGTTTTAAACATCAGACGTTTCCTTACGGTCGGGTTCCCGGGCATACAGCTCATTTTCGATGGCACGGTTCAAATTGTATTCGGCACAGTCTGCGGTTAGCCCGAGGGTTTCGAGACGTGACATGGCATCCATGCTGCTGCTCAGGCCAATCAGTCGCCAGGAGATGTGCTCAGGAGATTCTCCTTCAACAAACTGCCCTTTTTGCCTGCCCAGGGTGATAGCGTTGGAAACCAGTTCATGCCAGTCAGCAACTGACACGGCAAATGCCGCTTTCATCCGCGGCTCCTGTTCAGTCAGGAGCATCGCTTCGTGCCAGAGCGGGATCGCGTTGAGCAACGCGTCGCCATGCGGGCCAACCAATAGAAGATTGAGCTGCTCACGGGCAGTGAGCGTGATTGATTTTTCCAGTAACTGGTCTTTAAGGACTTTCATCACCTGCGTATAAGCCTGCGCACGTAGTTCAGCCGCACTGGAAAAATGATGATGTACCTGACCTGTTGCAACGCCGGCTTCCTGTGCGACCCGACGGACGGTTGTCGCAGCCAGACCTTCACGACGGGCAATTCGGGCGGCGGCTTCCAGAAGGGTGGTTCTGCGTGCTTCTTTACAAAGATATGCCACTAAAAATCCGGAGCAGGATAAACAGAGGAGGATAATGCCAAGACTTGAACGGATGTTCAAGATTTTTTGAGAACGTTCATTCACCTGTGAATTCATATAGGTAAATGCCTTGCAATCTCATGTAAATGTGTACCCGCCGAATCGGGAAAAACTTAGGACGGGGAGTATTATCGGCTGGCACAGGTAAAACTGGAGGCCACTTTCGGATCACCCTTCCCGTTGTATCGCGGAAACAACGGATAATCACATAAAGGCATTTCGCGTCCTGCAGTCGCTTTGTTTGTATCAGTCATCACTTGCTGGCCCGGATCGATCCCATGTACGACCCATTTATCCAGTGTCCCCAGAGAATCCCAGCTTACCCGATAAGTGCCGCTGCTGTGGGTGAAACCGGGGGCCAGGTAAAAGCGGGCAAACCGGTGAAGTTCTTGCTCACCAAATTCAGCTTTCAGTTTTTCGTAATATGCCACGGTGTTTCCCGGCGGAACGGCCATATCCGCCGTGCCATGCATCAGTAACAGTTTTCCTCCGTGCTGCACAAAAGCGTGAATGTCGGCACTATCATTATCGATTTGTACTGCCAGTTCTTTCAGCCGTGTCTCGTGAGCTGCGGGATCAAAGCGGAGAGAATCGTAACTGGCATCACGCATCACTTCGTAGCGTACGGCCTGATCACCCATCATATAAGGAAAGGAAATAATGATATTGCTGGCTTCTGGTTTTGGCCTGTTGGCACCGGAGCCAAAAACACTGACCAATGCGGATGCATCTGCACCGCGCAAAATGGGCCATGGGGCGAAATGATCACCCGTCAGCAGACTGACACCTAAAGGAACCGGTTTATCAAGCATCCGGACCAGCGCGATTTGCGGGTCTGAAAGACAGCTGGCACCCACATCTTTTCCTTCCGGGCAGCGCAGATGTGCCAGTTTAAAGGTGGTACTGCAGGCATCCGGATCCGCGACCACACCATCAGCCAGACCATCGAGTTTGTCGCAAGCGCCGGTAACGGCATTGGCAATCAGCGCGGCTTTTGCTGGCGAAATCCATGCGCCCGGCGTGTTGTAGATTGCCTTTCCGATGCTGATCCCGGCCAGATGCAGTTCAACGACGTTATAAACGGGATGAATGGCAATCGCACCGTCGTAGTCGAGCGGGAAGCGTTGGATCGCGGCAAGCGCTTCGTGGCCACCTTGTGAATTACCCTGGAAGTACATGCGATCCGGCTTACGACCATAAGCTTGTCGGATTAAGGCCACGGCCACGTCGTGTGTTTTCTTGATTTGCGCACCGGCAAAGTTATCCCAGGCTTCCTGATTAAGGGTAAAGGAAGCATCGGACACCCCGCCCTGATGGCCGGAATCACTGGCAAACGTGGCATAACCTTGTTTTATTGCTCCGGGTGTGGCTGCCGGGGCAAGGCGTGCTGTGTCAGCGTCTTTAATCGCGCCGTCAAAACCACTCCCCCCCAATTGCAGGGCTTTACCGTTCCAGTCAAGCGGCAGATAAAGCTCAAAATTAATATCGGGAGCATCAGTATCGACAGGCTCTATCTGCCCTTCAACTTTGCAATGCTGATTACCCGGATGGCCTGCCATCGCCACGGTGGTAACCCGCGCTCCTCTTGTCGGAAGTCCGATTGCAGCTGCACTGATATGCACATTTTTTAAGGCGACGCACTGTGCCTGAATGAGGCTTTTGTCAGGAGCAGATAAAACAGTGGCGGTGAACAGTACAAGCGGGCAGAGACAAAGAGAAGCTTTCATCAAAGAACGTTCATTCCGGCGGCTAAGTAAGGACAGTTTGTCATTAAATGACCCGTGAAAAAAGTCTTTTGAGTTCAGGGCATTTTGAAAAAGTTCATAAGGGATATTAATTATATATGTGATGAATATTAAATCCTTATAAAATTATTAATATCATTAAATTCATAAACATATTAATAATGAATGCCTCGGAGAGGATCGAAAATTAAATATTACCTCACGTAAAATCACTGGTATTTATTTGCCTGTTGCGGTGGTTAAGCGTATATTCGCGCTTGCCTGAATTTCAAATGACGGCTTATACACATAATTATCTATTTTAAAAAGGAATTTATATGAAAAATTTATTTAAACTGACACTTCTTGCTGCGGTGGTTGCAACGCTTTCCGGCTGTACGGGTAGTGTTTTTAACAAAGAAAAAAACTGTGATTATACTTATTTACTGCACCCTGCCATTTCAATTTCTAAAATGATCGGTGGTTGTGGCCCTGCAGAGAAATAAGTTTTCAGCTTTGCCATGCCGGACCTTCGTGTCCGGCATCTGTCATGGGTATTCGTGGTCTTTAACGGCACTCCCCTTTTGTTACTGTCATTTTAAAATACAATGGCATTCATTTTAGTTACAACATACATTTGCTTGAAATAACTTAAACAACGATAACTTAAACCTCAGTGTTTATCGCATTCAGGCAGAAAAAAGCGTCTTCACACGCAATCAGAAGATAAAAAAAACGGCCGCCGGAGCGACCGTTAATCGTTTGCAGAAATTCCTATTTACCGCTTACGCCACAGCGTCAGTTCCGCCACAGTATGCTGGAATTTCCTTGCCGTTTCACGGATCACAAACGGAACATCTGTTGGTGTCCGAACCTCTTCAAACTCGCGCGCCAGTAAACGTTTCAGTGCCTGATGGGTCGTAACGGCTTCACCATTTTCGCGGAACCCGCCCAGCCAGTGCTCTTTCGGGGTGAACTCTTCAAGCCAGGTATAAGGTGAAGAAAGCATGAGCAGACCACCAGAACGGATCATCGGTGTAATACCGGTCAGAAAACGTGCTGGCTCACGCAAACGATCAAGCAAATTAGCAGCCAAAACGAGATCGTATAACTCCGTCTGTGGCTTCAGGTTACAGGCATCACCCTGTACAAAAGTCACCCGCTGCGTAAGCTCTGCTGACAGATTCACATCGGCGAGCGAAGCCTGACAATATTCCACCAGTTCGCCCTCCTCCGGCATGACATACCGACGGGTTTCACCACGTGCCAGTGACAGAGCAACATCAATAAAACGTGCTGAATAATCCATCCCGACCACAGAGTCGAAATAACGCGCCAGTTCGAAACTCGCACGACCCGTAGCACACCCTATATCTAACGCCCTGCCATGGTTAACAGTATTTTTAACCGCAATATCAGCCAGTTGCTCAGCATAATTCATTACATCAAAATGACGCGGACCATATTGAAAATCAAGGTACTGTGCCACCAGTCCGTCAGTTTCGTACGGATTTACTTTCACCACTTCCTGATGGCTGGAAATGACATAGCGGAAACCAGCATGCTGGAAAAAGTGACGACGGAAAGCATAACGTGAAGATTTCAGCGCCTCATTGCCGGTTGAAATCCAGCTTCCGCCTTTGATCATGGAATGTTTACCATCGAATGTTGGCGTCGAAAAATCATCATATAAAGGGTGTACACGGAAACCATCAAAACCACTGATCGGCGTGGACGACCATTGCCAGACATTGCCTACCACATCATAAAAATCACCCTGAGCAAAATGATCCACCGGACAGGATGATGCCCACCCTGCGAGATTAATATTTCCTGGCGCTGTTTTCCACCCGGGCTGATCGCCTTCCACCTGATTGCGCAGAATCATCCATTCAGCTTCGCTCGGTAACTGAACTGATTCGCCGGTTTGGACAGCTTTCCAGCGACAAAATGCCGCGGCTTCGAGTTGATTTACTTCCGCCGGCCAGTCCCACGGCATCGGCACTTCTTCCGTCATCAGACGTAATTTCAGTTGCTCCGGTTCAAGAGGCGAACCCACCCAAAAAGTGGGCATTTCCGCCCGTGTGAAATTTCGCCAGCCTGCCCCTTCTTCGTCCCACCACTGTGCATCGCCATAGCCACCGGCCTGTACAAAGGTATAAAATTCCGCGTTACTGACCAGCATCCGACTGGCCCTAAATGCCTGAATCTTCTGTTCAGATGTGCCGTATTCGTTATCCCATCCGTAGGTATCATCACGCTTACCCAAAGTGACAATGTCACCTTTAACGGCCAGCATTGTATTCACGGGTACAGTGTTGCGGTCATGGCGGGCGATTTCGCACACGGGCCAGTGAGGTTGAGGCTTAACCCATTGCACCGGTAACTGACGGATCAGTACGCTGGACGTTTCAAGATGAATACGTTCATGTTCGATACCCATCAGGATCACCCAGGCAGGACTGTCCCAGCCGATGGGTAAACTCAGCGCCATAGTGTCAATTATACCGAGCACTTCTTCCCGTACTTTGTCGCGATATTGGCGCAAATTGGCGACCGATGGCCAGTTGTAGTTTTGATCATCAAGATCATCCCAACTCATTTCATCTACGCCAATCGCGAGCATAGCTTCGATATGGGAGTCAATACGTTGAGGGATCAGCCCGGCAGCCATCAATTTATTGATATAGAAAGTCGCGGTATGACCAAAATAAAAGATCAGCGGATGACGAAGCGAAATAGCCTTACTGAAATATGCTCGCTCATCAGCGAGGCAATCAAACAGGCTCTCGTACAACTCCCAGGTGCGAAGAAAATATTCACGTATTTCCTGCCGTTTTTCTTCCGCTGTACCGGTGCTCAATAAAATAGTCTGCGTCGGTTCTGGCAGCCCGATAGCCTTGTTTTGTTTGGAAAGCATTCTTAGTCCTCTGTCTTCTTGGGTTGCCAAGTCAATACCAATTGTAGCAGGTCACATCTCTGGCTTATCCCGGCCTGGTTCTTACCGGTTTATATTCTTCATCGTCAGCTATCAACATAACCTTTAAATCGGGCCGACGCTTGCTATCTCTCCATAAACAGCAGCGAACTTTCACAAACATGCAGTGATTCGCCCTCAAAATTATGCCGTAAATTATAGTAATCGGGTGCGTCAATGATGCCCTGAATATTGTCAGAAAATGCTTCCAGCGCCTGCTTCATCTGTGGCAGATAATCGTGCGTGTCATAAACACGGTCGATACCCTCCAGTGAATGATTCATGATTTTACGCGCAACATCGTTCGGGACATTCAGGGACGATAATTTGGAACGCGCCGTCCGGCGCAAATCACGGGTGGTAAAAGCTTCTATTCCCAGGCCACGTTCCGCGCGCAACAGACGGCGTATCACCTGTGTCACTGCGCCGCGTGATAAGGGCTTTTGCGCATCAAGCGGCGATGGCACCAGCCAGGGACTGCCTTCCGGACTGGACGACAAAAGAGCATTGATGCAGGTGATCATTAATGTCGTCAGCGGCAGACTATGGTCACGAGCCGATTTATTGCGCGTACCCTGCCGCCAGATACCAATTTGCAAATGGAACTCGTCTTTCCTGGCACGCACCACTTCATCTGGCCGCCGTGCTGTCAGCAGGCAAAACCTCAATGCCCAGCGACATTGTTCAGAAATGTCACATAAATCCAGACTATGCCAGAAAATCCAGATTTCGGCATCGGTTAACGTCCGCTCACGTGGCGGGGTATTGCGGCCGCCAACATCACGCCGTTTCATGGAACTTAGCGGTGAATGAACCAGATATCCCTGCGTTTCAGCCCAGCCAAAAAATTGCTTACAGAGGGCGAATACACGCTTTGCTTCCGAAATTTTCCCGTCCGCCAACAAGACATTAAACAAACGATTCAGTCGTAAACGGGTGATTTTATTCAAAGGTACTTCACCGATCACCGGCAGTACGTGTTTCATGAGGGATGAAACCGCAATTTCTGGCCGACGTCGCGTCAGGATCAGCGAAAGCCGGATCCAAACATTAATCACCTGTCTGACCGTCGCATTGCCCTCTTCATCAAAATCATCCAGTTTTGCAAGCGGTGTCATTTTTACATTTTGCAGATAAGCCAAAACATGCTGGCCGACATTTTCAGCAGCAAAATCTCTTTCAACTGAAGCCACGGATTTAATCTTACTCATCTGCACTAAAGCACCTTAAAAATCACAGGCCGGAGTTATATCAAGTCTGAGGATCGCAGGCAAAAGGTTTGTGACTCCAGACCTATTAAGTCTGGAGTCATTAAGATGATGAATAAAGAAAAATAATGAGTCTGTGAAGGGATTTATGGTGAACATATAAAGATCTGCGTTGTTCATAAAACCTACAAAAAGGGCGCATAAAGTCCGCACTCCCCGTGTGATCAAATACAGGCGGCTAATCACCGCCTTTATCTTAATCACTTATGTCATTACAACGGTAGGGCTACACCGTTGCCAGTCTGAATGTGGCGACTGAGCGGGTCAGATGAAGAACCTGTTCTTCCAGCGAGGCCGCTGCTGCCGCTGATTCCTGAACCAGGGCCGCATTTTGTTGTGTCACGCCATCGATTTCTGTCACCGCCTGTTCAATCTGGCTGATGCCACGGCTTTGTTCATCTGAAGCTGTCGAAATATGTTCCATCAATACATTAATCTGAGTGACAGAGGAAATGATCGCAGAGATGGAGTCACCGGTACGTGAGACCTGATCCGAGCCTTCACGGATATTTACCACTGATTCAGAAATCAGGCTTTCGATTTCTTTTGCTGCCACGGCACTGCGCTGTGCCAGGCTGCGCACTTCGCTGGCCACCACGGCAAATCCGCGGCCCTGCTCACCCGCACGCGCTGCTTCAACTGCGGCATTAAGCGCCAGAATATTCGTCTGGAAAGCAATACTGTTGATCACCCCGGTGATATCTTCGATTTTTTTCGAGCTGCTGTTAATACGCCCCATCGTACCAATTACGTCCTGGGCAACTTTCTCGCCCGCACGTGCATTTTGAACCGCTTCACGTGTCAGACTGCTTGCACGGGAGACATTTTCGGTATTTTGTTTTACCGTCGCGCCAAGTTCTTCCATGCTTGCGGCTGTTTGTGTCAGTGCGGCGGCCTGTTGTTCCGTACGGGAAGCCAGATCAATATTACCTGCAGAGATTTCCTGGGATGCATGCGCCACGGTATGGCTGGTGTCACGGACCTGTCCGATAATCCGGGTCAGTGACTGACGCATATACTCTATCGACTGCATCAGTTCTTCAATTTCACTGCGGGATTGTGCTTTGACAGGTACCGGCGTATCGAGATGACCTTCGGCAATCTGACGGCAGTGATCGCGGGAACTTAGCAGTGGCATCAAAACAAAACGCTTCAGTAACACCAGTACACTGATAATGATGATCAGAAATAGTAAACCAAAACCGATCGTCAGCCCGATACCAAATTTGAAATGACTTTGTGCATCGCTGTTAAGATTTTTGGCGTACTGTTCATGCAGGGCCAATACTTTATCCAGTACGATTTCATACTGACGATCGAGTTTCACTACAGCCGGGATGTGGGCTTTAAACGCTACCTGATCACCGGCCTTAGCCGCATCAATTAATGGCTGGATACCATTCTGGCGATAATTTTGGTAAGTGCTGCGGTATTCATCGGCAAGCCTGCTTTCACCAGACAATTTTGGTGCGTCAAGATACGCCTGAAAGGCCGCATCGGCTTTACCGATAACTTCAGTGACCCCGTCCAGAGCAGAGTTTGACTGCTGGCCGTCGCCATTTTCAATTTCTTTCATATATTCCATTACGCGAACGCGTGAGGTCCGGCTGTGGTTAATGGGGTCAATAATAGAAAGCACTACACGGATCTCCTTGTTCACATCATCCAGTGAATGGTTACTCTGGGTGAGCAGCCAAACATTCGACAATATACTGGTGAAAAAGAGGGCGAAAAGAACCACAAGAACGAGCAAGGACGACTTTTTAAGCGACATCGGGAGATTCTCAAAACGAAGCAGGAGTCTGTTTATCGGCATTTCTGCCCAAATGTTTAATATTTCCCGCGCCCTATCTGCAATTATTGGCAAGATGATCGATCATAGTAGAAATTTCCGGACGTGCTTAAAAGGCTTTTCCTGCCGCCAAAACATCTCAAAATAATCAGCGGCTTTCTTAAAAATCATTTATTTCAGTTATTTTAAATAATATATAGCACTGATTAGAGGTGACGCACTCAATCCCTGTTACCATTCGTACAAGAGATTTTCAAATGGAAAATGAAGTATTTTCCACAAGAATTTTTATAAATAGCACCTCAAACATTATTTGAGCGAATATTTTTAGAGTTTTTATAACGTTATTCCTATAGATTAAATATGATGCTCATTTAAGCTTTGGCATTTTAGATAAATATTTTAAAAAATTAGCTTATTTATTTTTTTGTCACTTTTCTCAGCAACCCAAAAATTATATAAAATTTGACTTAGTGCAACCCTCACCCTGCAAGGGCTGCACGGTAATGCGGGGGAATTTTGTATATATAAAAAGGTATTAGCATCAATGTCACGCCTTGATAGCAGAAACATTCAGTTACACCATTTGCATGTCAATGCTGTGCATTATTTATCTAAAATATCGCCACAGGTATTTATCTGCGATTTAACTTTTTCATAAAAATTCAAAACACACTGCGAAATGTTTCTCATGGATATTTTGATCGCTTGTGGCCCTGATTTATTCCGATCTGTTTTCGGAAAAGGATGCAGTTTTGGCAGGGTTGCCAACATTATATTTTAAGAATCATTGGCAGCGTTTATCACTCTATAAGTAAGGGATAAGCATGTCTAATAGTTTCCAGAATGAAATTCCGAAAGCACGCGTTAACATAAAGCTGGATTTACACACGGGTGGCGCGCAGAAGAAAGTCGAATTACCGTTAAAATTAATGGTAATGGGTGATTACAGTAACGGAAAAGAGAACCGTCCGTTATCTGAGCGCGAAAAAGTTAACATTAATAAGAATAACTTTAACAGCGTATTGGCTGAATTCAGCCCCTCACTGAACCTGACCGTAGAAAATACGCTGGCAGATGACCACGGCGAAGAAAATATCTCTCTCAATTTCAACGAAATGAAAGATTTCGAACCGGAACAAGTGGCCCGCCAGATCCCCCAACTGCGCGCGATGCTGGCAATGCGTAATTTATTACGTGACCTCAAATCCAATCTGCTTGACAACGCCACCTTCCGAAAAGAGCTCGAAACCATTCTCAAAGATCCTGCGCTGAGCAACGAGCTGCGCAGTGAGCTGAATGCCCTGGCACCAAAGGCGTAATTGCCTCCACTTAATGGATTAATGCGAGATAATGCTTATGTCAGTCAATACTGAAAATTCTTCTTCCAGCCAGACAACCGTTCTGGATCGCCCTGAAGCGGGCACTGTATACGCTTCCCTGTTTGACAAAATTAACCTGACACCTGTGTCGTCACTGGGTGACCTGAACGATTTTCAGGACACGTCTGCACTGGCCGATGTTACCGCCGATCAGCGTGTCACAGCCGCTGTACAGGTATTTTTGGAACGCCTCAAGCTGTCCGGCCAGAATGTTGAACGCCTGGACAAAACCCTGCTCGACCATCACATCGCCGAACTCGACAGCCAGATCAGTCGTCAGTTAGACGTGGTCATGCATCATCCGGAATTCCAGCAGATTGAATCCGGCTGGCGTGGGCTGAAATTCCTGGTGGACCGTACCGATTTCCGCCAAAACGTCAAAATTGAACTGCTGGACGTTTCCAAAGACGACCTGCGTCAGGATTTCGAAGATTGCCCTGAAATCATTCAGAGCGGCCTGTATCGCCATGCCTACATTCAGGAATATGACACTCCGGGCGGCGAGCCTATCGGTTCTGTGATTTCCAATTACGAGTTTGACGCGTCAGCTCAAGATGTCGCATTGCTGCGTAATATTTCTAAAGTCTCTGCGGCGGCGCATATGCCGTTCGTGGGCGCAGTCGGCCCTAAATTCTTCCTGAAAGATTCCATGGAAGAAGTCGCCGCAATTAAAGATATCGGCAACTATTTTGACCGGGCGGAATACATCAAGTGGAAATCCTTCCGTGATTCCGATGATTCCCGCTATATCGGTCTGACCATGCCGCGCGTGCTGGGTCGCCTGCCTTATGGTCCGGATACCGTACCGGTACGCAGTTTCAACTATGTTGAAGAAGTGAAAGGCCCGGACCATGAGAAATATCTCTGGACCAACGCGGCATTCGCGTTTGCCGCCAATATGGTGAAAAGCTTCATTAAAAACGGCTGGTGTGTACAAATCCGTGGTCCACAGGCAGGCGGTGCAGTGACTGATCTGCCGATCCACCTGTACGATCTGGGCACCGGCAATCAGGTGAAAATTCCGTCTGAAGTAATGATCCCGGAAACACGCGAGTTTGAATTTGCTAATCTGGGCTTTATCCCGCTGTCCTACTATAAAAACCGCGATTATTCCTGCTTCTTCTCTGCCAATTCGGCACAAAAACCGGCGCTCTATGACACTGCGGATGCCACGGCAAACAGCCGCATCAATGCCCGTCTGCCGTATATCTTCCTGCTGTCCCGCATTGCGCACTATCTGAAACTGATTCAACGCGAAAATATCGGTACCACCAAAGACCGCCGTCTGCTGGAACTGGAGCTGAATACCTGGGTCCGCACACTGGTGACTGAAATGACCGATCCGGGCGACGATCTGCAGGCTTCTCACCCGCTGCGTGATGCCAAAGTGACCGTAGAAGATATCGAGGACAACCCGGGCTTCTTCCGCGTGAAACTCTACGCCGTACCGCACTTCCAGGTGGAAGGTATGGACGTGAACCTGTCATTGGTTTCTCAGATGCCAAAGGCTAAGGCATAAACGGAGAAACGATGAAAATTTATCGTCCGTTATGGAGTGACGGGGCCTTTCTGGCCCCGCAACAGTTCCAGCAACAAGCCCGCTGGGAAGCTTTTGTCGCCGATACTGTTGCGCATATGACACTGGCCCATCCCTGGGGTGTTATTGAAGCGACTTTCGACACTGGCTCGTTGGCGCTGTCTCGCCTGAATGCCCTTCGTCTGGCGGTTCGCTTTCCCGACGGCACGCTGGTGGATACTGAACTGGCTGATAATCTCCCCCCTGCGTGTGATTTGTCAGCAATTGCTGACCGTGATCAGGTAGAGGTGGTGCTGGCGTTACCGCTGCTTTCTGCCAACGGCGGCAATCTTGATGATGGTCAGGACAGTGAGCGGCCGCGTCGCTGGCAGCAGGAATGGGTGACGGTGCAAGAATTATCAGGGCATGAACGGACAGAACTGGCGATCCAGCGTCATGCGATCACGCTGCGTTTTGCGTATCAGGAAAACAGTGCATATCTGACCTGCCCTGTCGTACGTCTTGTACGTAATGCGCAGGGTCAGTGGATGCAGGATGCGAATTTCATCCCGCCGATGCTTTCGTTATCTTCCAGTCCGACAGTGTTGACCGAACTGGGTGATTTGATCCATCGCCTGCAGACCCGCCGTCGCCGTCTGATGGAAATGCGCCGTGAAAGCAATGAACGGATGGCTGACTTTGCAGTGGCTGATGTGTCCTTATTCTGGTTGCTGAATGCGTTTAACAGCGCGGAACCGGTTCTGATGGAGCTTTATCAGTCTCCGGACCGCCATCCCGAACTGTTCTATCGTGAACTGGTGCGACTGGCGGGCAGTCTGCTAACGTTTTCTCTCGAGCATAAAGCTGAAGATATTCCTATGTATCAGCATGATGTGCCGGAGAAAGTTTTCCCTCCGCTATTCAGCCTGCTGGATGCCTTGCTCGAAGCCAGCTTGCCATCCCGTATGGTCGCGATTGAGCTGACACATGAAGCTCAGTTCTGGACTGGTTCCTTGCACGATGCCCGTCTGCGAGACGGTGCAGATTTCTACCTTTCCGTACGCTCCTCCATTCCTAACCACCTGTTGCAAACCCAGTTCCCCCTGCTTTGTAAAGCAGGCAGCTTTGAGGATGTTTCTGACGTAGTCAATGTGGCGCTGAACGGAGTGGTAATGAAGGCGCTGTCTCACGTCCCGGCGGCTATCCCGCTGCGTCTAGAGAACCAGTATTTTGCCCTGGATCTGAACAGCCCGGCTGCACGGACCATGCTGGACTCGGGCAACTGTGCCTTTTATACCCCCGGCTCGCTGGGCGAAATCAAACTCGAACTGTTTGCGGTGCTGCGCTCATGAGCAAAAAAAATACGTCTTTCATTGATGAAGTATTTTATCCCTGCTGGCTAATGGTCAGCCAGTTGCGTAACGGGCAGGAAATTAATGACGGAGAGGCCCTCTATCGTCGTGCCTGTGAATGGATTGACACTGCGCACGAGACGCTGTCAGCTGCCGGTTTTAGCGAAACCAGCTGTGACCATATGCTGTATACCCAGTGTGCTTTACTTGATGAAAGTATTCTCAATCGTCAGAAAAAGGACAGCGGCCACACGAAGTGGATTAAAGACCCGTTGCAGGCACGTTATTTCAATACGTTCAATGCGGGGGAAGAGTTTTGGGAACGCATCCGTAAGGTACTCCAGGAACCAGCACCGGATATCGCGGTGCTAACCTGTTTTTACCGGGCGCTGATGCTCGGCTTCGCTGGCCGTTATCGGGACCAAGGAGATGAGCGCAGGGAAGACGTTGTGCGCAAACTGAGTCAGTTAGTACCGCCTTTTGCCTCGGCACAAGAAACGCCGATCGTTTCGCGTTCACTACGCCTTCGTTCAGGGCGCAAAACCTACTGGTTCTCATGGGTCGCGGGCATCGTGATACTGATTGCACTCTGGTTTGTATTAAACACACAGCTGACGCACATGGTTTCTAAACTGACAGGGAACCACTGACGGATGCGCGGATTAACACAGTTAATATTGCTGCCTTTAGCTGCCTGTTTGTCCCTGTGGCTCATTCTGGGTTTTTGGCCGCTTGGCATCGTCAGCCGTATTGCACTAAGCATGCTTGTGTCGATCATCAGCCTCACCATGGGTTATTTTCAGTGGCGCGGGTACAACCGCGATGAAATTGCTCAAGTAAAAATCGCAGATGCCATTCTCCCGCCTGAAGGTTTTCAAGGCGCTGTAGTGCTGGTTTGTGGCGACAGTATGCCGCTGTTCTCCGTATCCATCCCTTTCCGTGAAACGCGTCAGGGGTGGTATCTGCCGGTCGCATTGCCGGAAGATCTGCCGTTACTGGCGAAACATCTGGCAGCGGAGCGTCCGGCGCTTATTGCTCAGGTTTCTGTGTTGCTTGCCATTTTGCCTGAACAACATCAGGAAAAGGATGATTTAACACAGAGGCTACATGTCTGGCACCGGGCTATTGTGCAATGTAAAAGCTGGCTGGCAGGAGTTCCTCCCGTTTGGGTCAGCACATGGCTCTCGCCTCCCTCGGCATCCGCCACTGAAACTGAACGCTGGTTCACCATCACGCCTGACTTTAAAGATGTTCAGGTCCAGGAAGCCGGCGCCGGTGTTATATCACTTGTGGAATGGAGCCAGCGATCAGATGCACGAAACAGCCAGGAAAAGTTAAGCGCTGTCTTCTGGATGGAGAGCCTGTTGCCGTGGCTTGAAACTCACGTAGGCAACATCCTCACTCAGCGACAAGGCGATGTCCCTGCCCTGATCCCCTGCGTCTGGGGAGCTTGTTTTACCCTCGTCACCGGTAGCCCGGACAATCTGTGGCAGGGTAATATAGGTGGCATTACCACACTCACACCTCACGTTCACGAGGTGAAGGAATGTCTGCCATTGCCGGAAGTGTTATTGCCTTATCTGCCACGCCGTCATGGCGTCTCTCGTCTTATGCAGGTCTGGCAGTTAGCAGGTTTGCTGTGTGGTGTTTTCCTCCTGTTTGCGCTTCTCGCATCGTTTGTTAATAACCAGCGTCTGGTACAAAGCGTGGGCGATCACCTTGCCCTGTATAACCGCCTCAGTGGCACTCCTCCATCACCTAAAACAGTTGCACAGCAGCAACTCCGTGCTGACGCCAGTTTGCTGGATGAATGGATACGCAGCGGAGCGCCGATGCGCATGTCAGTGGGTTTATATCAGGGTATGCGGCTGATTGCGCCGCTTGAAGCCGCGATTAATAGCTGGTCACCACCTCCGCCACTACCGCAAGTACTTACGCAAATTGTGCAGGGACCGAAAACTATCCTGTTAGATTCCCTGTCGCTATTTGACGTGGGTAAATCTGAGCTCAAAACGGGTTCCACCAAAGTGTTGATCAACGCGCTGGTTGGAATCAAAGCTAAGCCGGGTTGGCTGATCGTGGTAGCGGGTCATACCGATATTACGGGGGATGAAAAATCCAACCAACTCCTCTCGTACCGGCGTGCAGAGTCAGTACGCAACTGGATGCGAGAGACCGGCGACATTCTGGAAAGTTGTTTTGCCGTACAGGGCTACGGTGCAACCCGCCCGATTGCAACAAACGACACCCCGGAAGGCCGTGCGGCTAATCGCCGTGTCGAAATCAGTCTGGTGCCACAGGCAGATGCCTGTCAGGCAACAGCAACCCCACATTCATCAAATGATTGATGAATGCTTAACCTTGAAAGGAGAACTACCCATGGCAATTCCTGTTTATCTGTGGCTGAAAGATGATGGCGGTGCGGACATTAAAGGTTCCGTAGACGTAAGAGATCGCGAAGGCAGCATCGAAGTCGTTGCACAGGATCACAACCTGTATATCCCGACCGATAACAACACCGGCAAACTGACAGGTACCCGTATTCACACCCCGTTCCTGTTTACCAAAGAAATCGATTCCTCCAGCCCCTACCTGTACAAAGCCGTGACCACCGGTCAGACCCTGAAATCTGCTGAGTTCAAATGGTATCGCATCAACGACGCAGGGCAGGAAGTTGAGTATTTCAACACCAAACTGGAAAACGTCAAGCTGGTGAAAGTCGCGCCAAAAATGCACGACATAAAAGATCCGGCTAAAGAGAAACACAACCACCTCGAAGCTATTGAGCTGCGTTACGAAAAAATCACCTGGACCTACAAAGACGGCAACATCATTCATTCCGATTCGTGGAACGAACGTACTACCGCGTAAGACCCTACAGCAGACGGCTCACCGTCTGCTGTTTTTGTTTGCTGAACCGCTGCCTGAGGATGAAGCAAACAAAAACAGAAACGGACATCGACCTTATGGGCCTGGGTTTCCTGCAACGGAAATGGCTAAGGGCGGTAGCGTACCCAAAAAAGGAACTCAGCATGGAACATCAGTCAGCCGTATTACTTCGCCGCTTAAACCCATATTGTGCCAAAGCGCTGGAGGGTGCCGCAACGCTCTGCCAGACCCGAGCCCACAGCGAAATCACTGTCGAGCACTGGCTGCTCAAATTGCTGGAACTGGGCGAAGGTGACATTACCGTACTGGCCCGCCGCTACGAGTGGGATATGGACGCCTTGTGGCAAAGCCTGCTGGCACATCTCGATGCGCTGCCACGCTCTGTACATTCCCGCCCGCAACTTTCTCCGGATCTGCAAATGCTGATGAAAGCGGGCTGGCTGGCTGCATCACTACAAGATGACAATGAGAACATCCGCAGTGTACATCTGCTGGAGGCACTGATGGCGCAGCCGCGCCTGCTGCGTTGTGAAGGATTATGGCCGCTGTTCAGCCTGAGCGAAGAACATATCCGTCGCCTGAAACCGGTGCTGGATACTTTGTCCGAAGAGCGCCCGGCGCTACAGCAGCAGGAAAGCCTGAACCGTACGCCGTCATCGCTCTCCGATCATGCTGCTATTTCGCAACATGATGCGGGTATGCGTGGTCAGTCATTAAGCGAAGCGCTGCAGGCCGCACTGGATAAATTTACGCTGGATGTCACCGCAAAAGCCAAAGCCGGTCAGATTGACCCGGTATTTGGTCGCGACAATGAAATTCGTCAGATGGTGGATATTCTGTCCCGCCGCCGTAAAAACAATCCGATTCTGGTCGGCGAACCGGGCGTAGGGAAAACCGCACTGGTCGAAGGCCTGGCCCTACGCATTGCGGAAGGCAATGTGCCGGAGAGCCTCAAAACCGTCTGTCTGCGTACGCTGGATTTGGGTCTGTTGCAGGCGGGAGCCGGTGTGAAAGGCGAGTTTGAGCAGCGCCTGAAAAACGTCATCAATGCCGTGCAACAGTCGCCGTCGCCGGTACTGTTGTTTATCGATGAAGCGCACACCATTATCGGAGCAGGTAATCAGGCCGGTGGTGCGGATGCCGCTAATCTGCTTAAACCTGCCCTCGCCCGCGGCGAACTGCGTACCATTGCCGCTACCACATGGTCTGAATATAAGCAGTATTTTGAGCGTGATGCGGCTCTTGAGCGCCGCTTCCAGATAGTCAAAGTCGATGAACCGGATGACGAGATGGCATGCCTGATGCTGCGCGGTCTGAAATCCCGTTACGCCCAACATCATGGTGTCCATATTACTGACGACGCGGTGAAAGCCGCCGTCAGTCTATCCCGCCGCTACATCACCGGCCGCCAGTTACCCGACAAAGCCGTCGATCTGCTCGACACCGCCTCCGCCCGGGTGCGCATGAGCCTGGATACCCTGCCGGAAGACCTGACCCGCCTGAAGGCACAGATCACCGCGCTGGAAATGGAAGAACAGGCATTGCTGGAAGACATCGTACTGGGCAGTAAAACCCACGGTGAACGTCTGGAACAAATTGAACAACAGACCGACAGCTTAGACGAACAACTTAATATACTGACCGCTCAGTACCACGCGGAAAAGGACCTCACACAGCAACTGCTGGAGACCCGTCAGGACATCAGCCGTCAGGAAGAAATTGCCAGCCTGCAAAAGCAACTCACTGATTTACAGTGCAACATCCCGCTGCTATCGCCGGATGTTGATGTGCGTACCGTTGCGACAGTGATTGCAGACTGGACCGGCGTACCGCTGACCAGCCTGCTGAAAGACGAACAAACCGATTTGCTGCAGCTGGAAAAAAATCTCAATAAGCGCGTCGTAGGCCAGGATCATGCGCTGGCCGGCATGGCACAACGTCTGCGTGCCGCCAAAACCGGCCTGACGTCTGAGGACGGCCCGCTGGGCGTATTCCTGCTGGTCGGCCCGAGCGGCGTAGGTAAAACAGAAACAGCTCTCTCGCTTGCCGACTGCCTGTTCGGCGGCGAAAAATCGCTGATCACCATCAACCTCAGTGAATATCAGGAAGCACATACCGTTTCCCAGCTAAAAGGCTCACCTCCGGGCTACGTCGGTTACGGGCAGGGTGGCATTTTGACGGAAGCCGTACGCAAACGTCCTTACAGCGTCGTCCTGCTCGATGAAGTGGAAAAAGCGCACCGTGACGTCATCAATCTGTTCTATCAGGTGTTCGACCGTGGTTTTATGCGCGACGGTGAAGGACGCGAAATCGACTTCCGTAACACCGTGATCCTGATGACCGCCAACCTCGGCAGCGACCACCTGATGCAACTCCTGGATGAACAGCCGGAAGCGACCGACAGCGATTTGCAGGAATTGCTGCGCCCGATCCTGCGCGATCATTTCCAGCCCGCGCTGCTCGCCCGCTTCCAGACGCTGATTTATAAACCGCTGAACGCTGCGGCCATGCGCACTATCGTCGAGATGAAACTGGCGCAAGTCGCCAGACGTCTGAGCAAATATTACGGCCTGCGCTGTACCATCGAAGAAAGCCTGTACGACACGCTGGTCGGTGCCTGCCTGCTGCCTGATACCGGTGCGCGCAACATCGACAGCCTGCTTAATCAGCAGGTCCTGCCGGTGCTCAGCCAGCAATTACTGCAACGCATAGCCGGGCAACAGTGCATCACCGCGCTGGCACTGGGCTGGGATGAGGAAGACGGGATTACGCTGGAATTTGACGACCAGGAAACGCTTTCACTCCAATACGTATTATGATTTTCACTTTAAAGGAAACGTATATGTCAGGCGGAGAAGGACAGCTCAGGAGAATGACTCCGGGGGAAGTCAGATTAGCGCAAACGCTTTACGGCGAACAGATCAACGACTCAACAGTCTGGATCCATTGCGGCAGCTACCTTCCGTTCGGTTTACAGGCGAAGAATTTCGCCATGACGCCAAACGGAGAGGTTTATTTGCGGGAAGGCTATTATTACGCTGACTTTTCATCAGACAGAATAAGCATAGACAGCAGGCATGTTTTTTTACATGAACTCTGCCACGTCTGGCAGTATCAGCATGGCATGCTGGTTAAACTTCGCGGACTATTCAGTTGGGCTGCAAATTATCATTATGATTTAACTAAAAACCGTCTGTCTGACTATTCCATGGAACAACAAGCCTCTATTGTCTCAGATTATTATGTGTTGCGGGATATGGGATATAGCACCTGGCAAGGACTGTGGGGCAATAACTTTATTAATAAAGACAGTTATTATGCTGATGTCGATCTTATACGCATGTATGAGAGCATTCTGGGTTCATTTCCGTCACCGGAGGCACTATGAAGATAACAATATTAATGCTTGTTTTTCTGCTCACCGGATGCCTGGGTGACAGGATCCCTTGGGATATCGCTGAAGTAGAACAGTCTGACGGACAAGTGTGCGTATATTCCTCGGAGACAGGTGAAAACGCGGTCTTCGAACGGATGAAAATACAAAAAACAGGGGAATCGAATGAGTTTATTGTCAATTTCACTGAAAAAATATATGCCAGAAATAGCTGCTTACCTTTAATGGGCTATGCATTTATCGCTAATAATGAATATAACGTGAGCTTTTCAGTCATTGACACCCAAAACGGAAGTAGAGAAGTGTTTGCGGCTACGTTTATAGCTAAATAGTTCCTGCCAATTTACTCATTCAAAGGACACATATTACCGGAGCATGATTTGCTGACTCAGGGTAATGCAGAAGGATGCAAAATGAATATTATCGATACATTAACCGATACAGCTAATTCGCTCTCCGGAAGCCTGAATCGTTACCGACTCGATGTTCAGAGCTGTGATGTGTATCTCGACGTGGAGTCTTTTACGGGACAGGAAGAAATAAGTTACGGGTATCGTTACAAAATCGATTTCACCTGCGCCAATAAAGATATTGATGCGAAAACGATGTTAAGGCGTAGCACAACGCTGACGATGCAAACCGCAGGGGCTTTGGTTCCAGGTATGACGATGCCGCACGTGCAAAAAGTCGTACATGGCGTGGTGACTCATTTCACCCGTCTGACAGGCTCAGCGGATGAAGCCCATTACCAGATTACCGTTGAACCCTTCTTCGCACTTTTAGGTAATCAGAAGCGCTCACATCGATTCTTTCTCCAAAAATCCATCCCTGAGGTTGTTGAACAGATTCTGCGCGAACACAACTTCAAAGGATGGGAGTTTCAGTTCAATTTAAAGCTGAGCTATCCGAAGCGTGAACAAATTAACCAATTTGATGAAAGTGATCGGGCGTTTATCGAGCGTTTATTGGCCGAAGTAGGGATTTTCTATACCTTCACGCTTCAGGAAGACACACAAACCGAGATAGTGGTATTTGGCGATAAACAAAGTTGCTACCAGTTTGGTAAGACATTGCCATTGGGTAATCCGGCCGGGATGAATGATAACGGCGTCGAAGCGGTATGGGGTCTGGCACTGCGCCATCAGGTTGTCGAGGCGTCGGTACTGGCTAAAGATTATAACCATCGGGAAGCCCAGCTTTCACTGGTTTCCGCACGGGCAGATATGAGCCGGGGTGACGGTGATGGCATCACTTATGGGGATGTCTACCAGTACCAGCCCCGCCATTTAGTTCGCGGTGACGCAATGACACCCGCACCGGAAAGCGGCAACTTTTGGGCACGTCTTGAGCATGAGCGTTTTTTAGCAGCACAAACCCAACTGAGTGGAAGTAGCACGGATGCGACGTTGGTCCTGCTACAAGTGCTCACTGTCCAGGAAAGCACTCTGCCACCTACCCTTCCGGCAGTCTGGCAATCGCCCGTCGTCATCACTGGTTTACGTTTTGCCGGAAGCAGGGCGACTTCATTATCGGTGAACTTTACCGCTGCCCCCTACAGCGAAACCCTGTGCTGGCGCCCTGCTCTTAAACCGCGTCCTAAAGTCAGCGGTACGATGATGGCACGCGTCACCAGCGCAAAAGCCAACGACATCTATGCCTGGCAGGATGCTGCGGGGTTATATCGCGTCAAATTCGATGCTGATCAGGATGAAAAGGCGCAGGGTCAGGAAAGCATGCCCGTCCGCCTCGCTAAACCTTATGGCGGTGATATGTATGGTATTCACTTCCCGCTGATCCAGGGCACTGAAGTGGCGATCGCGTTCCACGACGGTGACCCTGATCGCCCGTATATCGCGCACGCGCTTCATGATTCACGTCATACCGATCACGTCACCGAGAAAAACAACACCCGCAACGTCATCCGCACGCCTGCAAATAACAAACTGCGCATGGAAGATAAGCGCGGCGAAGAACACATCAAACTCAGCACCGAATATGGGGGTAAAACCCAGCTGAACCTTGGGCATAATGTGGATGCTAAACGCGGACAGCGCGGTGAAGGGTTTGAGCTGAGAACGGATAAATGGGGAGCGATACGCGGCGGGAAAGGGATTTTTATCACGGCGGATCAGGCCGGTGTCAGTACTCAGATGCTGGACATGGACGCTGCCATTGCTCAACTTGAAAATGCCCTTTCGCTGGCGAAAAGTATGTCAGCTGCAGCTGAGATTGCTACTGCTACCCCCTCAGACACCGATTCACAAGAGATGCTGACCAGCTCGCTCAGCAACCTGGTTCAGCCCGGTATTTTACTCAATGCTCCGCAAGGCATCAGCGTAAGCAGCCCGAAAGCGGTGCGACTGGCATCGGGAGATGCCAGCGTGGGCATCATTTCGCAGCAAAATACCGATATCAGCGCGATGAAGAACTTCACTGTCTCTGCGGGTGAAAATCTCAGCCTGTTTGCCGCTAAACAGGGCATGAAAATGTTTGCGGCTAAAGGGAAAGTGGAAATACAGGCGCAGGACGACAACCTTGAAGCACTGGCGAAAAAAGATGTTCAGCTGACCAGTGCGGAAGGGAAAGTTACTGTTACAGCCTCTTCTGAACTCGTACTGACCTGCGCCGGTGCGTATATCAAAATCAGCGGCGGTAATATTGAACTGGGTGCTCCAGGGAATATCCTGCTCAAAGCTGCAAATGTACAAAAATTAGGGGCCGCAAGTTTACACTCACAACTAGTTGAGTTTCCCAAAGGTTTCAATGAGTTTTTTGTTATTAGAGATCAAAACACCGGTAAACCCCGTCCGAACTATCTGTATAAATTAATCACCGCCGAAGGCGAAGAGATACACGGCAGAACGGATGCTGAAGGGAAGACAACAACGGTATACGGCGCAACACCTGGCAGTATCAGGCTCTACACGGAAGATGAATAACAGGGAGTTAACATGACGGATTCAAGCAAACCCGTTGCCGAAGCTCAGACCAAAGCACTGGGAACGGGCACAGACGCGCATATCAAGTCCAAAGATAAAGGTGTCGTCTATTTCGAGCTTTCAACCGGATACTATTATGTCGTGGACGGTGAAACAGCCACTTCCATTGAAGATGAAAACAACCGCCTGCAAGGACTCGTTGAGAAACAAATCAGTGCAGCAAAAGCCTTTGCCGATATTCAGGGACAATGCCTGGCTTCGCCAAAAGACCCGGCGCTTAGTTCGAAATACAGTCAGCTTGAACAGACTCTGTTTGATGCCAATAAAAATCTGAAACGTGGCCTGAACTTCCTCGAACCCATGCAGGCTGCTGACGATACTGAAGATAAACCTCACTCACTAAGTGAAATTGGCAATAACACTGAAAAATTAATCGAGGTGCTGCCAATACGCAAATCTGGTGGTAAAGGAAAAGTTATTTATGTTCGCCCGAGCCTGAACAGTAAAAGATGGGAACCTTACATTCCGGAACAGGCAGAAAGCGGAAAAGGCAGCTTTATCAAAGATGGGAAAATTGATAAGGAAGAACTGCATAATCAGCTTAAAGACGTCAGCGTTAAAATTAAAAAAGACTGGGATATCGTCGATCCTGCCGACCACACAGGTTCATTATTCGCCTGGTCGGATAAATGGAACAAAGCGGCTAAATTTCAACTGCATGATGAGAAAGATCAGTCAGGATCAGATCATTTCGATGCTTCCGCCGGTGCTCAGCTTTTACGGTATACCGCCGGTGTCGGCGCTAATCTGGAATTCGACCCTGTCAATATGGAGGCACAGGCCAAAGTCAGTGGCAGTGCCGAATTCGCCATCTGGGAAGCGAAAGCAAATTTTAAAGTGATGTTCCCCCACCGTTTAGGCTGGTTACCTTCAGTGCCGAAGCGTGGCGGAGGTGATTGTCTACTGGGATATTTTCGACTGGATCTGGAAGTGGTAGCTACCAGCAGTGTGGGGGCGTCCTTAACTGCGGAACTAGGCATCACAATAAATAAAAAACCTGATGGAGACAAAACGGCTGGTATAAGAGGCAGCGGTTCAGACTACCAACCCACTCCGCCACCTGGCGAAAGAAAAATCAGTTTAACCAAAGTTAATGAAAACTCAGAAGTCAGAGGCGGTATTCGTGCTTTTGCCGGCATCGAAGCAAAAGGCGAGGTTTCAGGTGCTGTTATGTGGAAAGAGCCTGAAAAGATGTCCTCGACAAAAGAAGAGGATTATAAAGCGATTGCTAAGATCAGTGAAAGCGTATCGTACCTTAATGGTGCAGGTTTTGAAGCGACGTTCGAAATTAAGTTATCAGATGGAAAACTTTATATCGCCTGCCATGCTGGATTATGTTGGGGTGTAGGTGCAAGCGGTGGCATTGATTTTGAAGTAGATGGCGAAATGCTTTTTGATTTTTTAAAATATGTTTATTATTTATTACGAGATGCTGATTATCAGAAATTGGCAGTCGTAATTAAAAAAGATGCATTTGACTATTTAGCTAAAATAAATTTATTAACCCTGATCAATAATAGCGAAAATGTTAAAAAACTATATAAATCCGCTTCAGACATTGATGCTGCCATTAATAATTATTTAGAGACAAAAGACGAAAGGATTGCTTTTATTGAAAAAATATCGTCTGACAAAAATCTATGCAAATATTCAACTCCTGAAGTAAAAGGCAATATGCTTGCAATGTTAACGGAAGAAGACTTTGTAGATGCCCTACAAGATATGTGGAATGAAAACAATGCTAAGTTTAAACAGGGAGTCATCAATATATTTCGCTGGATTCAATCAAAATCAGAATACGAAAATGTCATTCAGCATTGTTCACTGGTACTAGCTGAAAAAAAATACCCAGACTGGAAAAAAAAGCAAACTCGCCTGGCAAGTCGTATGTATTTTGGCGATAGATCAAAAGTAGAGTTTGGTACTATAACCTTGATAAGCGATGGTTTCGGAGAATCGTTTGAATCAATCTATCAGAGACTTAGCACCACGCCAATGGCAGGTTATGAAATAATGGCAAATGATACATACGATTATAAATTGGCAGTAAATATGATTTGTAGACTTTACTATAAAAATGAAGCTTTAACATAGAAATGGAGATTTTAGAAATGCGAAACTTTAAACCACCAATACTTGCAGCCTTAATTTTGAGCTTAATAGGATGTGATAGGAGTGATGAATTTATTACGAAAACATTACAAAACATGGTATTTGTCCAGGGCGGAACCTTTGAAATGGGAGATGTATGCCTTAAAAAATACGGGCAAAGATGTGTTATTCATAACGATAATGCCAGCTTACCAGTTCATGACGTGACGCTAGATGGATTTTATATGGCGAAGTATAAAGTCACGTATAGGGATTATGATTTTTATACAAGTGCCAACAAGATACCAAAACTGAAAATCTCAGAAGGTTTTCTTAAGCGTTATCCTAATTTGAGAAATGCGGACTATCCAGCGACTGCAAATTGGCAGCTAAGTAGTGATTATTGCCAATGGCTAGCCAATAAAACAAACCTTCCGTTTAGCCTTCCTACAGAAGCACAATGGGAGTATGCGGCACGCAATCGCGGACAAGATATAATATATGGAACCGTAGACGGACACCTTATTCAAGGTAAAACAGTTCCTGGCTATGAACAGAGAAAACAATATGCTGGTTTTGCAGCTGGTTTGTACCCAGTAGGACAATTTTCAGCGACTCCATTAGGGCTATATGATATGGCAGGCAATGGGCAAGAGTGGATGCTGGATTGGTATAGCAAGACTTACTATCAAAATAGCTCTGCACAAAATCCCGTTGGTCCTGTTAGTGGCAATGAAAAATCACTGAGGGGCTTTCCTGCAGGTGATAGTGTTGATGATGACGCAACACCAACCGCGACAACGATGTTTAGAACTGGCAAAGATCCATTATTAAAAGATTTACCACCCGACTTATGGGATAAATTTAATGGCGATATTGAAAAGGCAACTGAGGCAGACACCGAAACTGATCCTTATAAGATTGCTGAACGCGGATTCGTTCCGAAAATCACTTTCCGTTGCGTAATTAATGTCCAATCCTTACCAGAAAAATATCGCTAACAATTAATGCGAAGGAATGCGTCTTATGCCCTACAGAAAAATAATCATCATCCCCCTGATTTTATTTCATATTGCTGGTTGTGAACAGAAAAAACAATTCCTTAAAGAGACCATGAAAAATATGGTTTATGTCAAAGGCGGCACTTTCGAAATGGGTGATTTTTGCGTCAAAGAATATGGAACACACTGTGCTCTTTCCAATAATAATGCAAGTCTGCCAGTCCACTCGGTAACACTTGATAGTTTTTACATGGCTAAGTATAAGGTCACTTACAGTGAATATGATCATTTTACAAATGACCAATCACTCCCTAAGCTAAAGATTGATCAAACATGGTTAAAAAAATACCCTTCGTTACGAGGTGATGATTACCCAGCTACCGCTAACTGGCAGTTGAGTATGGACTATTGTCAGTGGTTAGCAAAAAAAACTAGCCTACCATTTAACTTACCAACAGAAGCTCAATGGGAATACGCTGCTCGGAATCGCGGTCAAGATACTCAGTATGGCACTAACGATGGGCATTTTAGAGTTGGTATTAATGTTCCCTCATATGAACAAGAAAAAGGATACTCAGGTTATTATGCCGGCTTATACCCAGTAGGGAAATTTCCAGCGTCGCCCTTAGGAATATTTGATATGGCAGGAAATGGACAAGAATGGATGTTTGACTGGTTCAGCGATACATTTTATCAACATAGTCCCGCGCATAATCCTACTGGCCCACAATTAGGTATTGAAAAAGTATTGAGGGGAATGCCGCTAGGAGATAGCCGTAAAGATGATGCAACACCGACGGCAACAACTATGTTCAGAACGGGAAAAGAACCGTTGTTAAGAATTTTTCCAGTAGATGTCCTTATAAAATATAATGGGGATATTCGTAAAGCGTCTGAATCGGAACCAAAAATAGATCCTTACAAAGTAGCCGAGCAAGGATTTTTCCCTAACATTACCTTCCGCTGCGTAATTAACGCCCAATCCTTACCAGAAAAGTATCGCTAACAATTAATGCGAAGGAATGCGCCTTATGTCCTACAGAAAAATAATAATAATCCCTCTGAGTTTATTTCTTATTGCTGGTTGTGAACAGAAAGAACAATTCCTTAAAGAAACCATAAAAAATATGGTTTATGTCATAGGCGGCACTTTCGAAATGGGTGATTTCTGCTTAGAAAAGTATGGTGAACGCTGTGCTATACCTAAAAACAATGCAAGCCTCCCAACACATTCCGTTACTTTAGATAGTTATTACATGGGTAGGTATAACATTACTTATTCAGTACTTATTTTAAGCAGCTGCACCAGAGCAACGGATAAAACACTGTCTCCACCCTCTGATAGTCAATGGGTAGAAAAGGAAATCAAAAACCCTTTCCACTTGAGGTCTGATATATTTCTCATAAATGTATGAATGAGAGGTAGGATTTATGGATACCATATTGATTAACACCGCCATGGATATTTTACGAAAAAACAAACTCCAATAACATTAAACAGAATTACGTAATTTCTCCCGACAAAAAAATTAAGACAAAATTTAAAATTCGCATATTTAAATTACCTTTAACGTTATTTCATCAATATTACTTAAACCTCAAATAAAAGGAATTCTCATGCCAAAAGGTTTCGTATTACTCGGCGATAAAACCACACACGGTGGCTCTGTTATTTCAGCCTCTTCAACCATGATTGTAAACGGAAAACCTGTCGCCTTAATAGGTGACAAAGTCAGTTGCCCTGTTCCCTTTCACGGTGTTAACCCTATTGTAGAAGGTTCACCCGAATGGTCCTCAGACGGTAAAGCCATTGTGGTGGATGGCTGTAAATGCCTTTGCGGTTGTCAGGTCATCTCCAGTGCTCCGGATTGCGCAATAGGATAAGTCATGGGCTGGGAACGTCAAAAACCCTTTACGACTGAACAACCCTCACCTCCTTCTTCCGGCGGCTGGTTAATCAGTGGTGTGCTGGCGGTGATTGCCAGTGTGTTGCTATTCGTTTTACATGCTTCCGGATCACTAAGCGTGCTGAAACCGATCAATATCTGGTTATTCGCGCTGATTCCCGTCGTGCTCTGGATACTGACTTTCAGTACCTGTGGTTATCTTTATGGCCGCGAAATGGAGCGTTTCCAGTTCTTCCAGCGTGAGGCTGAACACGCTCAGCAACAATGGACCGCGTGGGCAGAACGCTATATCGCAGTATCCGCAAGTTGCGTGATGCTACCGGACAGTATTTCAGCAGCACTGTTACAACAAAATCTGAGAGATTTACCGCAGCAACAGGGGTTGGTTCGCCACATTGATTATTTGAAAGATAACAAGTCGGTAATTAATACGTTGCTGGAAGGTATTCAGAGTGCCCTGCAGATACTCCCCCCTGAGTTAGCACTTCAGGTCACGGTATTAACCGATGAACCCGAATCAGGCAGGCAGAAATTATTCGCCCTGTTTGATGAGTGCTGGCAGACCCGTGCGCCTGAAAACCTTCGTCCTGCATCGCTGAACATCATCGATCAGCTTTCATTCCGGTCACTTGATGAAAGACTCGGGCAACCGGAATCTACGGTGCAGTTGATTTTGGTGATGCAGATGCACGGGGATACACGTTATTCCGACGGTCTGGCCGCATTGTTGTTCACCAGTGATGATGTCGCGCAAAAATATGCTCTGCCACACATCGTCCGTGTACTGCGTCCTATGCCGCTGCATGTGGATAATCTCAACGAAGAGCTGACATTGCTTCTTACAACACAAACGCAGGCTTGCCAGACTACTAGCGTCCTGGGTGATCACCAAAAATGGACCGCGTCCTCCGCCGCAGTTATCACCATCGGAAATGCAGTTGGCACCCGATGGCAGGCAGAAAATATTCTGACAGTCGAAACATATTGCGGCATTCAGGGACCTTACTCTCCCTGGTTTACCCTCGCGCTGGGGGCTGATTTTGTTCATATCGGACAACAATCTTGGTTAGCGTTATCCACAACAGGAGCAGAAAATTTTGTTTACACCATCGCAACAGGGAGTGGGGATGAGCGTATTAAGTAGGCTCTGGCGTTTTGGGGGCCTGACGGTTCTGCTGCTGGCTGTATTCAGCCTCATTGGATGGGCTGTCTGGCATCACGGGGAACGACTCGGTCTCGATACTACCGGCAAAAAAGCCGCAGCCTTCCTGATGATCTGCTTGCTAGGAGCAGTGCTGCGTTTTGGCCCTGCGCTGCTGCGACTGGTGCAACAACTCATGCACCGCGAAGAAGAAAAAAAGCAGAACGTCCTGCCGGGAAGTGAAGAACGTCTGCTGCAAACACCGCCGCGCCACGTCACGGTAACCGAAATCCGCGAAGCCCTGCGCCAGACTTACGGCCGCTTCTGGTCACACAAAGTCCGTATTTTGCTGCTTACCGGCAGCGCTGCCGATGTTGAGCGTCTGACTCCCGGCCTGACATCGCAATACTGGCAGGAAGACAGCGGCACCGTGTTGTTGTGGGGTGGCGATCTGGCCGCGCAGGCCGACAGCGCATGGCTTGTTGCACTGCGCCATTTGCGCCGCCGCCCGCTGGATGGCCTGGTTTGGGTGACATCTGCACTGGCGCAGCATACGGAGAATGGTCAGTTGCAGACGCAAACACCTCTCTCTGCCGACATGATGGATAGCGCCGCGAAAGCGTTTTCAGTTCGCTTTGATCTGCTGGGATGGCGACTGCCGTTGTACGTGTGGTCACTGCATTCAGCGGGAAATCAAAATAAAGCCCGTATCACGCAACCTGTGGGCTGCCTGCTGCCTGCCGCCTGCAAACCGGATGAACTGAGAAAACAACTTACCGCGCTGGTGCCGACGTTGATCGAACAAGGCATGCAGCAAATCGGCGTCAGCAGGCAGAATCTGTTTTTGTTGCAGCTTGCTGATCAACTCGCACATAAACCGGACTTTATTGCTGAACCTGTGGCCGCGTTGCTCAACCCTTACCGCCCTTCTCCCCTTGCAGGCATCATGTTCAGCCCGGCATCTGTCAATGCACAGCGCACGGTAAAACATCACTGGGGCAAGGATAACCGTTGGGATGTTTTGCTCGGCTCACTGTCGTCATTACCCGCAGGGCTGGCGGTCAAAAAGCTCGGGTTCGCGTGGGGTAAAACGTGCGGCATGATTGCAGCAGGTGTGATGGTGTTATGGGGCGCGGGAATGGTGATGTCCTTTATCGTTAACCGCCAGACGATTAATACCAGCGAAGCGCAGGTGAAACAGGCTGCGGATGTGAAGCAGGCGCTACCACCGCGACTCAAAGCCCAGCGCGAACTGCAAAACACGCTCGACAGGCTTCAATACCGCCAGCAGCATGCACCCTGGTTTAGCCGGTTCGGACTGAATCAGAATGATCCTCTGCTGGCTGCACTTTGGCCACAGTATGCCGCCAGTGCGATGCCTCTGTTACGTGACGCCGCCGCTCAGTACCTTGAAGACAAGCTCACCACATTCACCGGTCTTCCACCGGATGATCTGCGCCGGGATGCATTGGTGAAGCCCGCTTACGACCAGTTAAAGCTCTACCTGATGCTGTCACGCCCTGAAAAAATGGATGCGGCATGGTTCAGCAAAACGCTATTAAGCGACTGGCCGCAACGCAAAGGAGCACCGGAAGGTGTATGGCAGGGAGAAGGTCCTCTCCTTCTGGATTTTTATGGCCGTAACCTTTCCCGTCATCCGGAATGGCAACTTTCTGCAGATGAAAATCTTATCGGTCAGGTTCGTACCTTACTGGTTCGCATGATGGGTGCCCGTAACAGTGAATCCTCGCTTTATCAGAAAATGCTTCTACAGGTCGCTCACCAGTATGCAGATATGACGCTGGCTGATATGGCTGGCGATACGGATGCTGAAAAGATATTGACCACGGATGCCGTGGTGCCGGGCATGTTCACCCGTAAAGCCTGGGAGGAGTCCGTCAAACCGGCGATTGATAAAGTGGTCAATGGACGACGTGAAGAAATGGACTGGGTGCTGAGTGACAACAAAACCGCCGTGTTGCAGCAGGATTCACCTGAAGCACTTCAGGCACGCCTGAAAGAACGCTATTTCGCAGACTTCTCTGCAAGCTGGCTGGATTTCTTGAACAGTCTGCACTGGCAACAGGCACAAACACTGTCAGATGCTATCGATCAGTTGACCCTGATGGCGGACGTGCGTCAGTCGCCACTGGTGGCGCTGATGAATACCCTTAACATACAAGGCAAAACCGGTCAAAGCGGCGAAGCTTTATCTGACTCGCTGGTGAAATCTGCAAAAAATCTCTTAAACCGTGATGAACAACCGGCCATAGATCAGCAGGCCGGTGCACAAGGTCCGCTGAATGCAACGTTTGGTCCGATACTGACATTGATGGACAAGAAAGCCAGTGGGCAAGGCAATGCCAGTCTCAGTCTGCAAACCTTCCTGACGCGGGTTACGCAGGTGCGTCTTAAACTTCAGCAAGTTGTGAATGCCGCCGATCCGCAGGCAATGACGCAAACACTGGCACAGACAGTATTTCAGGGCAAAGCGGTTGATCTGACAGAAACCCGCGATTACGGCAGTCTGGTGGCCGCGAGTCTGGGTCAGGAATGGAGCGGATTCGGACAGACAATATTTGTCCGGCCGATGGAGCAGGCATGGCAGCAAGTTCTGACCCCGGCGGCAGAAAGTCTGAACGCGCAATGGCAGACAGCCATCGTCAATGACTGGAACAGCGCATTCGGTGGTCGTTATCCGTTAAAAAATACCAGCAGCGAAGTGTCACTGCCGCTGATGGCCCGCTATCTCAACAGCGACAGCGGTCGCATCGCCCGCTTCATGCAAACCCGTCTGAACGGCGTCCTGCACAAAGAAGGCAGCCACTGGGTGCCGGACAGTATCAATGCACAAGGACTGACCTTCAGTCCTGTCTTCCTGAAAGCTCTGGATACCCTGAGCTACCTGTCTGACGTGGTTTTCACCAACGGCGAAGCGGGTGTGCATTTTGAACTGCGTCCGGGGACAGCCAAAGATGTCATGCAGACAGATCTGGTGATCGACAGTCAGAAACTCAGCTAT
Source organism: Rahnella sp. PD4 (assembly GCF_049199325.1). Lineage (NCBI taxonomy): Bacteria > Pseudomonadati > Pseudomonadota > Gammaproteobacteria > Enterobacterales > Yersiniaceae > Rahnella > Rahnella sp. PD4. Next base: position 220,780 of record NZ_JBLZQF010000004.1, on the reverse strand, counting down.
TACAACCAGCTTCCGACGTGGAAACGCTTCACCTGGCCGAATGATACCGAAGCGCCCGGCGCAAGCCTGAGCTGGATAAGCACACAGGCAGGCACACGTCAGTTCGCCGATCTGCCGGGTGCCTGGGGGTTGATACGTCTGCTCGATAAAGCCGCCGTTGCGCCGTATCAGGGCGTGAGCAGCAGCTTTAACATTACCTGGAAAGCACCGGATGGCAGACGGCTGAATTACACCCTGCGCACGGAGGCGGGTGAAGGTCCGCTGGCGTTGCTGAGATTGCGAAACTTCACTCTCCCCGCGCAGATTTTCCAGGTTAAGGCGGCACGGGTTGCCTCTGTAGAAAAACCTTTTGATCCCGACGCTGTCGCTGAGGAGCCGTAATGTCCACATTAATTACCCTACAGAATGCATGTTCTGCTGAAACTTCGTCTCTGTTAGCACAGGCACAACAGCAAGCCTTGCTTTGGGATAACTGGCTCCATCCGGTAACCGCAGAAGCGCCAACTGGCGAAGACCCGGGTTATGACGATAGCTTCCAGCAGATGCGTGAAGAGGTAAACAAACTTTCCGGCGCGGATACTTCTCTGACCTGCGAACTGGCGGAAAATCTGCTCATCACGCACTGCAAGGACGTCCGCGTTGCCACCTATTACATCTGGGCGCGCTTGCATCGCGACGGTGAAGCCGGGCTGGCCGATGGCCTTTCCCTGCTGGCCGGGTTGATCTCACGCTTTGGTGAAACCCTGCATCCGTTGCGGCCAGCCAGCAGGAAAGCCTCGATGGAATGGCTGTCGGGTTCACGCATGCTCGACAGTCTCTCGCTGTTCCCGGAAGTGGATAAGGCTGATTTTTCCCGCATCGTGGGCGCACTGGCTTTAATTGAGCAAGGATTAAGTACGTGGGAGCAATCCTCCCGACCGCAGTTTGGGGCACTCTATGCCGCGCTGGAAAACCGCCTTGCACAGTCCGGCGGTTTTGACGCTGTCATTCCGCAAAACAGCAGAACTACAAGCATTCAGCATTCAGCTGCAACCGGAGAATCCCCGGTACTGAAGCCGGTCACCTCCGGGCGTGAACTCTTAGAACAGGCCAGATTGCTGGCGCAATACCTGCGTGATCAGCCATCCGGCTGGCTCTCAGGTCATCATCTGATTAAAAGCATCCGCCTGGATACAGTGCATGAACTGCCTCCCCTTGCCGCTGATGGCCGGACCCGTCTGGCGCCTCCGAAACCGGAACACCGCGCGTTGCTCAAGCGACTTTATCTGCAGCAAAGCTGGCTGGAGTTGCTGGAGCAGACAGACAGCCTGTTCGCTCAGGGCGTGAATCATCTCTGGCTGGATTTGCAATGGTATCTCCATCAGGCGCTGATCAAAGCGGGCGCACCCTATGAAGCCTGGGCTGACATCATTAAGCAGGATTTAAACGGAATGCTCACCCGCTTACCCGGTCTCGAAGGGCTGGCATTTGATGATGGCACCCCGTTCGCCGATGAAGTCACACTGAATTGGATCAATCAACAGGTTATGACATCTCAGGAAAGCTGGGGTAACGAACCCTCTGCATCGGCGTCCACAGCAGGCAATGACGATATTCTGCAACTTGAACCGGAAGCGCTGGCACAGGCTGACAGTAGCGGCGTAGAAGCCGCCCTGAACTGGCTGCAAAACCGCCCCGGTGCCCGCACGCCCCGCCATCAATGGTTGGTACGTCTGCTGATGGCCCGCGTTGCCGAGCAATACGGCAAAAATGACATGGCACTGCATCTGCTGGGGGAACTGGACAGCAATGGCTCCACGCTCACCCTCACGCAATGGGAACCTGAACTGCTGTTTGAAGTGAAAGCCAGACGCCTGAAACTCCTGCGCATGAAATCCGGGCGCGCAGACACCGACAAATCGCGGCTGCATGGTGAAATGGAGAATCTGCTGGTGGGGTTAATTGCTATTGATCCTGCACGTGCTGCGGTGTTGTGTGGCTAATAAATATAAGGAGATACCCGCATGATGGATATTGCACAAAACCTGCTGTCGCTCTCGAAAACCACCCTGAACCGTTATCGCCTGACAGTACCTTCCTGTCAGGCCTTGCTGGATATGGAGAGTTTCACCGGCAACGAAGGCATGAGCCAGCTTTATCGCTACACCCTCACCTTTACCAGTACGGAAAAAGATATCGATCCCCGCCAGCTACTCCGCCAGCCGGCGACGTTCACCATGGGCACAGGTCCGCTGGAAAGCCTGTCTGCACAAAAAATCGTACATGGTGTGATCACGGATTTTAGCCGGATATCAGGCTCAGCGGATCAGGTGCAATATCAGGTAACGCTTGAGCCCTTTCTGGCACTGCTTGCAAATCAGTTTCGTACACACCGCTTCTTTGTGAACAAATCCGTTCCTGACGTTATTGAACAGGTGCTGACCGAACACGGCCTCAAAGGCTGGGAGTATGAATTTTCGCTGAAACAGGTATACCCGAAGCGCGAACAGATAAACCAGTTTCAGGAAAGCGATCTGGCCTTTATCGAGCGCCTGCTTTCTGAACTGGGGATATTTTATTTCTTCACCCTGCAACCTGATGCGCAGACTGAAATCATCCACTTTGCCGATAAGCAAAGTGCTTACTATTTCGGTAAAACTCTGCCGCTGAACAGTCCGTCCGGGATGAGCGACAGCGGTGCGGACTCCGTCTGGGGCGTAAATATTCAGCACAGCGTAGTTCAGGCATCCGTCACCAGTAAAGATTACAACTACCGTGAGGCGCAGCGGGTTTTACAGTCTGCCAGAGCAGACATGACCCGCGGAGCGGGCGAAAGCATCACTTACGGAGAGGTGTATCACTACAAACCGCGCCATCCGGAAACGGGCGACAAAACCGACCCTGCGGCTGAAACCGCCAACTTTATGGCGCGTCTCGACCACGAACGCGTTTTGTCACAACAAACAATCCTTTCCTTTTTTAGTAACGATGCCACATTGCAACCCGCGCAGGTGCTGACGATTACCGACAGTGCGATCCCTTCAACGCTGCCGGAATTGCTGTCATCCGCGGTCGTATTGATCCACACCCACTTCAGCGGCAGCCGGCAGAATGCCCTGAAAGTCAGGCTCAACGCGGTACCTTACAGTGAAACCCTGTGCTGGCGCCCTGCTCTGCTGCTCCGTCCCGTGGTCAGCGGCACCCTGATGGCGCGTGTCACCAGCGCCAAAGCCAATGATATTTATGCCTGGCAGGATACATCAGGGCTGTATCGGGTCAGATTCGATGCCGACCAGGATGGTAAAGCGCAGGGTCAGGAAAGTATGCCGGTGCGCTTCGCCAGACCTTATGGCGGTGACGAGTATGGTATCCACTTCCCGCTGATACAGGGCACGGAAGTGGCGATTGCCTTCCACGACGGCGATCCGGACAGGCCGTATATCGCGCATGCGTTGCATGACTCACGCCACACCGACCACGTCACGGAGCACAACAACACCCGTAACGTCATCCGAACGCCAGCCAACAATAAGCTGCGGATGGAAGACAAACGTGGCGAAGAACATATCAAGCTCAGCACGGAATACGGCAGCAAGACACAGCTCAACCTCGGGCATAGCGTCGATGCCAGCCGTGCGCTGCGCGGTGAAGGCTTCGAACTGCGCACCGATGAATGGGGCGCAATTCGGGCCGGAAAAGGGATATTCATCAGCGCCGATGAACAACCTGCTGCAAGTGGTAAACAACTGGAGATGGACGAAGCCATTGTCCAGCTTGAACAGGCGCTGACGCTGGCACGCAGTCTGGCGAAGATGGCGGAAATCGCCAAAGCCACACCGGGCGATACCGACAGCCAGAAAGCGCTCAATGCTTCACTGGAAAAGCTGAAAGCCGCGGGCATCCTGATGTCCGCACCCCAGGGCATTGGTATCGTCAGCCCGTCTGCGGTGCGCCTTGCCTCCGGCAGCCAAAGCGTCGGAATTATGTCGGGTAGCAATACCGACATCAGCAGCGGCAAATCCTTTACCGTCGCCGCAGGCGAAAGCATCAGTTTGTTTGCTCAAAAATCCGGCATAAAGCTCTTCGCCGGAAAAGGGAAAGTCGACATTCAGGCACAGGGTGACGAATTATCGGCGCTGGCCAAAAACGACATCACCGTGACCAGCACGGAAAGCACCGTCACTATCACCGCCGCCAGAGAGCTGATCCTGACCTGCGGCGGCGGCTACATCAAACTCAGTGACGGCAACATTGAAATAGCCGATCCGCAAAACATCCTGTTTAAATCGACCAACTGGCAAAAGATGGGACCGGCGTGCGTAAATACTCCGCCAGTTGTGTTCCCTAAAGGTTACGGTGCGGTTTACGCCTTACAGGATGAAGAAGGAAACACCATTCCTTCAACGGAATACCACATCACCACCGCTGAAGGCACAATTTATACAGGTGTTTCTGATGAAAACGGCAAGACCATGAAGGTTTACACCAATGCGCCTGAAAGAATGAATATAGAAATTCTGGGCACCAAATAGGACGACAGTTAATTCAAGGAATATACAGAATGGCACAACGCAACGCATGGGAAGTCACTGATGGGCAACATATTTCTGACGTAAACGTTTCAGAAAAAATCGTAATTTGTAAGCGTAAAGAAGTTCCCGGCATCACAATCACTATTGGCATGTTTTTTGATGGTACCGGTAATAATGTTTTTAATACTGATAAACGCCTTCTGGAAACCTGCACCAGTCTGGATGTGGGAATGAAAACCGAAGATGCAGTGTCCTGTGTCGAAAAATTAGGTAAAAGCGGCAATGGCGCAGGGAGCTATCTTGGGTATTATTCGAATCTGCATTGGTTGAATACTCTTTACATCGTTGATGATGAAATAACCAATGAACAGTTACTTTATCAGCGCGCAATTTATATTCAGGGAGTCGGTACCCAAAGAGATAAGCAAGACAGCCTCGTTGGTATGGGCATAGGAGCATGGTTTGAGGGAGTTGTTGATAAAACTGACGAAGGAATTTCTCAGATAGCAAGTGAAATAAGTTTATTCCTTAGAAAAAATAATAACTCCCTCTGCGCAATTGAAAAAATCCAGTTTGATATATTCGGCTTCAGCCGTGGCGCTGCGGCTGCACGTCACCTTGCGAATCGTGTCAGAAACAACGATCAGGCGATACAGGAAGCCATCACGAAAGGGCTGGATGGCCGAAATCAGCATGGCAAACCTTCAGGAGAAGTTCGCTTTCTGGGATTATTTGATACTGTCTGCGCGGTCGGTGCGGTAACAAATTTGTTTGACGTCCACGGCGGTGTAAACCCCGGCATTGAGCTGGCGCTTCCAAAAGATATTGCACAAAAAGTCTTTCAGATTACGGCAATGCATGAATGCCGCTATAACTTCAGCCTGAACAGCATTAAAGAGTCGTGGCCAGAACTGGCCTTACCCGGTGTACATTCGGATATTGGCGGTGGCTATAATCCGCAGGAAAAAGAATATCTGTTCCTCTCTGAACCTGGATTTGAGACCGTCAGGGATAGCATTCCCGTCGAGATGACGAATATTTATCGCAGTTCAGCGGCGGAAATACCTGACCTGCGGGTACTGCCAAATCTGAGCCCCATCATGCTTTCCGGGGTGATAACCCTGGGAACATGGTATGACTATTTGGTCAATCCAAATAAAAATCGTATGGGTGTGACGGAAAAGCGTGTTGGTGCGGCCGTGACAATGGAACGTACCGTCACTAATGACTGGTCAAAGGTAAGTTTACGCGTGATGCTAGATGTTGGTCAAACGGCTGGTATTATTTTCCAAGCTATTGACCCATCTTCCCCAGACATGAAGTTGCCTGAAGAACTGGAATCATTGTGCAATAAAGCTATTAAGCAGGGAAAAGCAGTTATAACCGGGGGGGAGTCAGTTTCTTTTACTTTAGAAGAAATGCAATTGATTGGGAAATACATCCATTGTTCTGCGAACTGGAACGCAGTGGTATTTAAAGACGTCTGGCTCGATGGCAATAAGGTCAAGGCAATTTACGGCGCGGTAAAACCGGTAGAACTTGTCGGTTTTGTTAACCGTCCTAATCCCGGCTGGGTGCGCGCCGTATGGAATATGCAAGGAGCAAAGGCATGAAAACAATAACAGGTCTGCTATCCCTTCTTCTGTTAGCGGGTTGCAACGGCAGTAAAGCACACGAACAACAAAGAAGCATTAAAGCCCCCTGGGATGAATGGTATTTCACATTCTCAACCCCTAAGGCCCTGCCTGCTCAGGTCACCCTGGTGAAGTTACTGGATACCGACGGTTACGGTTACGTTTTCCGGACTATCGATCAGCCACAAGGGAAAAGTGTCGGCACATGGAGTCAATATATTGGAAAAGGATACTCCCCTTTTAATAAGGCAAAATCTCCACCGCAAATAATTAAGTTTTGTTGGGACTCTATTATTGACAAAAAAGTGTATGAAACTACTTTATTTTTCTCTCAGGATACACAACATAAAATGGTGAGTTCAGAGCCTGACTGGGCAAACCCGAAGGAGACTTATTACTTCCGGTATATGGTGATTGGTCTGGCACCAGAAGGAAAGGTCAGAGTGTGGCTACAAAATAATGGTAATCCTAATTTATTACTGGCCAGCACCCAAATAACCACTGTTTCAGGAAATAAGTTGGTCATGTGCAAAAATGTAACAAAGCACCCTGATGGGTATGTTTATTATGGCGAAACGCCTGAGTTCATTAAAGATAAAAAATATCCCTACGGCAGCTGGTGATGAATTTCAAGGAGATAAATATATGCAGGGAGAACGAGCATGAAAGCAATAACAGGTCTGCTATCCCTTCTTCTGCTAGCGGGTTGCACCGGTGGTAAAGCACAGGAAAAACAGAGCAGTATTAAAGCCCCTTGGGATGAATGGTATTTCACATTCTCAACCCCTCAGGCTCTGCCTGCTCAGGTCAAACTGGTCAAATTACTGGATACAGACGGTTATGGTTACGTTTTCCAGACTATAGACCAACCACAAGGAAAAAGTGTAGACACATGGAGTCAATATATTGGAAAAGGATATTCCCCTTTTAATAAGGCAAAATCCCCGCCGCAAATGATTAAGTTTTGCTGGGACTCTATTATTGATAAAAGAGTGTATGAAACCACCTTATTTTTCTCTTTGGACACACAACATAAAATGGTGAGTTCAGAGCCTGACTGGGCAAATCCTAAGGAAACTTATTACTTCCGGTATATAGTGATTGGCCTGGCACCAGAGGGGAAAGTCAGAGTGTGGCTACAAAATAATGGTAAACCTAATTTATTACTGGCCAACACCCAAATAACCACTGTTTCAGGGAATAAGTTGGTCATGTGCAAAAACGAAACGAACTTCCCGGATGGTTACGCATATAGCGAAGGTATGAAAGCCTTTATAAAAGATAAAAAATATCCCTACGGCAGCTGGTGAGGAGTTTGAAGGAAATATGGTATCCACTTCCCGCTGATACAGGGCACGGAAGTGGCGATTGCCTTCCACGACGGCGATCCGGACAGGCCGTATATCGCGCATGCGTTGCATGACTCACGCCACACCGACCACGTCACGGAGCAAAACAACACCCGTAACGTCATCCGAACGCCAGCCAACAATAAGCTGCGGATGGAAGACAAACGTGGCGAAGAACATATTCGGAATTATGTCGGGTGGCAATACCGACATCAGCAGCGGCAAATCCTTTACCGTCGCCGCAGGCGAAAGCATCAGTTTGTTTGCTCAAAAATCCGGCATAAAGCTCTTCGCCGGAAAAGGGAAAGTCGACATTCAGGCACAGGGTGACGAATTATCGGCGCTGGCCATAAACGACATCACCGTGACCAGCACGGAAAGCACCGTCACTATCACCGCCGCCAGAGAGCTGACCCAGACCTGCGGCGGCGGCTACATCAAACTCAGTGACGGCAACATTGAAATCGCCGATCCGCAAAACATCCTGTTTAAATCGACCAACAGGCAAAAGATGGGACCGGCAAGTTTGAATAAACTCTTTCCTCGCTTCCCGAGTGCTGACACTGAAATGCCATCAGAAGTTGGACCTAACACAGGACCACGCGGAGATCTGCCAAGACAAGATATATCCAGTCAGGTAACCGGGCCAATTCTGGAACATTTGCATAAAAACTTTGCCACTGCGTGGCTGAGAGAAACGGGACAAGATTTACTCGTTATGCGTAATGCTAGAGAAGTCGCTAAAAAGCTTCAACAGCGTTCAGAATTTGGCACTCCGATCATGGCGCAACTTTTGCGCACTCAGGCGCAGGAAGGCAAACGAGATATAGAAAAACTCTATTTGAAAACAGTTAATAATGCGACGCAGTTTATATATAGAGAATCAATATTTTCGCTGGCCTCCATTGGCAGAAGCCATCAAAAAAACAGCAGAAGTTCAAAGCAAAGCGGGCAGGGATCCCGGTGAACACGGTTCATTACATTTATTCGTTGTCACCAACGTTACCGATCAGGGTATTGGTGCTGGCACGGTGAATACCCAGCGCATGTTGGAAGTTCTCGGCCGCGCCGACACAATTCCGAATGTGACAAAATTGACCAGGATTGGCAAAGCCAGCGAAGAAGTTTTCACCACTGTGCCTGCTATATATCTCGATCCTGCCGATGCGAATAAAAGGTATCAGGACTTGCTAAGAAAAACGGCAGAATTTGAAAAACAGGCTCAGGAAATTCAGGACAGCACAATTAAACCTGAAACGGTTCCCGGTCTGAAAGTTCATATTTGCTCACTGGTAGCGAAAGATTCACCTGCAGAGAAATGGATGCCTGTTTATATTCACTCCAAGCTCATGATCATAAATGATGTTTTCACTACTCATGGCTCCGCCAATATCAACACCCGCAGTATGCAAGTAGACAGCGAAATGAATATTGCTCATGAGATGAAAAGCGTGACAAAGGGCTTACGTAAGAAACTTTGGAAATTGCATACTGATAATCGGGGCACGCAAGATGATCCCGCAGAGGCATTTTTCGCTTGGCAAGATATTTTAGAGGACAATAAAAGCCTTCAAAAAACTAAGAAAGCCAAACCTACAGCGCCGCTAATTGCTTTTTTATACGTCGAAGCAACCTTAAAGGACATGGACTAATGCGCCAAGTGTTACTGTTATTATGCTTGCTACTGACTGCCTGCGATCAGGCCGCTACCCCCATTGTTGTAAAAAAGGATATCACCATGGACCCTCTTTCCAATACTGACGTAAGACTTGCATTTGTCTGTAAATATGAAGTTATTCCCGAACCATCTGCTGATGCTGACAAACTGTTTAAATACGGTCGTTGGTTACAGGTTAATAATCAATTAAAAAAAGATGAAATGGTGGATATTGAAATAGAAAGGTTGTACCGCATTGCCTCATCTAATAACCATTATAAAGCTAATATTAACTTGCAAAACGGTGCCATCCGAGGCCAATTTAATCTTACAAGTACCGAAAGGCTTCATTTGAGCATCCAACTAATTAATGCGCATGTCGCCACCGGTTATTACTTTATAGCAATTTATTTAGAGAACGGTTCCGCTGGACTGAAAAAAGATCCTGAAATGGCTCTTCGCTACTACCGTAAAGCGGCGGATAACGGTAATCCCCAAGCACAAAGTTATGTTGCCGACAAACTTGCAGAGGTAAGTTTGGCTCAAGAAATCGTTGAAGAAATGTATTACTGTGCATCTAAACAAGGAGATGCAAATGCGGCCAGAACTCTTGGGTATATATTAAAAAACCGCAAGATGTATCAAAATGCACTGGAAGTTTTTCAACTAGGAGTGTTGGCGGGAGATGAAACTTCGGCTGGAAAGTTAAGTAATATATTCATTGGGCCAGAACCTACTGATAGCCTTAATTTTATGAACCAGCAAAAAGACCCTGAACGTTCTAAACGTTACAAGGCAATCTGGAAAATACTTTCCGACTACTCCTATGCCAGCCCCACCGTCCCAGAAATCAACGATATCGTCCCCCTCCCACCGGCTCCGCTGCCTGCCTGGGATGGCAAGATAAAATGGCTGGAAGATCGCAAAGCGAACATTCCGCCGACCAAACCCAGCGAAGCCCTGATTGAGAAGCTGGCGAAAGACAAACAGCTCACCCCTGAAACCGGCAGGCCGCTGCCGACGTCACCGGATTTTGATAAAAGTGCCTCACTAAGTCTGCTGTGTAAAACCGGTGAACCTTGTCCGAAAAGCGGTTACTGGCAGATTGCATGGTTGCCGCGTGAAGGACTCAGCCGGAACGCCATTCTTGCACTCAGGGAAGGCGAGATTATGCCCACTGACCGGGTGGAGTTTTGCCGCTCACGCCCCTGGCCGCTCAGTGACCAACTGTTCCATCAGGAGCAGCACGTTGACTGGCGGTTTGTGGGTGCAGCGTAATTTCACGTAATAATCAGCGATTCAGAGCAGCAACGGATGAATTAACAGGGATGAACAAAATGACTCAACGCATTAAAGGGTATAAGTACCTTGTTATATACGCCCCAGAGTCTAAATCAGAAAAAGAAATGCTTGCCACAAGGCTGAAATCAGAACTGCTTTACGGTAAGAGTTTTGCCCATAGTCACGCGGGCGACCCAATAGTGACTATTTCCTTAAAAAAGCAGGCGCATTTATTATAATAGGTAACACCCCTATTATAACGTATTCAGATATAGTTTTATTAAACCTCTGGAGGTGGATTCACATATTTTTCATATCTTGCAACAAATGGTCGGAGAAGGTGGTGTTATTTTTATTACTGAAGTTGATGGCGATTTATCTTCCTTCGCAAATAAAATCAACGCAAAATTTCCAGCAAATATGACGACATACTGGGTATGCAAAATCTTAAGTTTTAAAAAAACTTTTTAGAAATAATTATCAACCTAAGAAAAACCTAATTAGTAAAGATTGTGGTTGGGCAATATTTAATTCAGAAATTAAAATGTCTATTTTTCATGAATGCATCCTAACGATGGAGCTTCATTGACCAGAATATACTGTCTCAAATGGTATTTATTGTTCTATTTGGTGCTGGTTTTTTTCACAATAATTAGCAAACATCATTGACGTTTTCACAGAGAATAAAATGAAAGACCAAACCCTGCATTATTACGACGCCGAATTACGCTATTTGCGTGATGCGGCAAAAGAGTTTGCACAAACTCATCCTGATCGCGCCGCGATGCTTGATCTCGATAAATCCGGTACACCTGATCCTTATGTTGAACGCCTGTTTGAGGGCTTTGCCTTCTCGATGGGACGGCTGCGTGAAAAAATTGATGATGACCTGCCGGAATTTACTGAAGGGCTGGTGAGCATGTTATGGCCGCACTATCTGCGTACCATACCGTCGCTTTCCATTGTGTCGCTGAGCCCGGACGTACCATTGATGAAGATGGCCGAAACAGTGCCCGCAGGTTTGGAAATCTATTCCCGCCCTGTCGGCCCTAAAAATACCGTCTGTCAGTACCGCACTACGCGCGACATGACGCTTAACCCGTTGGCCGTTTCGAAAGTGGTCATGGCGACCGAGCCGGACGGGCGTTCGGTGCTGCGAGTAAGACTAACCTGCAGCACGCAGACTGACTGGTCGCAGGTCGATTTACATCGTCTGTGTTTTTATCTGCCCGGAGAAGCTCCCGTCAGCAGTGCGCTGCATCTGGCCCTCACCCGCCGTCAGGCGGCGCTGTATATACGCCTGCCTAATCAGGCTGACCGTATCAAACTGGATGGCTGGTTCTCGCCCGGCGGATTTTCGGATGAAGATCTGTTGTGGCCAAAAGGTGAAAGTGCGTTCAGTGGCTATCAGTTGCTGCTGGAGTATTTCACCTTCCGCGAAAAATTCATGTTCGTGCATCTTAACGGACTGGAATCAGTGACCTTGCCCGCCGGGATCGCTCACTTGGATCTGGAGGTGGTTTTCAACAGTCAGTGGCAAAACGACCTGCCTGTCACCGATGAAGCCATGGCGCTGCATTGTGTGCCGGTGATCAACCTGTTCACACTGGAAGCCGATCCGCTGATTATTAACGGAATGGAAAATGAATATCTGCTGCGGCCGCGCCGGTTACAGGACGGTCATACCGAAATTTATTCTGTCGATTCTGTAACAGGCTCACAGCGAACGTCGGACGCAACCTACGTGCCCTTCACCAGCTTCCGTCATCGCGGCGGCATGCAAAGACGCCATGCGCCGGAGCGTTATTTCCACACTCGCGTAAAACGCGGCGTGACCGGGCTGCATGATACATGGTTGATCCTCGGCGGACAGCAATGGGAAGTCGATCGCGAATTCACCCGCGAGCCCGTCTCCCTGAAAATTACCGGCACTAACGGTCAGTTGCCACGCAAAGCGTTGCAAAGCACTTTGCTTGACCGTTGTGAAGCCGTATTACAGATACCACTGAAAGTCCGAAATCTCAGCAAACCGACGCTGCCCTCCTATCCTCCGGCGGAAGATCACTTCCAGTGGCGGGTGCTCAGCCACCTGGGCTCCAGTTACCTTAATCTGATGAGCAGCGCGAAAGTGTTGCGCGGCACGCTGGAGCTTTACAACTGGCAGAGCGATGAGCTGAACAACCGCCGCCTGGATGCTATTCAGCGGGTACAACACCACCAGATCCAACGTTTTGAGAAAGGTTTTTTGCTGCGCGGCATTGATATCGAAGTCACGCTGGATGGCAACGGCTTTACCGGTGAAGGCGATATTCATCTGTTCGGGGAAATGCTCAACCGCTTCTTTGCGCTTTATGCTGATATCCATTTATTCAATCAGTTAACCCTTATCGTTCAGCCTGCCGGGAAATGTATCCGATGGAAAGAGAATCACAATCAGCGCCTGCCCGGCTGATCGAGCAACTTCAAGATAAACTGCCCTATACCCAGTTTTATCGTTTTTGTCAGTTGCTGGAACAAAGCCAGCCAGATGCCCCGGCGCTGGGCAGCCAATGGCAGGTCAGACACGACCCGGTGCGTTTTCGACCGCATCCGGGGATGGGATTTCCGGCCAGCGAGTTTAAACGGGTGGAAATGCCGGAACATCCGCATCTTCCGCCGACTATCCGCACCACATTTATGGGGCTGTATGGTGTGGAATCACCGCTGCCAACCGCGTATATCGACGACATTACCCAACGTCGCGACGGTTACGAAGCGGTCAGCGACTTTCTCGATATTTTCAACCACCGGCTGATCACCCAGTATTACCGAATCTGGCGCAAATACTCATATCCCGCCACTTTTACACCCGGCGGGACAGATAAAACCTCGAAATATCTGCTGAGTCTTTGCGGGCTGGGCATAGAAGGATGTGCGCAAGAGATTGCCACGCCGGTTTCCCGCTTTCTGGCGCTCACCAGTATGATGCGGCTGCCGACACGCACCAGCGAAGGCATTATCGCACTGGTTCAGTTGCTGGCACCGGATACACAGGCGCAGATACTGGCGCATGACCGCTGCATTATTCCCCTGCGCAAGCAATTGACCATGAGTGCCAGCGCGCCGGTCAGTATGAGCAGCAGCCCGGTGATGGGCCGCCAGACCGTCGATGTGAACTGTCAGGTTCTGCTGAAACTGACCACTGAAAATCCGGATGAAGCCCGTGAATGGCTTCCGGGTGGCCAGCTTTACACCGATTTGCTGGCGTTGTTGCAGGTGTATCTTGGCTCCCGGTTGCACGTCCGTTTACAACTGTCGGTGTCACGCGCGCTGCTGCCCGATGCAAAACTTTCCTGCCAGCCGGAAAAATCCGGTGTGCTGCTGGGAAGAACCGCAGTGATGCGCAGGTTAAGGATTACATCTGCGGCCCAAAATAAAACTGAAGTGATCACTATTAATCTGGGCCGCTATCAGCGCGCTCAGGAAAATCTTCATCGAAGGGAGACTGATGAATATGGCGACTATCGCTGGTAAAACCCGTTTTACATTACTGATGCTGGCAATGGTATCCACACTGGGCGGATGCGGACTGACCCAAAAAGTCAGCAACGGCACCGTCGCCATGACCAAATCCATTTTTTACAAGCAGGTGAAAACGCTGCACCTGGATATTAAGGCGCGCGACGCCATCAACAACAATACCAACGGTGCTCCGCTCTCCACCGTAGTGCGCATCTATCAGTTAAAAGATCGCAAAGTGTTTGATGATACTGATTATCCGTCGCTTTTTGCACAAGACAGTCAGGCAATTAACGCCGATCTGCTGGCAGGAAAGGACATTCGGATCCGTCCGGGTTCGGCTGTCACTATCGACACGCCGTTGGATGAAAAAGCGCAGTATGTGGCAGTCGCAGGCATGTTCCTGTCGCCAGATATGAAGAACAATACCTGGCGTATCGTGCTGAGCCGAGTCGATCTGGATCCGGATAAGGCGCGCCAGATTGAACTCAATAACCAGGGAATGAGTTTGCTGCCGCTGAAGGACAAGTGATATGTCACAACCCTCACTCTACGAAATGCTGCTCGGCAACTTTGCCGGTGGCCTCGATCTGCACAACGTCAGCGAAGAAAATCAGGTGATCCTCTCCGTGCTCGACAACATGCAGCGCATTCTCAACTGTCGCGCCGGAACGCTCAGCCATCTGCCGGATTACGGCCTGCCGGATATGAGTAAAATCCTGCACGGAATGCCCGGCACGGCACATTCACTGCTGGATGTCTTGTCAGAAACCCTGCTGAAATACGAGCCGCGCATCAAAAAGCTGCACGTGATTTTATTGCCACAATCCAGACCAGGGCATCTTGAATATGCCATTGACGCCGAGCTGAAAGAGCTCGGCTTAGTGCGTTTCGGTACGGAATTTATGCCGGAAGGCCGTGTGCTGATGCGTCATATGAAACAGCAGAATTACGTCAGTTAAGGAAAACGATTATGTCGATTGAACGCCAGCTGCGCACCGGGGGTGACCCGCGTGCGCTGGCTGATTACGCCGTTTTACGCGAAGAAATGAGCAAGTTAACCCATCCGGCACGCCCGGATGTGCACTGGCAAAAAGTGGAGCAGTTATGCCTGAACCTGTTCCAGCAAAATGGCATCGAACTGCAAACGGCGTCGTGGTACACACAGGCCAGAACGCGGTCAGCGGGTATGTCAGGATTAAATGAAGGGCTCGCGATCCTCGAGGCATTACTCTCCCGTCAGTGGACGGGATTATGGCCGCATCCGGCTCACGCGCGGATGGAAATACTCTCGGGTCTGAGCCAGCGCCTGCAGCAAATATTGCGCAGCATGACGCTGGAATATCATGATTTATCAGCTATTTATCAGGCGGAGAAACTGATCACTGCATTGTGTGATGTTTTGCAGCGCCTTGAACTTAAACACATCAGCCAGCTGGAAGCACTGAGCAGTTTTCTGCACGGTGCTGCCGTGAGGCTGGAAAATATGCACGCGGCCAGTGATACGACAATCGTATTGCCTGCGGCGGCACCAGAGAACACAGAAAAAAGATGGGCTACGCAAGCCCGCGAGCAGTGGGTTTATGTCGCACAGGCTGAGCCCGCAGAACTGCAGGAGAAAGTTGCCCCGCCCGTGACGATTAAACACCCGGTTCAGTGGAAAGGTTTTCTCGCCGGCATCATGGCAACGTTGCTGGCTGGTGGCGGAGTCTGCGCAGCTTTCACGGCGTTTTATCATCCGCTGTCCGGTGAGCAACTGATGGCGACGCTGCCGGTAATACCACAGCCCCTGAATGCCCAGACACTGGAAACAATGAAAAACCAGCAGGCTGAAATGTTGCATCGTGAAGCACCGGCGTTTCTGGCTGCCGCGCAGCAGCAAACGCGCCAGCTGGCAGCCTTGTCGCCGCACTGGGCGCAGGATACCGGGTCACATCTGGTCAGCCAGGCACTGATACTGTGGCCTGATAATCCCGCCACCGCCGCACTGGCAAAAAACTGGACACAGCAACTGAATGCCAGCGCCGTGCCGCCGGAAAGTCTCAACGGCTGGCAACAGGCGAATGCTCAGTTGCAGCAACTGGCGGACAAACTCAACGGGCTGGATGAACAACGCGGTAAATACATGACCGTTTCACAGCTCAAATCGTCGGTATTCGCTATCCAGCAGGCGCTGAACAGTGCCCCGCCGGTTGAGGAATCACTGAGAAAACTCGCCGATATGCGGCAACAGAATACGGCTATCCCGCCACAGCTGATACTGCAACTCGACAATCAGTTTACGCAGTTACTGAACCGGTACGCCTTACTTATCGAGACCTTACCGGTAGCTGCACGGTGAAAACAGACTGCTGACATTCACGCCGTTTTTTTACCGGGGCCGGGCATAACAGGTGGCGCGGAAACCAGCCCGGCCCTGACGCCCGCAGCGGCTTACCTCTTATATACCCGTCCGGTTAATGCCGGACGAAAGCATGGAGCACTGCTGTTTTTTATTCATTCCGCCTTGCGGCTCAAATGTAAAAAAATGCTACAAGCATTACCTTGCGGCTGCTTTTTTGGGCAAAATCGATGACATAAATTTACATTGCATTAAAAATAGGAATGCGCTGTCGCCCCTGCTGATTTAACTTTCTTGTTACCAATTTTGCACACAACAAGCCATTACCCGATGCAGAGAAATTACATTTGAAAAACATCAAAACTTTTTGATCCAGATCAATGCAACAACTTGGCCCCTTAGTTTTTGGGGTTAATTCCCCTGCTGCCGCTTTCCCGCAAAATTAGTTTTTCCACTCTTGCGTTTTAACCACGCTGAAAGTGTTTCAACGACTAATTTCCCTGCGGAACCGTCCCTGTTAATCCCCTCACACGCTGTGCTTAAATCGGCTTCTCGCGAAACCCCGGCAGTCCCCCCTTTCATTCTAGACTTCACCTGCGAATGTCAGACATCGCCGGTTCCCGTACCGGTATTACTGTTTGGAAGGGTAACCTGACACACAAAAAGAGGTTGTTATGTTTGGTCTTGATGCGCTAGAACTGGCCCGTATCCAGTTCGCCTTCACCGTCTCTTTTCATATCATTTTTCCCGCTATTACTATCGGGCTTGCCAGTTTTCTGGCTGTCCTGGAAGGCATGTGGCTGAAAACAAAGAAAGAGGCTTATCGCGACCTGTATCATTTCTGGTCGAAAATCTTTGCCGTTAACTTCGGTATGGGCGTGGTCTCCGGTCTGGTGATGGCTTACCAGTTTGGTACCAACTGGAGCATGTTCTCCTCCTTTGCGGGCAGTATTACCGGCCCGCTGCTGACGTACGAGGTGTTAACCGCGTTCTTCCTGGAAGCCGGTTTCCTCGGCGTGATGCTGTTCGGCTGGAACCGCGTCGGACCTGGCCTGCACTTCTTCTCGACCTGTATGGTAGCGCTCGGCACATTGATGTCGACATTCTGGATCCTCGCCTCCAACAGCTGGATGCAGACTCCGCAGGGCTATGAAATTGTTAATAATCTGGTGGTTCCGGTCAGCTGGATGAAGATTATCTTCAACCCGTCCTTCCCGTTCCGCTTAATGCATATGACCACTGCCGCGTTCCTCGCCTCTGCATTCTTCGTCGGGTCTGCTGCGGCCTGGCATTTGTTGCGCGGTCGCGATACGCCAGCCATCCGCACCATGTTATCGATGGCGATGTGGATGGCGCTGATCGTCTCGCCCATTCAGGCATTCCTCGGCGATGCCCACGGTCTGAATACCCTGAAATATCAGCCCGCCAAAATCGCGGCCATTGAAGGCCACTGGGAAAATAAAGACAACAAACCGTCCCCGCTGGTGCTGATTGGTTATCCGGATATGAACCGTGAAGAAACCCGTTACGCGATTGAAATCCCGTATCTGGGCAGTCTGATCCTGACGCACAGCCTGACGCATCAGATCCCGGCGCTGAAATCCTTCCCGAAAGAAGACCGCCCGAACTCTTCGGTTATCTTCTACACCTTCCGCATTATGGCCGGTCTCGGCATGCTGATGATTTTGCTGGGTGTACTGAGCCTGATCCTGCGCCGTGGCGGCAAAATGTATACCTCTAAAGCGTTCCTGCGCTTTGCTTTCCTGATGGGGCCTTCCGGTCTGCTGGCGTTACTGGCGGGGTGGATCACCACGGAAATGGGGCGTCAGCCGTGGGTGGTTTACGGCCTGCTGCGTACTAAAGATGCGGTCTCTAACCATAATGTGCTGCAAATGAGCGTCAGTCTGATCCTGTTCATCGTCATCTATTGCTCGGTGTTTGGTGTCGGTTACGGCTATATGATGCGTCTGATCCGCAAGGGTCCGCAGGCGCATGAAGGAGAAGCTGTTGATCACGGAGGTCCCGGCCAGCACCGCACGCCCGCACGTCCGCTGTCTGCTATTTCCGAATCACTGACCGACGAAAATAAGGAAGCTTGATAATGGGTATCGACTTACCGCTGATCTGGTTTTTGATCATCATCTTCGGCGTGATGATGTATATCGTGATGGACGGCTTCGACCTGGGCATCGGTCTGCTGTTCCCGCTGGTCAAAAAAGAGCACGACCGTGACGTAATGATGAACACCGTTGCGCCGGTATGGGATGGTAACGAAACCTGGCTGGTGCTCGGCGGTGCGGCGCTTTATGGTGCATTCCCGCTGGCCTACTCGGTGATTCTGGATGCACTGACTATTCCGCTGACCCTGATGCTGTTTGGTCTGATCTTCCGTGGTGTGGCATTTGAATTTCGTTTCAAAGCCAGCCCGGCCAAACGTCACGTGTGGGATAAATCCTTTATCTGCGGATCGGTGATCGCCACCTTCTGTCAGGGCGTGGTGCTGGGTGCTGTGATCAACGGCATTCCGGTAGTGAACCGCACTTACGCTGGTGGCGCACTGGACTGGCTGACACCGTTTACGCTGTTCTGTGGTTTTGCGCTGGTGGTGGCTTATGCCCTGCTTGGCTGCACCTGGCTTATCATGAAAACCCAGGGCGAATTGCAGGAAGCGATGCACAAAATCGCCAAACCGCTGCTGGTGATATTCCTGCTGGTGACGCTGGCCGTCAGCCTGTGGACGCCGCTGACACACACTGATATCGCCACCCGCTGGTTCTCGCGCCCTAACCTTTATGGGTTCCTGCCGGTACCGGTGCTGGTGGTGCTGGTCTCGGTGTGGATGTTCCGTGCCATCAGTAAAAATGCGCATCATGCCCCCTTCCTGCTGACGCTGGCACTGGTGTTCCTGGGCTATACCGGCCTGGGGATCAGCATCTGGCCGAACATCATCCCGCCGTCCATTTCTATCTGGGAGGCCGCTTCACCGCCACAAAGTCAGGGCTTTATCCTGGTCGGCGCCCTGTTCATCATCCCGATTATTTTGGTGTACACCTTCTGGAGCTACTACGTGTTCCGCGGGAAAGTCACGCCGGATCAGGGTTATCACTGAGGAATCGCATTATGAATCTCATCAGAAAAATGGATGGCAATAACATTACTAAAGCCCCGTTTTTAAAGCGTGTCGGCTGGATGGCCGTCATCTGGGGCGGCAGCGTGCTGGCGTTATTTGTTGTGGCATCGGTGTTTCATCTGCTGATGTTTGCGGCGGGAATGAGAAGTCATTAAGTGCAGAAAGTCGGAGGGGGTTTAGCAGACGACACGGCTCTGCCTTCTCCCTTTTTATTTCTCCGGCAGCAGCCGGAAAAAACCCGGAAATGGCAGATTTCGGCAACAAAAAGCCCGCTCGGAAGCGGGCTAAAAACAACAAAACAGACTTTTGTCTCAACTTTCTTATTATCTCCCTGGTGCAGGATTTCTTATTCTTTCACCGTCTCCTCAAGCGTGAAACGCCCTAACGGATTCTGGTGGAAATCTTTGATATTTTTACGCGTCACGTTGCGATACGGGCTGTAATACAGGTCAATCCAGTTCACGTCGGCTTTCGCCATTTTCTGCAAATCGATGTACATCTGCTCACGCTTCTTCGGATCCATTTCCACCCGGGCGGCAGCCACCAGCGCTTTCACTTTGTCATTGTGATAACGCGTCATGTAATTCATGTTCGAGTCGTGGCCCAGCGTAAAGGTGGTTTTCTGATCCGGGTCGAGAATGTCGTTAGTCCAGTACATCACCGAAATGTCATAGTCTCCCGCCACTAACATGTCCCAGCTCTGGCTCGGATCCACTTTCTGCAAGTTGGCAGTGATCCCGGCTTTTGCCAGTTGCTGTTGCAGCAGTACGGCAATCTGTTCATCCACCTCATCACCGGCATTCACCAGATATTTCAGGGTCAGGTTTTTCACCCCGGCCGCCGCCAGCAGTTGTTTGGCTTTTTCCGGATCATACGGGCGTTGCAGGTTACCGGCGTAATGATACAGCGCCCCGTCAGGAATGTAGGAGTTGGCGATTTTGCCGTAACCGAACGTCACGGTATCGATAATGGCTTTTTTATCGATGGCGAAATCCAGCGCCTGACGCACTTCCACTTTGCCCAAATCCCCGTGGGAATGGTTGATTAGCAGGTGATCCTCACGGGTAGAGGTATCCAGTTCGACCGCCAGTTTCGGATCTTTTTGCAGCGATGAAATGCGTGAGAACGGGATCGACAGCGCCGCGTCAATTTCTCCGGCCTGCACTTTCAGCATGCGGGTATTGTCATCCGGCAGCGTCAGCCACTCGACACCATCGAGTTTCACTTTCGCGGCATCCCAGTAATACGGGTTTTTCACCAGTTCAACTTTCTCGCCGCGTGTCCACTCTTTCACGCTGAACGCGCCGGAACCGACCGGATGTTCCGCAAAGTCATCCGCACCCTGTTTGGTCAGCGCCTGTTGCGAAATCACCGAGGCATTCGGCAGCGCCAGCTGCGACAGAAACGCCGCCGACGGTGTTTTCAGGGTAATGATCAACGTATGAGCGTCGGGGGCTTTCAGCGTATCGATAATACTGTACGAATCCTTCCACAGCGATCCGGCATCATCACGGATACGCGTCAGGCTGAACACCGCATCGGAAGCGGTCACCGGCGTGCCATCAGAGAATTTCGCCTCACGCATTTTCAGCGTATAGGTTTTGCCGTCCGGCGAAATCGTCCAGCTTTCCGCCAGACCCGGCAGCAGTTTGGTGCCGGTGTTATCAACACGCACCAGCGGATCAAAGACATTGGAGAACACCCAGTTATCGGCGTTTTGCGCTGACCTGATCGGATCAAATGTAGTGCTGTCTTCACGACGACCAATGGTCAGCACCCCCGCCGCTTGCGCCATTTCGCTGACCAGACTCAGCGCCAGCAGCACTCCGGCGGCCACAACGTTAAAATGCTTTTGTTTCATATAACATTCCTTCAGTCATCGGATTAATTCCGTCGCTTTTGTGGTTTTCAAGAACACAGGCGAAGGCATGGTCGGCAATGTGCCGGGTTTCGGGTGCCGCACCCTGTCTGCACTCAGGCAGCGCAAAGGCACAGCGTGGATGGAAAGCGCAGCCCGCAGGCAGCGAAACCGGGCTGGGTGGTTCACCCTGTAACGGATGCTCCGGCAGCGGCCGGTCGGGGTCGATTTCAGGAATGGCCGCCACCAGCGCGGCGGTATACGGATGCCGCGGCGCGCTAAATACCGTTTGCGTCGGCCCGCTTTCGACAATACGCCCGAGGTACATCACCGCTACGCGGTCACACAGGCGGCGCACAATCGCCAGATCATGGGCGATAAACAGGATCGCCAGACCCATACTTTCACGCAGATCCATCAGCAGATTGATAATCTGCGCCTGAATCGACACATCCAGCGCCGCAACACATTCATCGGCGACGATCAGGCGCGGTTCGATAGCCAGCGCACGGGCAATACCGGCGCGCTGACATTGCCCGCCGCTCAATGCCTGCGGACGGCGTGTGGCATGTTCCGGGCTTAGCCCGACCAGGGTCAGCAGCGTATTAATCCGCGCGGGAATCTCCGCTTTCGTCACTTTCCTGTGTACCCGCAGCACCTCGCCGATACTTTCGCCAATCGTCTGGCGCGGATTGAGTGAGGAAAACGGATCCTGAAAGATCATGGCGGTTTGCCGGCGCAGACGGGCAATGTCGGGTTTCATACCTTCGGTAATCAGTTGCCCGTTAAAGCGAACCCGTCCGGCGCTGGTGTTTTCCAGCTGCAACATCGCCCGGCCAAGGGTACTTTTTCCGCTGCCTGATTCACCAACCAGCCCCAGCGTTTCGCCTGCACGGATGTGCAGTGATACGCCATTCACAGCCTGAACGTGGCGCTTTTTAAAACCAAAACCGGAAACCGGAAACGTCACGCAAAGATCTTCCACTTCGAGTAGCGGGTAAGGTTGCACAGTGAGATCAGGCAAATGATTCATTTCCCCTCCCGTGGATCAGCGGATGATGACAGGCGGTGGCGTGGCTGCCCGTTTGCATCGCGGGCTGGCTGTCCCGGCACAACGCCGTCGCCTGCGCACAGCGCGGATGAAAACGGCAACCGGACGGGAATCGTGCCGCTACCGGCGGCTGACCGGGTAACGTGATCAGCCGTCCGGCGCCACCTTCGCTGACCGGCTGGCAGTCAATCAGGCCACGGGTGTACGGATGCAGTGCCTGCGCCAGTACCGGGCGTTTTTCACCGGTTTCACACAAACGTCCGCCGTACATCACCGCAATGCGGTCACAGGTTTGTGCCACCACGCCCAGATCATGAGTGATCAGAATGATGGCGATACCCAGCCGCTCACGCAGATCGCGGAGCAGATGCAAAATCTGCATCTGTACGGTGACATCCAGCGCCGTGGTCGGTTCGTCGGCAATCAGCATTTTTGGTTCGCAGGCCAGCGCCACGGCGATCATTGCCCGCTGACGCATGCCGCCGGAAAACTCATGCGGGTAGTTATCTGCCCGTCGCTGCGGGTCCGGAATACCGACCTGACGCAGCAGTTCCACCGCCTGTCCCTGTGCCTCACGGCGGCTGGCCCCAAAATGCAGACGGCGGCTTTCAGCAATCTGCTGGCCGATGGTCATCACCGGATTCAGATGACTGGCCGGATTCTGGAAAATCATGCCAATTTCGCGCCCGCGAATGGCCGTCATGCGTTTATCGCTCAGGGTCAATAAATCGGTACCGTTCAGGCGGATTTCGCCAGTGCGGATATGCAGCCCTTCGCCCGGCAGCAGGCGCATCATGGCACGGCAACTCAGCGTTTTACCGGAACCGCTTTCGCCGACCAGTCCGAGAATATCCCCCGCATTCAGCGTCAGCGAAAGCCTGTCTACCAGCGCCACACCCTGCCGGTCTTCAATGGTCAGGCCGGAAACCTGCATTAACGTCATGGTCGCTCCCCCAGTTTGTCACCCAGTCCGTCCGCCAGCAGGCTGAAACTCATCGCCAGCACCACAATCGCCAGGCCGGGGAAGGTTGTTATCCACCACGCCGTGGTAATAAAACTCTGGCCTTCAGCGACCATCACACCCCATTCCGCGACCGGCGGCTGAACGCCGAGGCCGAGATAACTCACCGACGCGCCGCTGAGTAACACCAGCACGCAGTCGGACATTGAGAACACCAGCGAACTGGTCAGCGCATTGGGCAGCAAATGCAAAAGTAAGATACGCGGATGGCTGTAGCCCAGGCTGCGCGCGGCCAGAATAAAATCCCGGTGTTTAAGCGTCAGCACCTGGGAACGCACCAGACGGGCATACGACACCCAGCCGACCAGGGCCATCGCGATATAAAAACTGCCCAGTCCCGGCCCGAGAATGGCAATAATCGACAGCATCAGCACCAGAAAAGGAAACGCCAGCACCACGTCTATCACCCGCATGAAAAAGGTGTCCACTGCACCGCCGAGATACCCCGCAAACGCGCCGGTCAGCGTGCCGAAGATAAACGGAAAAATGACGCCAATCAGACAGATTTGCAGATCAATCCGTGCGCCCCACATCACACGGGAAAGAATGTCGCGGCCAAAGTTATCGGTGCCGAAAGGATGGGCGAACGATGGCGGTGACAGTGTCACTGATGCATCCTGCGCTATCGGGTCAAACGGCGCGATCCACGGGCTGAGCAGCGCAATCAGAACCCAGACACTGAGCATCACAATCCCCAGCCGTAACGCCTGCTGGCGCGGCAACCAGCGCAGATGAAAATATCCCATTCGCTGTGTCGCAATCTTTTCGGCCATGCTCATAGCTTCACCCTCGGATCCAGCGCCACAGTCAGTAAGTCCGCCAGCAAATTCACTGCGACCGTCGCCAGCGCAAACACCAGTACCACCCCCTGCACCACCATGTAATCGCGGCTGATAATGGCTTTCACCAGCAGTTGCCCCATGCCGGGAATGGCAAATACGCTTTCAATCACCACCGTGCTGCCAATCAGCCAGCCGATATTCACCGCCAGCAGATTGACCGTCGGCACCAGCGAGTTGGGCATCACATGTCGCCAGAAAATACGGTTTTCGTTCTGTCCCCGCGCACGGGCGGCGGTAACGTAATCATTCTGTAACTCCATCAGCAGACTGGCGCGAAGGTTACGGGTCAGTACCGCCGACAGCGCCAGCGCAACGGTCAGGCACGGCAGAAACAGATGATGAACCCGCTCACCAAAGTCGCTGCCATAGCCCGACACCGGAAACCAGCCGAGTGACAGGCTGAACAGCAAAATCATCATGATCGCCAGCCAGAACGCCGGTAATCCGAGGCCGATAGTAGAAAGTAGACGGATCACCTGATCCGCCAGCCGCCCGCGATGTCGCGCCGCCCCGGCCGCCAGCGGCACGGTGAACAGCATCGCCAGCACCACGCTGCCGAGCACCAGATACAGCGTGGGTTCAATACGCGACATGATAAGCTTCAGCGTATCCACGCGGTAAATCAGTGATTTGCCCATCTCGCCATGAAACAGATTGCGCAGAAAATAGAGATATTGCTGCCAGACCGGCAGATCCAGCCCGTACTGCAAACGGATGCGGGCAATAGCTTCCGGTGTGCTGCGCACCCCGAGCAGGATCCGCGCCGGATCGCCAGGTATGGCACGCACCATCGCGAAAGTCAGCATACTTATCCCCAGCAACACCGGCAGCAGTTGCAGCGGTCGCCATAACAAAAATCGGTAACGGTGCATGACAATCCTCTTAATGGCAGTTTCTGGTGCAGAGCGAGAGTCTTTTCCCCTGTGGCTTTACGTTAGCCGCAGCCAGACTCCCCCGGTAGTTAGCAAAAATACTAGGTTTGCACCCGCAGCGATGTGGCACCGCGATTGCATAACTTTTCTTTAACAAGTGAGGTTGAGCAAAATCGATGCCCGATCAGCCTATTTAGCCCGGAAAGAAATGATGTGGAGATAAATTCATGAAGCTCGCGGTGCAAGAGAGTGCAGTGTCTTTACGGGAAACCACCGTTGATGGTGCGTTTGATCAGCTTTTCGCCCAGACCTCGCGCCTGGGGTTTGATGCCCTGATTTACGATTACACGCCGGTACCGCGAACGCTCCAGGGCGAGCTGATCACGCCGTCGTTGTTGAGGATGTGCAATGTGCCCGGCGATATGCAGAGATTATGGCTGGAGAGCGGGTATTATCAGGTCGATCCGGTACAGCATTACGCCCTCGAAAGCTGCGCACCCTTTGTCTGGTCTTATCAGCGCCCGGACAATACTTCGCTGCAAAACCGACTCAGTGAACTCAATAAACCGGTTACCCATTACATGTGCGATAACAACATGCCGAGCGGTGCAACGGTGCCACTGCATTTACCGAACGGTGGCTTTGTGACCGTCACGGGCATTCATACCGGTGCGGGGCATGAGCTGGATATTCATGATGTACTGGCCGAACTGAGCCTGCTGGCGCTGACCTTTCAGGAGTGCGTGTTTCCCCTGTTCGACAGCAGCATTCTCACCTGCCGCCATGTGCATTTAAGCAAGCGCGAACGCGAATGTCTGACGTGGGCCGCGCAAGGGTTAACCGCCAAAGAGATTGCCCGCAAACTCAGCCGGTCAATTGCCACGGTCACGCTGCA
Organism: Rahnella sp. PD4; assembly: GCF_049199325.1. Lineage (NCBI taxonomy): Bacteria > Pseudomonadati > Pseudomonadota > Gammaproteobacteria > Enterobacterales > Yersiniaceae > Rahnella > Rahnella sp. PD4. The sequence continues at coordinate 194,840 of NZ_JBLZQF010000004.1, read as the reverse complement.
TCTTAATACCGCAACCCGTAAACTGGGTGCCAGTAACCGTGTGCAGGCGGTGGTGCGCGCGATGCATTACCGTTTGCTCGACAGCTGATCTGCCCGGTTTTCTATCTTTTTTACTAGCTGTTCAGCGCAGCCCCGATGTTTACCCTGTAAAGATTATTCACCGGCAGGGGAAACAAAATGTACAACATCACTGAAGGCTATGCATCGTTTCAGGAATACCAGACCTGGTATCGCATCTGTGGCGATTTAAACAGTGGCAAAACGCCGCTGGTCATTGCCCACGGCGGCCCCGGCTGCACCCATGATTACGTCGATGCTTTCCGCGATATCGCCGAAACCGGCCGCGCGGTGATCCATTATGATCAGATTGGTAATGGCCGCTCGACGCACCTTCCTGACAAACCGGCTGACTTCTGGCAGCCGTCATTTTTTCTGGCGGAACTGGACAATCTGCTACGCCATCTGGGTATTGAAAAGGATTACGCGCTGCTCGGTCAGTCCTGGGGCGGCATGCTCGGTGCTGAACACGCTGTTACCCAACCCCCGGGCCTGAAAGCGCTGGTCATTGCCAACTCTCCGGCCTCAATGGCACTCTGGCTGCAGGCCGCCGCCCGCCTGCGCAGCGAACTGCCGCCGGACGTTCAGGAAACCTTACTGGCACATGAAGCCGCCGGAACCCTCGACAGCGCGGAATACAAAGCCGCGTCGCAGGTGTTTTATGCCCGTCATGTCTGCCGCCTCGATCCGTGGCCGGAGGAAGTAAAACGCACTTTTGCGGCAATGGACCAGGATCCGACCGTGTATCTCGCCATGAACGGCCCGACCGAATTCCACGTTATCGGCAGCATGAAAAACTGGACGGTGATCGACCGTCTGCCCGCCATTAATGTGCCGGTATTGCTAATTTCCGGTCGCTACGACGAAGCGGCCCCCGAAGTGGTGCAACCGTTCGCGGATTTCATCAAAGACGCCGAATGGGTGATTTTCGAAAATTCGAGCCACATGCCACACGTCGAGGAACGTGAAGCCTGTATGAAATGCGTGGAAGGATTTTTGGCGAGCCACGGCTCACTCTGATAACGCTTAAAGGCTGCGTCGACATTATGCCGAAGCAGCCTGAAAGGGAGTTATTCGCAGATTGATTAACGGCTGGCACCGGGCGATTGCCCGGAAATGCGCTTATAAGCCCGGCTAAAAGCGGCCTGTGAGGTATAACCCAGACGAAATGCGACGGTCTCGATAGGGATCTTGCTGTCTGCGAGCCACTGCGTGGCGAGTTGCATCCGCAGTTCTGTCACGTAACGCAACGGCGATACGCCAATCATGGTTTGAAAACGCGCGGCGAAAACCGAGCGCGAGATGTGCGACTCTGCCGCCAGCTCCGCCACTGTCCAGTTCCTGCCCGGCTGCCGGTGCAGCGCCAGAATTGCCTTTGCCAGCCGTGGCTCCCGCAATGCAGCGGCAATGCCCGAGGCATTTTCACATCCGCATTCAACCCACCCCCGGACAATCATTGCCGCGGCAACTTCCGCAAGCCGGGCCAGAATGCCTGCAAAGCCGATGCGGCCGGAGCATATTTCACGTTTCATTGCGTCAATTACCGGCAACAGTCCGGGATAACGTTCGCCTTTGGCATCCGCCACCATCGTATCCGGCATCAGTTTGCCCAGACTTTGCATTCCGCCCAGATCAAACTCCATGCAGCCATAAAAAAGAATCGCGCCCGGTATCGTGTCCGTACTCGGGCAGGTATCCACACCACTCACCGCTTCTCCCAGGGGCGCGACATCGAAGTCGTCAATATCCTGAGCGGTATTGTCTGGTTCAGAAAGAAGCTGATGTGCCATTCCATGCGGCAGAAAAACGACATCCCCGGCAGACAAGGGGTGAAGCACGCCATCCCCGGTATTAAGGACAGCAGAACCGACGGCAAGATAGTGAAAATAAGCATGGCCGGGCCTCGGTTTGAAAGCCATGCCAAACTCAGGGCCGGTCTGGATGCGACGATATTGCACACCGCGCAGACGCATGCCTGTCAGGAGTTCACTGATCAGGTCAGAAGAAAGGGCAAAGGGATCGTGCTGTGTCATTTCAGGAGTAATAGTCAAAAAACAAGGATTACGAATCATAGATCATCTCAACCATCCTGCCTAGAATTTGCGCTACGTTAATTTTCAGGAATGTTTGAAATGAATCATAAAACGCAGGGCTCAGCGCCCGCGATCCAACGAGATGTGCAACAGGCTCCGCCGGCGTGGATGGCCGTCTTCTCCCTCACCATGGGCGTGTTCGGCTTGCTCACGGCGGAATACCTGCCAGCCAGCCTGTTAACGCCCATGGCCTCAGATCTGCAGGTGACGGAAGCCTTAGCGGGTCAGGCGGTGACGGTCACCGCTGTTATCGCGCTGTTTGCCGGGCTGCTGGTTCCGGGTCTGACGCGTAAGCTTGACCGCAGAACCGTCCTGTTAAGTTTTACCGTGCTGATGATCGCCTCAAACCTGCTGGTCGCCCTTTCCTCAAGCCTTGTCGTGTTGCTGGTGATGCGGATCCTTCTTGGCGTCGCGCTGGGCGGATTCTGGAGTATGGCCGCAGCGGTGGCGATGCGGCTGGTTCCAGAGAAATTCGTGCCGAGAGCCCTGTCGGTTATCTTCAGTGGCATCGCCGTAGGAACCGTCGTTTCGGTGCCGCTGGGAAGTTTTCTTGGTGAGCTCTATGGCTGGCGCAGCGCGTTTATTGCCGCGGCTCTGGTGGGAGGGGTCACGCTTGCTTTTCAGTGGTTCACATTACCGCGCATGGCTCCCCGTCAGGTTACGCATACAGAATCAGTCTTAACCTTACTGCGCCGTCCCGGCATTGCAACGGGGATGTTTGGTTGCGTGCTGGCACATACCGGTCAGTATGCCCTGTTTACGTATATTCGCCCTTCTCTGGAAAGCGTGAGTCATATTGATGCGGGCGGACTGGCCCTGCTCTTGCTCGGATTCGGTGTGGCCAATTTTGCAGGTACATTGCTGGCTGGCTGGGTGATGACTTACAGCCTTCGTCTGACGCTCATTGTAATGCCTTGCCTGGTCGGCATCGCGGCATTGGGAATGATATTACTGCCCGTTCAGATAACCGGGCTCACTCTGCTGGTTTTGCTCTGGGGGCTGGCATTCGGCGGTGTGCCCGTCGCCTGGTCAAACTGGGTAACCCGCTCGGTGCCCGATCAGGCTGAGAGCGCAGGAGGCATGGTGGTGGCTGCCGTGCAATCTTCTATCGCGGCCGGTGCGGCACTGGGAGGTGTCATGTTCGGACTGGGGGGGATCTCCGGGGTATTTATTACCGCGGGTATTGTGATGTTAAGTGCCGCGCTGATCATTGCCTTGTGCGTCAGGGTCGGTCTGTCCGGAGACGGTGCAGAAAGCGCGTCCCTCCAGCACGGATAGCGTCAGGAAATACGCTGACAATCTTTCAGTAAATTCCTAAAAATAACTAAAATTAATTCCACACAAACATTGTTGCTATCGTGTTCAAATACTCAATTTATCATCATGTTAAAACTGTTTCCGGCTTATTTCCGTGAACAGGTCAGGGCTATAACAGTTATATTAAAATTGAGTCTGCGTTTTAGAGGTACGTTTTATTCCCGGCGTAGGCAAAACAAACGGATAAGACATAAAAACTTATTAATCAATAGACTATATTGTGGTAGCAACAATGTTTTCAATTTTCATACAATGTAGCCGGGAAATAAAATCATTTTGAACCCGTGAACAACCATGATAACAAACCATTGAATTATAAATATAAAAAATAAAATCACCTGAACTGTTATAGTACTTTTTCACGAAACTGTATCTACTTCTAAAAATAATCTCAGTGCACAATCGTTTCGACTAAAATCCGTATAAATCGCAAGTATACAATTTATGTTACGTTTAATTAACTTGTCCCATTTTCTCTATAGGGGATGTAAGCAATGTTTGGATTAGATGCTTTTCACCTGGCAAGAATACAATTCGCTTTCACCGTTTCTTTTCACATCATATTTCCTGCCATTACGATCGGGCTGGCAAGTTTTCTGGCTGTGCTTGAAGGAATGTGGCTGAAAACTGGCCATCGCAGTTATCGGGATCTCTATCATTTCTGGTCCAAAATTTTTGCTGTTAACTTTGGTATGGGCGTTGTGTCAGGGCTGGTCATGGCGTACCAGTTCGGCACTAACTGGAGCGGGTTCTCGCAATTTGCCGGCAGTATCACCGGCCCTTTACTGACTTATGAAGTACTCACCGCCTTCTTCCTGGAAGCGGGTTTTCTGGGCGTGATGTTGTTTGGCTGGAACCGGGTCGGACCGGGCCTGCATTTCTTTGCTACCTGCATGGTGGCGCTGGGCACCCTTATCTCTACCTTTTGGATCCTGGCGTCGAACAGCTGGATGCATACCCCGCAAGGCTATGAAATTCTGAATGGCGTCGTAGTGCCAACGGACTGGTTTAAAATCATTTTTAATCCGTCATTTCCTTATCGCCTGTTCCATATGTCCATCGCGGCATTCCTCGCCAGTGCGTTCTTTGTCGGCGCCTCGGGTGCCTGGCACCTGCTTCGCGGCAACGATACACCAGCGGTTCGGAAAATGTTTTCCATGGCGTTGTGGATGGCGTTGTTCGTCGCCCCCATTCAGGCAATGGTCGGCGATGCCCACGGCCTGAATACTCTGGAACATCAACCCGCGAAAATTGCAGCAATCGAAGGCCACTGGGAAAACCGGCCCGGAGAGTCCACGCCGTTAATTCTGTTCGGCATGCCGGATATGCAACAGGAACGGACGAAATATGCGCTTGAGGTCCCCTATCTGGGCAGCCTGATCCTCACGCATAGTTTGGAGAAACAAGTGCCCGCGCTGAAAAGTTTCCCGAAAGAAGATCGCCCTTTCTCACCGGTCATTTTCTGGTCTTTCCGGGTGATGGTGGCTCTCGGTCTGCTGATGATCACAGCCGGTGTGCTGGGTGCCTGGCTGCGTTATAAAAAGAGGCTTTATCAGTCCCGTCCGTTCCTTTGGTTTACCTTGCTGATGGGGCCTTCCGGTCTGATTGCCCTGCTGGCAGGCTGGTTTACCACTGAAATTGGCCGACAGCCATGGGTCGTTTATGGCGTTCAGCGCACCCGTGATGCTGTCTCCGCACACGGTGAAATGCACATGAGCCTCAGCCTGTTAGCTTTCCTGCTGGTTTATTCATCGGTCTTTGGTATCGGATACGTCTATCTTATGCGCCTGATTAAGAAAGGGCCGGTGACCGGTGAAGGCGATGAGGTTTCGCACGGCGGACCCGGTAAGAAAAGCACACCCGCACGTCCGCTGTCTGCTGCACATGAAGGGTTGAACACCGCCGGGGGAAATAAAAACCATGATTGATTATACTGTTATATGGTTTGCCATTATCGTATTTGCGAACCTGATGTACATCGTGATGGATGGCTTTGATCTGGGTATTGGCATTTTATTCCCGTTCAATAAAGACAAAACCGAACGCGACATGATGGTAAACACCGTTGCGCCGGTCTGGGACGGTAATGAAACCTGGCTGGTACTGGGCGGTGCAGCCTTATACGGGGCCTTCCCGCTGGCCTATTCGGTTATCGCCGATGCACTTTCCGTCCCGTTAACCCTGATGCTTTTCGGTCTGATATTCCGCGGTGTGGCGTTTGAATTTCGTTTCAAAGCCACGGAGAAGCATCGTCCGTTCTGGGATAAATCGTTTATTGCAGGCTCGATCGTGGCAACCTTCAGTCAGGGGGTAGCCGTCGGCACCGTGCTCAATGGTTTTGAGGTCACGGGCAGGACGTTTACCGGCCCGGCATTAAGCTGGCTGGCTCCCTTCCCCCTTTTCTGTGGCGTTGGCCTGGTGGTCGCCTACGCGCTGCTCGGCTGTACCTGGCTTATCATGAAAACCGAAAATTCCCTGCATCAGAAAATGTGCAAACTCGCCAGACCCCTGGTCATCACCTTGCTGGCGATCATAGGTATTATCAGTATCTGGACACCGCTGACGCATGCCGATATCGCGCATCGCTGGTTCAGCATGCCAAATCTGATCGCATTTCTGCCTGTACCCATCCTGGTCTTAGCCTGTACCTGGGGAATTTTGCGGGCGATAAAAAGTCACGCGCACTATATGCCGTTCCTGCTGACTCTCGCGCTTGTTTTCCTCGGATTTTCGGGGCTCGGGATCAGTATCTGGCCGAATATTATTCCTCCGTCCATCTCAATTTGGGATGCAGCGTCGTCTCCAAAAAGTCTGGCATTTATGCTGGTTGGCGCGATGGTCATTATTCCCGTTATCCTGATTTATACCTTCTGGAGTTATTACGTGTTCCGCGGGAAAATCAAGGAAAACGAGGGTTATCATTGATCTGAATATTACCGGGCGGCGTGACGGCATTATTTTCGCCCGGTTTTCACAGGAGGTTCCTGATGCAGGATCAGACAATCAATAGGAAGCAGCCATTCTGGAAGCGCGTCGTCTGGCTGATAATCATTTATACGTTAAGTGTATTATCGCTGGCTGTGGTGGCATTCTTATTCAGAATGATGATGACAGCCGCCGGAATGAAATCGCATTAAAAATAAGTGATGACATGCAGCGGCTTTTCTTACCCTTGCCCAAAAATCTTAATCACCGCATCCAGATGTTCCTTCATCGCCTTCCTGGCGGCGCGACTGTCTCTGGCCTCCAGCGCCGTCAGGATCTCAAGGTGTTCAATCTCAGAACGGTGCGGCATGTCCTGCGGGGTGTAATGTAATTGCAGGCTACGGAACATGGTGCCATAACGGTGGCCAAGCAGGTGGGCGATGATAAATGCATAGGCCGGATTACCGCTGGCCTGAGCGATGCGGATATGAAATAAACGGTCGCCGGGATGCGTTGCTGAACCATGACGGTTATCGCGACAATTCTGCTCATATGCCTGCCTGATCGCCGCCAGTTCCTCGTCAGTTGCGTTTCTTGCCGCCAGTGCGGCCGTTTCAGGTTCTATCAGACGGCGGGTTTGCAACAGCGAAAAAGGGGGCAATTCAGCAGTAAAATCCAGCGCGATATTCAGCTCATCATCCACGTCCGCCCACTGGTTGCGTCCCGCCTGAGACATCACCGGCTCCAGCGAGGGCGTAGCCGCAACGACAGGCGGCTGACGGACAATTACGCCGTTTCCCACCCGCACATCCACCAGCCCGATCACTTCCAGCGCAATCAGGGCTTCACGCACCGAGGCGCGGCTCACCTGTAACTGACTCGCCAGTTCACGTTCAGCCGGAAGACGACTGCCGGGTGGAAATTCTTTATTATCAATCAATGTTTTTAGCTGGTCAGCTATCTGCCTGTATATTCTGGGATTTTCTAACTTTTTTATCGGCATCGCACACCTGAGGTCAATTCTCATTAAGTGATTCAGCTAGCATTTTTCGGACAAAAATCTTGCTGATTTGTTTTATGCATGTAAAAAATTGGTTAACGGGAATGGCGTTTTAAGCAGAAGCTTGCCGGACATCTTAGCAAAAAGCACTGCTTTTAACGCGTTTTTTTCACCTTCAATGGCCTGACCATTAGACCTATAAAGCAATATTTGATGGGGAATTGTTATGAACCTGGCAGGGAAAAAAGTTCTGATCACCGCCGCCGGACAAGGTATTGGCTTCAACACCGCCACGCTTTTTGCCCTGGAGGGTGCCGAGGTAATTGCCACCGACATCAATATCGGTGCGTTACAGGATATTCCGAGGATTACCCCGCGCTTACTTGATGTGACAGACCCGCGGGCGATTGCTGCTTTGGCAGAAGAAACCGGCCCGCTCGATGTGCTGTTCAACTGCGCCGGGGTGGTCCACAGCGGCGATATCCTCGCCTGTACAGAAAACGAATGGCAGTTTGCGCTCGATCTCAATGTCACTGCGATGTTTCACATGATCCGCGCTTTTCTGCCCGCCATGCTTGAGCGCGGCAGCGGTTCAGTGATCAACATGTCATCCGTTGCCTCGAGCATCAAAGGTGTGCCGAACCGCTTTGCATACAGCGCCTCAAAAGCGGCTGTGATTGGCCTGACCCGCTCTGTTGCTGCGGATTACGTCACCCGAGGCATTCGCTGTAACGCGATTTGTCCGGGCACGGTGGAATCTCCGTCCCTGCGCCAGCGTATTGCCGCACAGGCGCAGGCCGAAGGCCGCAGCGAAGCTGAGGTGTACGCCGCGTTCGTTGCCCGCCAGCCGATCGGGCGCATCGGTAAAACCGAAGAAATCGCCCGGCTGGCACTGTATCTGGCCTCCGACGCCAGTTCTTATACCACCGGCACGGTGCAAATTATTGACGGCGGCTGGAGCAACTGAGTCGACCGCGGCTAACAACATCTGACTTTCACAGAAGGATACTGACACATGAAATTATTACGTTACGGCAATCCGGGTTCTGAGCGCCCGGGCCTGGTGGATGACAACGGCCAGTTACGCGATCTCAGCGCACATATCGCCGATATCCGTGGCGAATTTTTACAGCCCGAAACGCTGGATAAGCTGCGCCAGCTCGATCCGCACAGCCTGCCACGGGTCAGCGGCGAACCCCGTCTGGGTGCCTGTGTGGGTAGTGTGGGGAAATTCATCTGTATCGGGCTGAACTACGCCGATCATGCGGCCGAAACCGGCGCAGAAATCCCGCAAGAACCGGTAGTTTTTAGCAAATGGACCAGTGCGATTGTCGGACCAAACGATGACGTAGAGATCCCCCGGGATTCGGTTAAAACCGACTGGGAAGTAGAGCTTGGTGTCGTGATCGGCACCGGCGGGCGCTATATCAGCGAAACCGATGCGATGTCACACATCGCCGGTTACTGCGTGATCAACGATGTATCTGAGCGCGAATTTCAGATTGAACGCGGCGGTACCTGGGACAAAGGCAAAGGCTGCGACACCTTTGGTCCGACCGGCCCGTGGCTGGTGACGGCGGATGAAATTCCTGACCCGCACCAGCTGAATTTGTGGCTGGAAGTGGACGGCAAACGCTATCAGAACGGCAATACGCGCACCATGATTTTCCGCATCCCCGAAATCATCAGTTATCTCAGCCGTTTCATGAGCCTGCAACCCGGCGACATCATTTCTACCGGCACACCGCCGGGGGTCGGACTGGGGCAAAAACCACCGGTATACCTGAAAGCCGGTCAGGTCATGCGGCTTGGCATTGAAGGTTTGGGTGAACAGCGTCAGAAGACAGTGCAGGCATAGCCCCTTTACGCTAAAGGAATTTTGCGATGACAACGATTACGGCTTTACGTGTTGAAGATGTGCGCTTCCCGACCTCGCTGGCGCTCGATGGCTCGGATGCCATGAACCCGGATCCGGATTATTCCGCTGCCTATGTGATTTTAGACACTGACAATCCGGCGCTGAAAGGCCACGGACTGACCTTTACCATCGGGCGCGGCAACGAAATCTGCTGCGTAGCGATCAAGGCGCTGGAACACCTGATTGTGGGGCGCGAACTGGCAGACATCACCGCCGATATGGGTAAATTCTGGCGCGATTTTACCAGCGACAGTCAGTTGCGCTGGATTGGTCCGGATAAGGGCGCAATCCATCTGGCGACCGGCGCGGTAGTTAACGCGGTGTGGGATTTGTGGAGCAAAGCCGCCGGTAAACCCCTGTGGCAACTGGTGGCCGACATGTCACCGGAAGAGCTGGTGCGCTGCATCGATTTTCGCTACATCACCGACTGCATTACGCCACACGAGGCACTGACCTTATTGCGGCAACGCGCTGACAACAAGGCCCAACGCAGAGAGAAACTGCTGGCAGAAGGCTACCCGTGCTACACCACGTCAGCAGGCTGGCTGGGCTATCCCGATGACAAACTGCGCCGTTTATGCCAGGAAGCGGTCGACGCCGGTTTCGATTATCTGAAACTCAAAGTCGGGCGCGACCTCGAAGACGACATCCGCCGCGTGCGCATTGCCCGCGAAGTCATCGGCCCGGATCGCAAACTGATGATCGACGCCAACCAGGTGTGGGAAACCGACGAGGCGATCCCGTGGGTCAATGCCCTCGCCTTTGCCAAACCCTGGTTTATCGAAGAACCGACCAGCCCGGACGACATCGAAGGTCACCGCAAAATCCGTCAGGGCGTTGCGCCGGTTAAGGTCGCCACCGGCGAAATGTGCCAGAACCGCATCATGTTTAAGCAGTTCATTATGCGCGAAGCCATCGACGTGGTGCAGATTGATGCCTGTCGCATGGGCGGCGTCAATGAGGTGCTGGCCGTGATGCTGATGGCCGCCAAATACAATCTGCCGGTGTGCCCGCACGCGGGTGGCGTCGGGTTATGCGAATACGTCCAACATCTGTCTATGATTGATTACCTGTGCATTTCAGGTACGCACGACGGTCGGGTCATTGAATACGTTGACCATCTTCACGAGCATTTTGTACACCCGTGCGATATTCGCGGCGCAGCTTATATGCCCCCACAGGCACCGGGATTCTCTGTCGAGATGCATCAGGCGTCGGTCGAAAAATACCGCCATCACGCCTGACCTTAATGATCGAAAAAGCAGCAAGGAGGAGGCCGATGATGCGAATCGACAGCCATCAGCATTTCTGGCGCTACACCCCGCAGGACTACCGCTGGATAAGCGATGAAATGACGGTGCTGAAACAGAATTTCTTGCCGGAAACACTGACGTCAACGTTACAACGTCACAACATTCAGGGCACGGTACTGGTTCAGGCATGCTCATGCACCAGTGAAACCCGATGGCTGCTGGATATCGCCGGAAAAACTGACTTTGTGTGCGCCGTGACCGGCTGGGTCGAACTGTCGTCGTCCGCGCTGCAACGGGAGCTGGATGCTCTCTCACACCCGCTGCTGCGCGGCTTTCGTCATCAGGTTCAGGATGAACCTTCGCCTGCACAATGGCTGGCAGATCCGGCCATCAATGCCGGTATTCGCCAGCTTCAGCAGCAGGAATATGTTTATGAAATTCTGGTGACGCACCGCCATCTTGCCGAAGCCGTACAGTTTGCCACAAGGCATGACGGGCATTTTCTGGTGCTCGATCACCTCGGCAAGCCGGATCTCAGCCTGGGCGCTGCGTACTGGAAGAAACAGATCGCCCCGCTGGCGGCGTTACAACACGTCAGTTGTAAGCTTTCCGGGCTACTGACTGAGCCGCGCCCGGCGGGGATGTCTGCCCGCGACCTGTTGCCCTATTTCGATGCCGCACTGGAGGTTTTCGGGCCCGGACGCCTGATGTTTGGCTCCGACTGGCCGGTGTGCTTACTGGCTGGCGGCGATGAGAATCCATGGGATTTATGTGAACAGGCCACGGCCTCACTCAGTTCTGACGAGCAGGCTGCCATATATGGCGGCAATGCCTGCACGGTTTACCGATTACAGCCTTTACCGATTACAGGAAATGACTGATGAATCTGCATCTGCAAAATAAAGTGGTGATCGTCACCGGCGGCGGGTCCGGTATTGGCGCGGCGATTTCGCTGACGCTGGCGGAAGAAGGTGCCATTCCGGTGATCATCAGCAATACCGAACCTGCCAATCAACTGATGCATAAACTGCAAAAGCTTTCTCCGCAGGCCAGTTTTGTGCTGACCGAACTGCGCGACGAAGCCAGTTGCACGGCGGCGGTACAGGAGGTGCTTACCCGCTACGGCAGTATCGACGGGCTGGTGAACAATGCCGGAGCCAACGACAGCGTCGGACTGGACGCCGGTCGGGAAGCCTTTGTGCAATCGTTAGAACAAAACCTGATCCACTATTACCTGATGGCACACCTGAGCCTGGAAGCCCTGCGCGCAAGCCACGGGGCGATCGTTAATATCAGCTCGAAAACCGCCTTAACCGGACAAGGCAACACCAGCGGTTACGCTTCAGCCAAAGGCGGCATTCTGGCGCTGACCCGTGAATGGGCGGCGGCGCTGCTCGGCGACGGCATCCGCGTGAACGCGGTGATCCCGGCAGAGGTCATGACGCCACTGTACGAACGCTGGATCAAAAGCTTCGATCATCCCGACGAAAAGTTGCAACAAATCACCTCGCATATTCCGCTGGGACAGCGGATGACCACGCCGCAGGAAATCGCCAACACCGTGGTATTCCTGCTCTCTTCCCGCGCGTCTCACACCACCGGCCAGTGGCTGACCGTGGACGGTGGTTATATGCATCTCGACCGGGCGCTGACATGAAGCGACGCTATTGTCAGGCGCTGGATCTGGCGGACGATCCGGCGCTTATCGAAGAATATCAGCGTCATCACCGCAAAATCTGGCCGGAAATTACCGCGCATCTGCGCCGTTATGGCATCGCAGAGATGGAAATTTACCGGCTGGGCAACCGGCTGATGATGGTGATGGAAACCACGGAAGAGTTTGACAGCGGGCTGTTCGAACGCCGCAGTCTGGAGGATCCGAAAGTGTGTGAGTGGGAAGCCCTGATGTGGAAATATCAGCGCCCCACGCCGTGGACACCCGCCGGTAAAAAGTGGGTAGAAATGGAGAAGATCTTTTCGCTTGCTGAACAGATTGAGTAAAACCCGGTCGGCTCCCTCCCCTGCGAAGGGAAGGAGCAAAGCAAAACCCGCTCAACCCTGTGAATGTGGGAGGAGCAAAAGCTCTCCCTATTCTCAGGGAGTTCATCACGTTTTTCACGTTATCTGACATAAAAATCAGCCACCTGAGCTGACCCCCTACATGCGTTACCAGATACTGAGGAATACACTATGCTCGCCGATAAAACTGCCGCGCCCGCTTATGCGCAGCGCAAAACGACGTCCGGTTTCCGCCTGGCGTTCATTTTGGTCACCACGCTGTTTTTCCTGTGGGGTTTATCCTACGGGTTGCTGGATGTCCTGAATAAACATTTCCAGGAAGTCTTACACGTCAATAAAGCCCAGTCTGGCCTGTTACAGGCCGCCTATTTCGGGGCATATTTTATCATCGCCCTGCCTGCCGGTTTCTTCATGGACAGGTTTGGCTATAAAGCCGGGATCCTGGTCGGATTATGTCTCTATGCACTGGGCGCGCTGTTGTTTGTGCCTGCCGCCTCCGCAGGCAGTTTCGCTATGTTTCTGTTCGCACTGTTCGTGATCGCCCTCGGTCTGGGCTGTCTCGAAACCGCCGCTAACCCGTTCGCTACCGTGCTGGGCGATCCGGCCGGAGCAGAACGTCGCCTGAACCTTTCTCAGTCATTCAATGGTTTAGGACAGTTTATCGGCCCGATTATCGGCGGTTCGCTGTTCTTCTCTGCCACGCAAGGCACCACGGCGGACGGCTTGTCATCTGTAAAAACTACCTACGTCGCCATCGCCGTGTTAGTGCTTCTGATTGCCTTCCTGTTCGGGCGCACCAAATTGCCGGATATTCGTGAGCAAAGCGCGGCCGGGGATCAGGGTGGCGGAAAAGGATTATGGCAGCATGCCCATTTCACCGGTGGTGTGATTGCACAATTCTTCTACGTCGCGGCCCAGGTAGGTGTCGGCGCGTTCTTCATTAACTACACCACCGAACACTGGCACACACTGTCGAATCAGAATGCGTCTTACCTGCTTTCCGTCGGTATGGTAAGTTTTATGGTTGGCCGTTTCTTCAGTACCTGGCTGATGGGCTTTGTCCGTCCGGCCACGCTGCTGGTAGTTTACGCCATCATTAATATTGTGCTGTGCGGCGTGGTGGTCGCGGGGATTGATAACGTGTCGGTGATTGCACTGGTGGCGATTTTCTTCTTCATGTCGATCATGTTCCCGACCATTTTTGCAATGGGCGTCAAGAATATGGGCAAACAGACCAAACGCGCCAGCTCTGTGATGATCATGGCGATTGTGGGTGGCGCGGTGATGCCATACCTGATGGGTGCGATTGCTGACCATTACAACACCGCCGTTTCCTACGCCCTGCCAATGGTGTGCTTCGCCGTGGTACTGATTTATGCCGTGAAACAACGAGCGAAAGCCGCTCTCTGAGGGGAGTGGTAATACGAACACTCAGACTGCCATACCTCACAAAATCCCCTCCTCAATGTCTTTTGGCGTTAAGGAGGGACTGCAACGCTGAAAACCACACCCTGAGTTTTAACATTCCTGTCATCCCGGATGAAAAAATCCTGCTTATACTTCATCGCGTATGAAACTGTTTAATAACGCTGAAGGGTAAAATATGTCGATTCGTTCATTGCAGACACTGTGTTTAACCCGTTTTTTATTGCGGATGTTCGTGACAGGCTTGGGCCTTTTTTGGGGATATTTCTGACGCATCGAAAAACAAGCGTCTGATTCGGCTACTGCGTCTGCCTCAAAAAGTACTGCGATCATCTTTCTGCTCCCTCATGAATTTCGCTCAGCTTATTACCGGCTAAAAGGGGATGCTTCGGTCAGCGCCGAAGTATGTCGGTGACGCGCAAGCTGGATCATGAACTTTGCTCATGTTCAGTGAATTTAAATCACTTTTTTTCACTCAATGACTCAGGCATAAAAGAGTCATCGCGATTCACTCTTAAAAATATGAAGGCTACTGAAATAATTTAGGTTTTTCAGCAGCCAGGACACCTGATAAAAATGAAAAAAGAAATTACATTCACTATTAAAAGCCTTCGTTTTGACGAAGACTATAACCCCTCGGAAAATACGCGTATTACGACTAACTTTGCCAATCTGGCAAGGGGTGAAAAACGCCAGGAAAACCTGCGCAACACCTTAGTGATGATTGACAATCGTTTCAATTCACTGGCGCATTGGGACAACCCTGTGGGTGACCGCTACTCCGTTGAACTCGATATCATTACAGCCCAGTTAAACATTAATATTGCAGGGAAGAGCGACGTTTTTCCGGTGATTGAAGTATTAAAAACCACTATCGTTGATAAAAAAACCCATGAACGTTTTGACGGTATTTTAGGTAATAATTTTTCTTCTTATGTACGGGATTATGATTTTAGCGTTTTACTGCCGGAGCATAATAAGAATAAATCCGGATTTAGCCTGCCGGATGATTTTGGTGTATTACACGGTGATATCTTTAAGCGTTTCATTAACTCCGATATTTACAAAGAATTCTTTAATAAAACACCCGTTATTTGCCTGAGCGTCTCAAGTAAAAACACTTATTACCGTACCGGCAATCAACATCCTGTATTAGGCATCGAATATCAGCAGGACGAACCTTCCCTGACTGATGAATATTTCGCCAAGATGGGATTGCGGGCGCGATACTTCATGCCTGAAAACAGCGTTGCGCCTTTGGCGTTTTACTTCAGTGGCGATTTGCTCAGCGATTACACCAATCTTGAGCTGATCAGTACCATCAGCACGATGGAGACTTTCCAGAAGATATACCGCCCTGAAATTTACAATGCTAACTCCGCGGCCGGGAAACAGTATCAGCCAAGCCTGAATTTCCAGGATTATTCATTAACCCGGATTATTTATGACCGGGAAGAACGTAGCCAGCTGGCTGTTGAGCAGGGGAAATTTACCGAGGAACATTTTATTAAACCTTACCAAACTGTTCTTAAACAATGGTCTGCTCATTCCGTTCTTTGATTTACTAAAAATATAAGGTCACCTGTGATGAAAAAATTATTACCGACATCGACTGCGGGCAGTTTACCTAAGCCCTCCTGGATTGCGCAGCCGGAGACACTCTGGTCCCCCTGGAAGCTTGAAGGTCAGGAGTTACTCGACGGCAAAAAAGATGCGCTGCGTTTGTGTCTGGAAGATCAGCAACAGGCAGGTATTGATATCGTCAGCGATGGCGAGCAAACGCGCCAGCATTTCGTCACGACCTTTATTGAGCACCTCAACGGCGTTGATTTCGAGAACCGCGAGATCGTTAAGATTCGCAACCGTTATGAAGCCAGTGTGCCGACTGTTGTTGGCCCGGTCAGTCGTCAAAAGGCCGTTTTTGTCGAAGATGCGAAGTTTTTGCGCCAGCAAACAACACAGCCGATCAAATGGGCTCTTCCGGGGCCGATGACCATGATCGACACGCTCTATGATAATCACTATAAAAGTCGCGAAAAACTCGCCTGGGAATTCGCTAAAATTCTCAATGAAGAAGCCCGGGAATTAGAGGCTGTGGGTGTCGATATTATCCAGTTTGATGAACCGGCATTTAACGTGTTCTTCGATGAAGTGAACGACTGGGGTATTGCCACGTTAGAAAGAGCCATTGAAGGGCTGAAATGTGAAACGGCTGTCCACATCTGCTACGGCTATGGTATCAAAGCCAATACAGACTGGAAAAAAACGCTGGGAACAGAGTGGAGACAATACGAAGAGATTTTCCCAAAACTACAAAAATCTAATATCGATATTATTTCACTGGAATGTCATCACTCCCATGTTCCGATGGAGCTGATGGAGCTGATCCGGGGTAAAAAAGTGATGGTCGGTGCTATCGATGTGGCAACCAATACTATTGAAACACCCGAGGAAGTCGCCGCTACGCTTCGAAAAGCACTGCAATATGTTGACGCCGACAAGCTCTATCCTTGCACCAACTGCGGCATGATCCCATTACCGCGTGGCGTAGCAAGAGGCAAGTTAGATGCGTTAAGTGCCGGCGCAGAAATCGTCCGGAAAGAACTGCTGGCGAAGTAAATTCACCCGATTGCATCAATCTGAAGAGAATTCAGCCCGGATCAGGCGGTCAGACCAGAAGCCTGCCGGGCTGAGTGATAAACAGATCATGCCCCGTTATTGCTTCACCAGCACCGGCTGTTCGCGATAATCCGCCGGGAAATGCTGTTTTAAGTCGTTAATTTTTGGCAGGTCGTTCACCACGATGTACGGATAATCCGGATTATCGTTTAAAAAGTTCTGGTGATAAGCCTCTGCCGGATAAAAGTGTGCACTGCTTTCCACTTTTGTCACCAGCGGCTCGCTGTAACTGTGGCTGGCATCGAGCTGAGCGATATACGCTTTCGCCACTTCTGCCTGAGCCTGACTGAGCGGGAAAACCGCCGAGCGATACTGACTGCCGGTATCCGGACCCTGACGGTTTAACTCTGTCGGGTTATGCCCCACCGAGAAGAAAATATGCAGCAGTTCGCCATACGTCACCTGCGACGGATCAAAGGTAATTTTGACCGATTCTGCGTGGCCGGTATCGCCGGTACTCACCTGTTCATAACTCGCCGTTTGCGCGTCGCCGCCCGCATAACCGGACACCGCGCTGGTCACGCCTTTCACGTGTTGAAACACGCCCTGAATTCCCCAGAAACAGCCACCGGCAAACAACGCCGTCTCGCTGTGCGACGTACCCGCAGGTTCATCTTTTGCCGGTGCAGGGATTATCACCGCCGGTTCAGCGCCCCCGCCCCATGACCAGGCATTATTTTGGAACGCGAACGCTGACGCCAGCACCAGTCCGGCGATCAGACTGTAATGACGCATTTTTTTCGATGCAATTTTCATGGGTAATTTCCTGACTGATTAAGCTTGTGGAGTGAACGTCATCGCCAGCCCGTTCATGCAATAGCGCAGGCCGGTCGGCTGCGGACCGTCATCAAACACATGCCCCAGATGTCCGCCACACCGGCGACAATGCACTTCATCGCGAACCATACCGAGCGAGGTATCCCGGCTGATTTGCGCGGCGTTGCCCAGAGGTTTCCAGAAACTTGGCCAGCCGGTATGGCTGTCGAATTTGGTCGCCGAGGAGAAAAGAGCAAGATTGCAGCCTGCACAGGCAAATTCACCCACCCGGTGTTCGTCATTTAACGGGCTGGAATAAGGCCGTTCAGTGCCCGCCTCACGCAAAATGCGGTATTGATCATCGCTGAGGCGCTGATGCCACTGAGCCTCAGTGAGCATGATGTCGAATTTCGCAGTTTTCGCCTGTGCGTCGGCGCTGCGGGAAAACAGTGACGGGACCAACCCCATCAGCGCAGCGGCCGAGACCGCACCACTGCCCAGCAGGAAATTACGTCTGTTAATCATTGTTGCCACCGTTGCGGTTACTGTCGATGACATCAGACTACAAGGGGAGGGATTACGGAATCCTCGCGGAGAGTTAACGGTTTTGTGATAAGTAGGAGATTACCGCTGTGCGGTGCCAGCGAGCGGAGCGCGAAGTAGAAAAGCGGGGAGAGATCTAAGAGAGGGAAAGCACTTCCCTCTCTTGGGCGGTTTAGGCGCAGCGCGTTGTGCGATCACCGCTATTGTAAAACCGAAACTGTCACCCTTCTGTTTCAGGCAGCCGCCCCGTTGCAGCGGCCATCTGCAACCAGATTACAAAATCGCCCGTGCAGCCGGGTCTGCCTCCTCCCGCACAAACACAGGAATTTCACTCATTGGGGCGGCGACCCTAATCGCTCTCCCCCCTTCATAGCGTTCTCCATTCAGCGCCACCCACGTTTCTCCCGCCGGTAACCACACTTCCCGCTCGCGCTGACCGGCGTACAACACCGGGGCGACCAGAATATCGGCGCCAAGCATATACTGATCTTCCACCTGCCAGCTTTCAGCCTGAGCCGGATACTGATAGAACATCGTGCGCATTACAGGATCCCCCTTCTCATGCGCTTCCTGCATCACATGGCTGATGTACGGACGCAGTTTCTCACGCAGGAATAACCCGTTCTTCATCAGCGTGTAATTCTCTTCGCCGTAGCTCCAGACTTCATTTGGTGCGCCGCTGTTGCATTGCGCAATGCCGTCACGCCACGGTTCCGGCGGCTGAATTTGTGGCTCACGGTAACCATGCAGACGCATAACAGGGCAGAACACACCCCACTGGAACCAGCGGATCAGTAACTCCTGAAATATCGGATCATTAACATTCCCGCCCTGGAACCCGCCTATATCCGTCGTCCACCACGGGATACCCGCCAGCCCCATATTCAGGCCAGCGACAATCTGATTACGCAGCGCGTGAAAAGAAGAATGGATATCGCCCGACCACGCCAGCACACCATATCGCTGACTGCCCGCCCAGGCGCAGCGCACCAGATTAACGATCTCATGCTCGCCTTCCTGCTGTAACCCCTCGTAAAAGCCCTGCGCGAACTTCTGCGGATAAATGTTGCCGACTTCCAGCACCGGCCCGAGATGATAGCGATAGTTATCGAAATCATAGGCGCGGTATTCCGGCTCAGCTTCATCCAGCCAGAAGGTACGGATCCCCAGATCGTAATAGTTTTGCTTTACTTTCTCCCAGACAAACTGACGTGCGCCGGGATGTGTGGCGTCAAAGAAGGTGCAGTTGCCAAGGAAATCAAGATTCACCGATACACCACGATCCGTGTTCACCAGGTAACCTTTTGATTTCATCTCCTTATAATTTTCTGTCCGGTTGTCAACCGTCGGCCAGACCGACACCATGGTTTCGATACCCAGTGATTTCAGCTCAGCGACCATCGCTTTCGGATCCGGCCAATCCACCGGGTCAAAACACCAGGTGCCCTGATTCGGCCAGTGGAAGAAGTCGATGACAATAACCGAAACAGGCAGGTTGCGGCGCTTGTATTCACGCGCGACTTCCAGCACCTCCTGCTGTGTGCGGTAACGCAATTTGCACTGCCAGAAACCCGTGGCATATTCCGGCATCTGCGGCGCGGTGCCGGTTGCACGGCCATACTGATGCATGATCTCAGCGGGCGTATCGCCAGCGGTGATCCAGTAATCCATCTGCTCCGTGATCTGCGCTTCCCAGCGGGTAATATTTTTGCCGAATGTCGCCTCACCAATCGCCGGATTGTTCCACAACATGCCATACCCCAGACTCGAAAGCATAAACGGCACACTGGCCTGGGAGTTTCGCTGTGCCAGTTCCAGTGTGCAGCCTTTCAGATCCAGACAATTTTGCTGGTATTGCCCCATGCCATAAATTTTCTCATCCGCGCGCGACTCAAAACGTACGGTCAGTTGATGTTTACCGCCGGGAATGGCTTTAAATTCGCGGGCATCCATCTTTAGCGCACTGATGTATTTGTCCTGACTTTTCTCCGTCGCACCGATGCCGACGGTGGAACGCTGACGCCAGAATTCCTCAAGGATCAGCTCGCCGCGTGAGTTATAAAACGCCAGCTGCCCTTTGATATTCACCGATGCTGTGATGTTGCCGTTGCGCAGCGTCAGGGTTTCTGCGCTGCGGCTGATCTCAGCTTTTGGCTGAACATCCGCTGGCAGTAGCGCCCATAACGAATCATTGAGCTCAGGCCGGCAGGTGGCCCGCACGCGCAGGCTGTTTTCTCCCCAGGGCTCAATCACCAGCGTTTGTTGATCGAAATGCCAGAGGATACGGTTTTTTTCGGCGATTAATTCGCTCATGCGGACTCCTGTGTATGCAAGGTGGCCTGACGTTCAGGCTCATGTTCCCGGGAAATTTTGGACTGATTAATCTGTTTCATGGTGGCGTCATCGAGTTTGTACCAGCCCATCGACAATGCACTGAACATCGACAAGATGCCCGGCACCAGTGAGAACAATGCGATAATCGACAGCATCGCGACGGTATTCTGCTGGGCAGCATGGGGCACGTAACCGCTTATGCCCAGTGTCCAGCCGACCACCGCTCCGCTCACCGCCATCCCCATTTTGAGGATCGCCAGCAAAGTGGAGAACACCGTGCCATCCATGCGCTTGCCTTGTTTGTATTCGCCGTAATCCACCACGTCAGACATCATCACCCACATCAGTGTGGTAGTGACCTGATAGAAGGTTGAAACCAGCAACGTCATGCCCACCAGCAGGGAAATCCATGCCGGAACGAAGAAAATCGCCGCGCTCAGCGCACCGGTCAGCACCGCGCACAGCGTGAAGGCCGCGAGTTTGCTGCGGTTGCGGGTCAGCGGTTTTACCAGCAAACTGCCGAGACTCTTACCCACAATATGTGCAGCCAGCAGCCACATAAAGTAGCTGGCGTGGCCAAGATAATAGGTGACGTAGTACATCATCGCGCCGAGGCGTACTACGCCGAAGGAGATATTGAAGAAGATCAGCGCCGCCACCACGCGCCACTGGTCATTACGCACTAAATCACGTAAATCGGAGAGAAAATTCTCGTGCGTCGGCGGCGCACTGATACGTTCTTTGGTGTTTAAAAAACACAACAGGAACATCACCACGGCGATCGACGCCATGATTGTCATCGCACCAAAATAGCCGTCAAGTTTATTGCCGCCACCCATCATCTCTGCCAGCGGCATCATCAGGAAGGTGGACATTGCACCACCCAGCGTGGCAAGGAAGAACCGATAGGATTGCAGGGAAATACGCTGGGTATTATCAGGCGTGATGATCGCGCCCATCGAGCAATAAGGAATGTTGATGGCGGTATACATCAGCATCATCACGCAATAGGTGACGCTGGCGTATACCATCTTTCCGCCCAAGGTCAGGGATTCCGGTACCGCATAAACCAGCAAACAGCTGGCTCCGAAAGGTAACGCAAGCCAGAGAATATAAGGCCGGAATTTACCGAAACGCGTTTGCGTCCGGTCAGCGATCAGCCCCATCGCGGGGTCCACAATGGCGTCAGCGACGCGGGCAACCAGAAACATTGTTCCGACAAATACTGCCGGTAATCCCACAACATCGGTGTAATAAAACGTCAAAAATATAATCACATTATCCAGGCCAATATGGCTCGCCATATCCCCCAGACCGTAGCTCACCTTTTCTTTTACGGATAGTTTCGCCGTTACGGATAGTTTCGCAGTCATTTTTCGTCCTGCCTTTTGTAGGGTTAAACATAAAAAAGTCAGTCCGTCCGTGGCCCGAGGACTTGTTATAGAATGGTTAAAAGAGAGCGACAATTGCGAGATATCATAAATTTCTTATGATTTTTGATTTGTGTGATACCGGTAACATGATGAGATCCGTCTCGCCTGCGGAACGGGAGAAGGAGAGAAAATGATACCCGCGATAATTATAAATTTTGCTAATAAATAGGGCTGAACCTGAGGGATCGGGAAAAAAAAGCATGTTTGAATCCAGCGACCCCGACACCAGTGTATTCAACTTAAATAATTCAGGTGACAACATAAACAGTGGTTAATGTTGCCATATCAGGATTAAAACTCTGAATGAAATGTTTTCATCTTCTTGTTATTAATGAAAAAAATGCATTTTTCTATCTTGATAAATTTTGGTTATGATGTAATTTATTGCTAACAAGTTAACGTATTGTTATGAATACCTGGAGACTGAAAGCAATACATTTCTATTCAGGCATTTTGAAAATGAGGGTTCACGGGTGCAAGAGAATTGGTTGTTATTACTCGGTGGGGCAAGCGTGGTACAGGGGCCTGATTTACTCGATGAAGCCAAAGAAGCAGGATATAAAATCCTGCTTACCGACACAGAAGAAAATCTCAGGGTGTTTGGCGACAGAGCGCAAAAAGCCGACGAGGTGGTGGTAACCAATCATTACGATGATGAAGCAATGCGGGATTTACTGGCCAGGTATCCCTATATAAAACGGAGTTATGCTTTTCGCGAAAAACTTCAGTTTGTAAATAGTAAACTTAATATATTATTAGATTCCTCATGGACACGCCCTGCAACAATCATGCTGATACAAAACAAGTATCTTTGTCGTGAGCTGTTACGAAAATGCGGCATCAGCCAGCCGGAAGCTTTTTTGTGTTATTCAGCAAGTGATGTAGAGGAAAAATTAAGAATACATTTTTCCGGTCATGAAGCCATCCTTAAACCCGTCACCGATGCAGGCAGTCGCGGGGTATATTCTGTCTGTTCAGACAACATTGATAATATTATTCCCAGACTCCCGCAGAAAGGTTACCCATTCATCCTTGAAGAGAAGGTGGAAGGTAAAGAATACAGCCTTGAAGCCCTTTTCGTTGGCAAAAAGTTCAGAATGCTAAATATCACTGAAAAGTTTTTATTTGCAGAGACTTTTTTTGAGCAAGGGCATGTTAATCCGGCAGGTGTTTCTCTTGACGAGCAGAAAAAACGTCAGGCCCGGGCATTAGTGGAGTCTGCGTGCAAAGTGATTGGTATCGAATACGGCATGATCCACGCCGAGTTTTGGGATACTGATGCAGGTATTATTTTGGGAGAAATTCACAACCGTGTCGGGGGTGACTTCATCTCAGTGATGGCGGCCGAGACAGCAGGTATTAATGTATGGCAAAGCCAGCTAACCGATACTCTCTGTTATAAAGCACAGAAAAAAGAGCATATGGCTGTGTGGTCAGAACGTAAAGGAGTAAGCCGCCCCTCTGCTTTGCCGCCGGATTTAGACCAAAAACCAGGGTTTGTTGGCCACGCCTATCTGGGCGAACGCAATTTATTGTGTGCTGAGGGTGCAAGTTATGAGGAGGCGTTAAATAATGCAAAAAGCATTTCAAAACTCTTCAATATTTAAAATCATCCTTGTCCAGGATTTCATCGGGGCCTTTGCCTTCTTTGCTCCTCAGGCATTGTTAATCGCTTATTTACACGAAAACTTGCAGCTGTCAGCAGCCCATACCAGCGGTATATTATTCACGTTGATATTCTTTTCGAGAATTGGCCGCTTAGCCTTTTCACCCTATCTGGATAGAATAAACTTCCCTCTTTTACTTGCAATACTGCAACTGTTAGGAGGATTGGGCTTCTTCCTGCTATCGCGTGGCGAGATTACACAACTCTATTTAGGCGCATTTCTCGTCGGGCTTTTCTACGGGAATAACTCAATTGTTATCCGTATTGCCACCTCCTTTTTGAAAAATCAGTCACTCTCTTTAAACTATTCGTTGCTCAGTACGGTCACAAACCTGGCTTCAAGTGGTGGGGCCATACTCCTGGGCATGTTGTATCAGCATGTCGGGCCCGTTTATATGTTTGAAACAATGTCCTTACTGTTTACACTCACCTGTGCATACACCTACTGGGCGACAAGAAAAATAATCCTCCCCAAACAGGGACATTTCTTCAAGGTATTAATGAGCCTGGTCAGGAGGAAAGTGATTTTACTGACGCTGCTACTTATCCTGCTTGTGTGGTTCATCTATTCGTTAGCGTTAACCACAATGCCACTCTTTGTGATCGACCGTTTGCATAGAACAGACTTGGTATGGACGGTAACGGCACTGAACGGGCTGGCCGTCTTAGTTCTTGCCTATCCGGTTAATTATTTAATTGACAGATTTGATGATAATACCAAACTTATTATCTCATTTTTACTCTTTGGCTTAGCATTTTTAGTGTTATCTCTCCATAATTCGCTGGCAATGCTATACCTGTTTCTTTTCCTGGTAAGCACGGCTGAAATTATCGCTATCCCGGCATATCAAAGCATTATGTCTTTCAACACGGGAGAATATGAAAGGACAGCTATTTTTTCACTTTCTATCCTTGCCGTAGGTATAGGTGAAAGTCTTGGTGCTGTTTTCGCCGTATGGACAAATGAACACAGCCCCTTGTTCCACATTATCTTTATTCTCATGTCTGCTGTCACTGTACTAATCAGTCTGTTCTGTATGCGAAGCCATACCTCCCTCGCGTGATCCTGATAATCCGGGCGGACTTTCATTGCCCGGATTACCCCTGTTGTTTATACCTCCGTCAGTCTCCCCTATCCTTTGGCTCCTTAAATATTCGCTCAATGGCATCCTCATTGCCATGCATCCATAAAAACTCCTGAAAATAATATTTCTTATAGCATAAAAGTAGAAGCTTATTCTTTTCCACATTGTTAAAGAATACTGCATGTATGAATTATCACTCATCACTTCTGTAGGCCGGAACACTTCACTTAAAATCACGCCAGCTTAGTTTTTAATACTGTTAGTTAGCATAAAATAAATAAAAATAACTTTTTTTAAAAAGGATATTTTTATTTTCTTCAGAGAAAAACCAAGAAAAATGTTGCAGAAAAATATAAACACCCTATTTCGCCAAAAAACAATTAATATTTGAATGTAATTTTCAATAACACTTTTATTAAATAAATTCTAAACCGAGAGCGTCGTGAAAATTCAATAAAACCCTTCTCTATATATAACGCGCAGGAAAACTCCCTTACTAAAGCTAGTTGGGGTGAAAGGCCAATCAAAGTTGTTAGTAATATGTAAACATAATTACTTAAATAACACAATAAATAATATTAAAATTTTGCAACATGCTTAATTACCGCCAAATATCAATCATTGGAATAAAATACAAACAAAAATTTGTTAAACGTGGATTATTTTTATTATTAAATATTTCCGCACCATGAATGACAAATAAAAAATTAACTATATGATTATTAATGAAAAATTTATTTTCAATAGTTTACGCCATGAATATTTTTCAATAGCGCACTTTCCTCCCCAAAAAGATATTTCATATTTACTTTACTTAAGCCAAATCCTAAAATTCCAAGGCACCATAAATGTTAATTAAATGTATGTAATTCCCAGAGACGGAGGTTTTGTGAATAATTCAGTGGTGATTTTTGCGGGTTTAAGAAGAACGAATAACGAAAGATTTGAAGCCCTGGCAGCAGCAAAAAGATTAGGGCTTTCAGTCGTACTTATCGGACGTACTATCCCTGAAATGGCTAAAGAGCACCTTTTGGAGTGGCATGAATGCGATACCTCAAATCATGAATTAGGTCTTAAGGTTGCTAAAGATGTAGCTTCGCGACATAACGTGGTCGGTGCATTCAGCTGGACAGATCTGGAACTGAGTTTTGTTGCCAGAATCAACCAGGCTCTGTCATTACCTGGATTAACTCCCGAAGCGGTCAAAATCATCAGAAGTAAATTTCTTACACGTCAGGCTGTTTCGGAAGTTGAGGACGTATCTCCGCAGTATTTCAAAATATCCTCTCTCGACGAACTGTATACTGCCATGGAGACATTAGGTTATCCGGCAGTTGTAAAACCAACAGGTGGCAATGGTTCAAAAGGGATCTTTATTCTGAAAAGCGAAAAGGAGCTTGAATCCGCTATCAGCAATCTCCGCTCACTGGTTTCCGCAGGTAATGACCCTATTTTCAACTCACACGGTGATGAATTTATTGTTGAACAATATGTTCAGGGACAGGAGGTCAGTGTTGAGGTTCTGGTACACCGTGGGGTAGTGGATATTATCGGCATAACCGACAAGTCGACCACCACTCCCTTCCCTTTTGAATCACAACATATATTTCCTTCTGCAGCGTCTGATAAAGCGAAATTAGACGTACAGCGAAAAATTGTTGCCATTGTTCAGGCAGTAGGTTGTGACAATTGTACTTTGCATATCGAAGGTAAAATTGAAAATGACAAATTTACGCTGATTGAAATCAACGGACGCCCTGGTGGTGGTTATATCACTACCCATTTAGTGCCACGAAGCACCGGGGTAGATCATGTCGCCAATATTATCAGAGTGGCTATTGGTCAGGTCCCCGAATTGCGCCCCTTGAGAGAGGGATCCTATGCTGGCATACGTTACCTGTTTGCAGAAAAAGAAGGTCAGTTTTCAGGTCTGACAGGTTATGATCAGGCGATCCTGGATACCGGGGGGCTGGATAACGTTATGACTGAAATCCCGGTAGGCAGCACCATTACCCTGCCACCGGAAAGCTATACCACTCATCGTGTAGCATCGGTTGTCGCTCATGCACCTTCTTATGACATACTTTTAAATATACTAAACAACGTTACAACCTCGTTAAGCATTAATATTCAATAAGGAATGATCGTCATGACCGCGCTTTATTAAATAATGCGCTGGAAGATATCTGCAGAAAAATATATTCCGGCCATTTTTTAAATGCGTACAGATAATTAAATTTCATTCAGGAATAAACGTCATGTCATTGCAAGACAGAAGCATTGCCATTATTGGGGCCGGCAATATGGGGCGAGCCTTACTCAAAATGGCTTTACATAACGGGGCGCGCATCTTTTTATTTGATATTAACCCGGAGGCGTTCAATAATCTTCCCCCGGAATATAGTGGGTTTATCGCGTCAGGAAGATTGAACGTTAACGTTATTGAAGAGGAAACATTTACTACTGAAATCCCACTGGGAATAAATGCCATTATTATTGCTGTTTCCTGGCATGATGCCAGGGAACTTATCAATGTTCTGGCATCACAGATTGATTGTCCCATTATTGTACTGGGTCGCCCTGACCTGAATGATCCATTAATCCCGGCGATGGGTAACAGAAAGCATCCTCTGCTGTTAGGCACCGGCCTGGAACCTGGTCTAATGGAATCGATATCTTCTTCTATTCTGGAGCGATTTCCGCAAAGTCATACGATAGAAAGCTTTTGCGGCGGTATCCCGGTGACCCCGACCGGGCCTTTTGGTTATCGGCTAACATTTGGCAGGAAATTGCCCATCGACCCCCGACTGGCATTAACAATAAAGGATCACCAGACATTTTCAGTCCCAAGGTTCGCGCAGGTAAAACATCATTATTTTCCTTCGATTGGTCTGCTTGAAGCCTTTGACGATGCAATGCTTGCAACAACGGCGGAATATTTCCAAAAGCATGTGGTTAATTTTTCGCAAAATACATTGCGCTGGCCGGGATTTTCCTACGCTGCACGGGCCTGTCAGGAATTAGGCCTGCTTTCCCGACAAGAAATTAACGTCGGCAAATTAAATACCAGTATCAGAGATGTGGCCGAAACACTGTTTACTGCAGCCTGTAAGAATGTTGAAACGACAAGTGAAGATTTCGTTTTATGCAAATGGCAACATATCAGTTCATCGGGTGAAAAAGGTGAGCTAATCATTAAAGTATTCCAGCCCGCGCCGGATATTACCGCCATGGCATTTATGACCTGTGCCTTTGCTATCACTGCAACAGAAGTTATTTTTGAAATGGCACTTAAAAACATTATTTATCCGCATGAAAAGCCGGCAGGGCTGATTGGCTTAAAATTTTTAAACGAAATAAAAAAATTTCGGCATGTGGAGATCACCACATCCGGAACCCTAACATGCATGATTACGGAGGCAGTATGAGCGCGATATTGGATATCTTACTCGTCGGTGCAGGGCCCGCGAACCTTTCGGTCTTGAGTTACCTGGATGAAGCCGGCATCCTGACGAGTGGGGACAACATACGCCTGGTAGAGAAAAGAGAGAACGCCAGCTGGCATCCTGGCCTGGCTTTGCCTACTTCTACCCTACAGGTTTCTTTATTGAAAGATCTGGCTTTTTTAAGGAATCCGGCCAGCCCTTATACATTCTTTAATTATCTTAAAGAACAAAAATTACTTTATCAGTTTATGCATTTGAACACCTATTATCCTTCCCGGAATCTTTTTTCTGATTACCTCGGATGGGTAGCATCAAAACTGCAAGACTTCATCTCTTATAATAGTGAGGTTTACAACTTAAAAAGAATATCTTCGCCGCAGGGAAAAGATATTCTTGAAGTCACACTGCGAAATAGCGCAGGTGAAACAGAAGTTTTAAAGACGCGTCAGTTAGTATTATCTCAGGGGCATAAGCCCTTTATTCCTGAGGTGTTATTGACTGAAAACCAGCACGTCATTCACTCCAGTCAGCTCTTAAATAAGGTAGCAACGCAAGAACTATCAGCTGAGAACCATATTGTCGTGGTAGGGCGCGGGCAGAGTGCAGGTGAAATCATTCGCTTTTTACTCGAAAAAACTTCAGTGGGTAAAATTAGTGTGGTCTCGCGTGATTTCCTTTTCAAATCGACGGATGCCAACCCTTTCGTCAATGATATTTATACGCATCCGCGCGCAACGGAATTTTTCAATTATGACATTGCTGAACGCGAGAATATGCTGTCAGGTCTGAGAAACACTAATTACGCCACTGTCACAGATGATGTGCTATCTGCTATCTACGAACAAACATTTTCCGACCGCGTCAATCATTGCCAGCGCTTATATCTTTATCCCTACGCCTTAATAGAGTGTATTAAGAAACAGTCAGATAAAATTTCCGTGACATTGCAACAAAGGCAATCAAAAAATGGGGCAATGGAAATAACGGCTGATCTGATTATCTGCGCAACCGGATTTGAAAACATTTTACATAAGTCATTAATCAGCCCGTTGCAACCAGAAATTATCAATGATGATTTAGTCGTGACTGAAAATTTCTCTGTGCAGTTCGGCTCACCTTCAGCTCCAGATATTTTTATTATTAACCATTCTCAGGCACAGCATGGCCCGACAGAGCACACCCTGGCAGGGGTATCAGAAAGAGGAAGAGTGATAGGTGATGCACTGATTAAAAATATGCGTTATTCCGGTAGAGAACCGGTCAGCATAAACAACGAAACACTGACAGGTAACATGAATAATAAGGATACTAAAATTGTCACATATTGAAATTATTAATCTTACTCAAGAAAAATATCTTTCACGAGCCGTACTGGATAAGGGTATTTACCGTATTAATCCTGTGCCTGAAGCCTCAGATATTTCGATCCGCATTTTAAAATTGACGCCTGGAAGCAGTACCGAGCGCCACAACCATACGGAAGTGGAATTCTGGACAGTTATCAGCGGCAGTGTACGCGTCTGCCTTAATGGTGAGGATCTCATTTTGCAGGCGGGTGACAGTATTCGGGTCGAACCTCTTTGCCGCCATCGTATTGAAGCACTTGACGAAAACGCCGTGATGCAAACCGTATGGTGGCATCATCGTGAAATATTCGAACAGAGTTCGGAGCAAGGCGCTTTGCGTTCACAAGGGTCCCAAAGGCCATTACTGATCGTGCCCGCCATGCTGACGCCTAACGGCGGAATGCATCTGGGCCACGCTGCAGGGCCTTTTATGGTGGCAGATGTGCTGACCAGAGCCGCGAGGATGTCGGGAAGAAAAACCTTTCTGGTGCAGGGTACACACGGGCATCTGGAACACATTCAGATCGCTGCGGCTAAAGCAGGCACTGATTACTATAGTCTGGCAGAAACGAATACCCGCAGATTAAAACAGTCACTTCAATTACTGAACGTTGAACAGGATATCTTCCTTGAAACACGTCCGACACAGCGCTCAACCGCCATTTTGTATGAAGTGCTTGAGAAACTGATGTCTGCTGGTCTGATTGTTGAAAGAACATACGACGTACCTTATGACCCTTCAACACGTCAATTTTGCGTTGATGCCTTTGTGCATGGTGACTGCCCTCATTGTGGTGGCGAATCGTCTGGGACTGAATGCGAGGGATGCGGGGCGTTAGTGCTTGATGCTGAGCTGATTAGACCGGTTAATTTACAGGGTGTGTCTCTTGAACGCCGCCCGCTCACGCGACTTTTCTTACGGCTTGATGCGCTAAAAAATGAACTGGAGCGTTTTGCTGCCAGCGCAAGCCTTCCGGCATTTGCCAAATTGTTTATTGAAGGCTGGCTTAAGCGGGGGTTACCGGAAGTATGCCTGACAAACCCCAACAGTGCGGGAGTCCCCGTGCAAATGGCCGGACTCGATAATCTCAGGTTCACGGTACCGATGGAGTATGTCCCACGTCATTTACTCGCCATTGAACAGATGTACGCATTACAAGGTGAAAACCGGCTCTGGCATGCAATAGCGGGCGATGAATTGCCTGAGCTGGCGATCCTGTTTGGGGTTGATAATGCTTTTGGCCGTTTGCTTGTCATCCCTGCCGTTCTTGCCGCATTGGGAATGCCAGAATTTATGCCAATGTATGTTATCCCGAATCACATGATGCTGCTCGAAGGCCAGAAGTTTTCCACATCGCGTAATCATGCTATTTGGGTGGATGAGTATGTCACCCCTGAAAATGCTCAGGCGCTACGTTTTTATCTTTGTAGAAACCGGACTCACCGTAAGGAAGCAGACTTTCATCGCCAGGAATTCGAACGCTTTAATGCAGAGTTTTGGAACGGACAACTACCGGTAATGCTGGAAGCAGCTGACAGATTATTTGAGCCCTTCTCTGATAGCAAAAACCTGCCCGGACCCGGGCAATGGTGTGCCGATTGTCATTCTTTCTTTGAAGTCACCTCTCTGTTTATGGCATCAATAGAACAGTGTTATTCGCTCAGCATGCCAAATTTACGTAAAATAACGCGCAGTGTGGAAACTTTTGTGGATGAAATGACCACATTCTGTTTAGACGCAGCACTGCAACAAAAACCCGTGTTTATGAATTCCGCCCTGAACAGAACCCGGGCCAGAGTAATTGCGCGTGCACTTATCGCGCTGGCAACAGCATTACGCCCGATAACACCCGGGTTTTCTGAAGAGATATACCATAGATTTGATATACAACACCCTTCATTCACCACACTTTCTGTGGACTGGATGGCTGTCGAATTAAAAAACCCTGTTGGGAAAGATTGATACCTGTTTTATTGAATAATTCCGTCATTCATTATTAATTTCTCATAACATATCCGGTAACAGGAGTGACAATGTCAAGCAACAGCACTGTATTTCTTCCAATGAATGCAAATAAGTTTCGTGAATCCCTTTATTGGGATAAATTACCCAGTGAATATAAGGAAACGTTCAACGTTATTTCAGAGATCTTACCGTTCCGTGTTAACACCTTTTATTTGGAGAATTTGATTGACTGGGATGCGGGTATTAGCGATCCCCTTTTTCAATTGGTATTTCCACAATCAGGTATGTTAACAGACTCACAATTCAATCGTATTCATCATGCTCAACGCGGCAGTCGTAGCGGATTGCTTGACGTGGTCAGAGACGTGCGCACAGAGTTGAATCCGCATCCTTCAGGCCAGGCATTTAATGTACCAACGATTAATGATCAGAAAATTCAGGGCATTCAGCATAAATACAATGAAACGGCATTGTTCTTTCCCAGTGCCGGTCAATCATGCCATGCCTATTGCAGTTTCTGTTTTCGCTGGGCTCAGTTTGTGGGTGAAACAGAGGATCGTTTTCAGTCACGAGATATTCGTCAGTTAATCGACTATCTGAAAATTCATCCTGAGATCACGGATATATTAATTACTGGCGGTGATTCAATGATTATGCGGACCCGGATACTTGAGCGCTACATTCAACCACTACTCGACGAAACACATATTTCAACAATACGGTTGGGATCTAAAGCACTTACCTACTGGCCGCAACGTTTCACGAGTGATGAAGATGCAGACGACCTCATGAGATTATTTGAAAAAATCACAGCAAGTGGCAGGCATTTAGCCTTTATGGCCCATATCAATCATCCACGGGAGCTGGCACCGGCACAAACCCAGCAGGCGATAAAACGAATACTGTCGACCGGGGCCGTCATCCGAACCCAGGCACCTTTGCTAAAACATATCAATGATAAACCAGAGACCTGGATAGATTTATGGACTAAACAGGTTCAGCTTGGTTGTATTCCTTATTACATGTTCGTTGAGCGGGATACCGGTCCGAAGCAGTATTTCGAAGTCCCTCTGGTAGAGTGTTATGACATATTCCAGAAGGCCTATTCAAAAGTCTCGGGGCTTTCACGTTCGGTCAGAGGGCCCATAATGTCGGCGACCTCAGGTAAAGTTTGTATCGACGGCATCATTGAACTCAATGAAGAGAAATATCTTTCTCTTCAGTATCTACAGGCTCGCGATCCGTCATTATGCAGAAAGCCTTTCCTTGCGAAATATGACCCGGATGCCGTTTGGTTTGATCAATTACAATGCGTGACATTACCACGCACAGATGGCACTCGAAAATTAGCAGCCTTAAATAATCGCATTCATGCGACTGAGATATTTTAATCCTCAAATATACCTGCCTTTTTTATTTTTATTGGCCTTAGGAATTATGATGAAACGAAAAATTAAGTTAGGTCTGTCCATTTGGCGTCATGGCTACCATGTTGCATCCTGGCGACTTCCTGAAGTTCCACAAGATAATATGATGAATATATGGCGTTTTATTGACGTTGCAAAAGCTGCCGAAAGAGGAAAATTTGATTTAGTGTTTCTGGCCGATGTCCTTGGCTCACACCATATAGAAAATGATTCAAGAACGAAAACGAAAGGCCATGCGGTTCATAAAAATGATCCCCTGCAAATCCTTTCGGCCATTGCTGTACATACCCGGCATATTGGTCTTGTCGCCACGGTATCTACAACATACGGTCATCCTTATAAAACTGCGCGTGCCTTCGCCACTTTAGATCAAATCAGTAACGGACGTTCAGGGTGGAACATTGTGACCTCACACAATCTGGAAGAAGCACGAAACTTCGGTCTTGAAAAGAGGCCGGATCCGGCCATTCGCTATGCGCGTGCCCAGGAGTTTATTGATGTCACAAAAGGGTTATGGGATAGCTGGGGTGATGATGCATTTCCTGTAAATAAGGAGACAGGGTTATATGTCGATCGCAGCAAAATGCATGTTCTGGCACATGAGGGGATACATTTTAAAGTCCGTGGGCCGCTGGATATTGTACGATCTCCCCAGGGCCAGCCCGTGCTCGTAACTGCTGGCGACTCAGACAATACCGTGACGATGGCCGGTAAATACGCCAATATTGTTTATGCCGGACAGCCCGACTTAGAGGGTGCAAGAGATTTTTATCAGCGAATCAAAAGCAAGGCCCGGGAGTACGGACGAGAGGATGAAGTCTTCGTAATGCCGGGAATGATGGTTTATGTCGGCCAGACGCGTGAAGAAGCACAGGCAAAATTGGACAGAGTGCAAGATCTCGTCACGCCTGATGTGGGGTTTGCCCTGATCAAACCCTTCTTCGGTGATTTAACGCACCTGGATATTAACGCCCCTTTCCCGCTTGATGTTGAAGCATTAAAACTTGAATGGATCAACAGCCATTTCAGCAAGCTTCTGCTTCAGAAAGCAGCAGAACATAAATACACCATCAAAGACATGTACCGGGCTATTGCCAGAGGAGATGACTGGCATATCACCATCGCAGGAACCGCTAAAGAAGTCGTTGATAAAATGGAGGAGTGGATCAATGCAGGCGCAGCCGATGGTTTTAATATCCAGCCTCCGGACACTGTCGGGGGCGTCAATGACTTTATTGATCTCGTGATCCCTGAACTCCAACGACGCGGACTGTTCCGTGAAGAATATGAAGGGAATACATTGAGGGAAAATTTAGGATTAAAACATCCGGAAAATGTGTTTTTTAACACCACAGAATCCGTTTAGTAGAACACACTCCGGATGTTCGTCTGGTCAGGAGAATCGGCCTGAGAGACAGGCTGATTCTCCTTTACAAGAAAAGCGCTTTGTTCTTATGAGAATAATCCTTCTCTTATGCCCTTTTTGAGAACCCTGCGATAGCTTGTCACATTCGTTCTTCAGAGATTGCTAAGATAGAGTCAGACCAATAAGAAATTCGGGAAATGATGATGAGCACACAATTGAGACAGGAAGCCTTTCACTTAATGCGTAAGGTATTCCAGCAACACACTGCGAGATGGCAGCAGTGCATCCCGGAACTGACGAAACCGCAGTATGCAGTGTTACGCGCTATTGCTGAAAACCCCGGAATTGAGCAGGTCCAACTCACGGATGTCGCCTTCAGCAGTAAAGCGACACTGGCTGAAATGCTGGCACGTCTTGAAACACGCGGGCTGCTGATCCGTGCAGCCGATCCGGCAGATAAACGCCGGCGTTTTATTACCCTGACGGCGGAGGGGAAAGCGGTTCTTGCGAAAATCCGGCCCGTCGGTCAGCAGGTAGATACTGAATTTCTGGCAAGACTTTCTCCGGACGATCAACAGCATTTAGTCCGTCTGCTGAAGTCGATGATGGAGGATTCAGTATAACTTTGCCGTAAACCCTTGTGGCTTGATTACGTGAAGGCCGCTTCGTTCCATAATTCCGGTCATTAATCTGCATTCAGCGCCGTATTGCCCCAAAAGGTACTAAGGCACTCTTGCACCGTCCCGATGATGAATGCTCACCAATAATAAGCCTCTGAAAATCAACTTATTACGATTTCCGCTAATTGTTTTCGGTGCTAATTGTTTTCGGCGATTGATGGGCATAACTATACCCTCACTGTTAAATGGGACTTATCAAAATGGCAATTCCCGCTTACCTATGGCTTAAAGATGACGGCGGCGCACACTGACAACTGGAAGTATCAAACGCCTCAAATTCTCCTATGTCGATAATCCTGGGGCATTTGTGGCGCGCTGGATCCCTTTCCCAGGTGTTGTAATTCCTGCGAGTGACATATCTCAAATTGTTTGGAAAAGCACCCGTCGTTACAACACCAGTGCGAGAGAGAATGACCGCTTATGGTGAATAATCAGGATGTCATAGATTGGTATAGCTCAAGATGGAATAAGACAGGTAAATGGCCTGTCACGATTGACACCAGCCTTACGACAGGACGCTATGTCTGGGTGTGGGAGGCAGGCGAAGAAATCATGGATTATCAGTAAGTTAATTCGGAACACCTACTCAACAGTGTACGGGCAACGCCCTGGGCATTCAGCCCGCGGATAGTGTTACAGCTGGGTCAGATTATGCAGAAAATCCTGAGTCTGCTTGGGTGATGTCAGACGAACAAAGCGAACATGCTGCCAGTCAGGATCGTTAAACAATGCCTGATATTGACGCCGGTTTTTCGCATAAGTTTTCAACGTCCAGAGAATAATCGAATCCCGGCTGAAGAAGCTCTTACGAAACGACTCACGGTTCCCTGTGCCTGCCCAGATTTCCTTTTGTCCCCATGCCCGGGTAACGGCGCGTTTCACCGCCTGATATAACGTACGTCCGAACGAATAATCTACCCACACGATCATATCGATCTGGCGCCATTTCACTGCCTGCGTACGTTTGTAATTTCCGTCAATCACCCAGCCGTCACTGGCCGCCAGTTTTTCTGCCAGACGGGCAAAAAATTCGTCATCCGGCGTGCCCTGCCAGTCCGGACGCCAGAACAGCGCATCCAGTTCAATATAAGGAATATTCAGTTTCTGAGAAATATTGCGTGCAAGCGTGGATTTCCCGCTTCCGCTGGTGCCAATGACATTGATTTTCACCGTATGACTCCTTATCTACTGTCGGATATTGCCTATGACCCGAGCAAAAAAGGCGCATATTTTGCCGCACTCCATTTCAGTTGTACAGGAAGATAAATTCACGCCCTGAACCATTACGCGCGGAACTTAATTGTTACGTGAATGTATTAACACACCAGAACGATGAACTTTTTGTGCTTTTTTTAGATTGCTAGCAACAAAGTTTAAGATATTTTACGACCATACCTGTACAGATTTGAAATCTTTGTATAACTTTCTGTTACCCCTGCTTCATCATTAGTCCGTCTTTTACGGGCGTGTTCAGCCTGGCCTTTGGAAGGAAAATTGGATTTCCCTTCTTCCAAAGGTTTTTTTCACGGCTGGGATTTCGTGATGCGCAATTCAATGATCAGATGAGTCAGGGCCGGAAATTGTGAAGAGAAACTTCACAATACTCTCTTTTCTGACTGGTAATAGGCACTTTTCACATGAGACAAGTCTGCTGAAAAGTTTAAGGAGGTCTACATGCAAATCGAAGCAGAACATACAGTTACAGAAATCAGTGATTATTTAAATGTTCGGGAAACGCCGACATTAAGCGAAGTGGAGATCCTCGGGACTATCGTTTCAGGACTTCTCTCCAGCCATTATCCGGTAAGCAATAAGGCCATCATTGAAGGTCTGGTGCGTCAGCTGGAACAGGAGACCAACGTCAGTAATCAGCAAGCTTGTCGCAACTTGTTAGAGCTGGTGTTGCTTTCAACGCAGGATGATGTGATCTAAAAATATTACCGGCCTGTTAAGGCATGATATTAACAGGCCGGAGTGCAATCATTTTTTTATTAAAGCGTTTTCAGCGTCGCTGCAATGACATCTTTAACTGGCGTAGTCGGACGACCAATCAGTTTGCTCAATGTATGGGAATCATCAAACAAGCCGCCTTTCCCGGCACCCGCATCAGAATCAGCCAGCATATTCGCCAGACCTTCCGGTAAACCGGCCCCGAGCAGCGCTTTGGCAAAATCCGCCTCCGGCAGGTTGATATAATCGACTTTTTTACCGGACTGACGGGCAATTTCGGCAGTGAATTCAGCCAGCGTATAGGCATCATCCCCGGCCAGTTCGTAGATTTTACCGGCCTGATTTTCCTGGGTCAGTACTGCTGCGGCGGCTTCAGCATAATCCTGACGCGCAGCGGAAGAAATTTTTCCTTCACCCACTGAACCAATAAACGCGTTATGTGCCAGCGCCGGGGCAATACTTGCCGCATAGTTTTCGGTATACCAGCCGTTACGCAGCAGCACGAAAGGAATAGCGGATTCACTTAATGCTTTTTCTGTCGCACGGTGTTCAACACCCAGTCCCAGCGGACTTTTGTCTGCATGAAGCAAACTGGTGTAGGCCAGCAGTTGCACGCCTGCACGCTTTGCTGCATCGATGACCGCCTTATGTTGCGCTTCGCGCTGACCGACTTCACTGGAAGAAATCAGCAGCAATTTTTCGACACCTTCAAAAGCCGAATCCAGTGTGGCGGGCTGGCTGTAATCGGCCTGACGTACCTGAATACCCTGCTCTGCCAGGTCCTGCGCTTTTTGCGGATTACGTACCGCAGCAATTATCTGATGAGCAGGCACTTTTTTCAAAAGTGCGGCAATAACGAGGCGGCCTAACTGGCCGGTAGCACCGGTAACTGCGATCATAGTGGTTTCTCCAAAAAGTCTTCGACAGAAAAGTTATACTTTAAAGACGCTAAAAGCGTCGCCGTAAGCACATCCTATGCGATATACTAACTTTTCGTAAGTACGCACCCAAAGGTTAGTATGAAAATAATTTCTTCCGGACAACCCGCTGAACGTTTACCACTGACAGAGCAAATCCGCCGGGGCGAAGTGCTGGATCCCAACTGCCCGTCGCGCGAAATTCTACGCCACATCACCAGCCGCTGGGGCTTACTGATCCTGATCGCCCTCAGCGATAATACGTTGCGCTTTAGCGAGCTGCGCCGCAAAGTCGGTGGTGTCAGTGAAAAAATGCTGGCGCAGACTTTACAATCCCTTGAAGAAGACGGTTTCATCGACCGCCGCGCTTATCCGGTGGTGCCGCCACATGTGGAATATTCTCTGACCCCGCTCGGCGTTGAAGTAAAAGATCAGGTTGCCGGACTCGCAGACTGGCTGGAGTCGAATCTGCATCGTGTGATGAAACAGCGTAGCTTGCATATTGCAGGCACGCAGTAATTAACAAAAAAACTTAACAAGTCCCCAAAAATTCTCACCTATCATTGATTCAACCCACCGACTAACATCATTTCATTGATTCGATAAATCCTTTTATTTTAATCAGCTGAGGTGATGTATGTCCCTGTCCCAGCCCCACCAGCAACATGTCACGCTCGTTATTACCCACAAGATTGCGCCAGCCAGCGAAACACAATACGAGGCCTGGCTGAATAAAATTATGCCGCAGGCCAGCACCTTTCCGGGCCATCTGGGCGTCAACGTTATACGCCCGAACCGCAGCGGCGATGCTTACACCATTCTGGTGCGTTTCGACACGCTGGAAAATCTCAACGCATGGCATAACTCGGATCTGCGTAAACAACTGGTCGCCGAAGTCAGCCCGCTGTTATTGCAAAACGACAACACCGAGGTGCGTCCCGGCGCCGAATTCTGGTTCACCCCGCCAAGTGCGAATATCCGCCCGCCAGCACGCTGGAAACAATATCTGCTGACATTAGGGGTGATTTACCCATCGACTCACATTGTGCCCTGGTTTTGGGGGCAGTTTTTGCCGCAGCTTAAAGGCACCGAAGGCGGTCATTTACTTAATGACGCTACGGTCGTCGGGCTGGTGGTTTTCCTCTGGATGCCGATCGTTACACGCGTATTTCATTCATGGCTGACGCGCTCTTCCGCGCAATAACAGGAGATTTTCCAATGAATCCAATAAATAATGTTGCTTCACTGATCCTGCTTAACGGCAAGTTCCATACCGTTGACAGAGAAAAACCGCTGGCAAATGCCGTCGCAATCAAAGACGGTAAATTTCTGGCTGTCGGTACCGAAAATGAAGTGATGCAGTTTGCTGATGCACAGACGCAGGTGGTCGATTTGCACGGCCATACCGCCGTTCCCGGCCTGAATGACTCGCATCTGCACCTGATCCGTGGCGGTCTGAATTATAATCTGGAACTGCGCTGGGAAGGCGTACCTTCACTGGCCGATGCCCTGCGTATGCTCAAAGAACAAGCGCTGCGTACGCCAAGCCCGCAATGGGTGCGCGTCGTCGGTGGCTGGACCGAGTTTCAGTTTGCTGAACGCCGCATGCCTACGCTCGATGAAATTAACCAGGCCGCACCGGATACGCCGGTGTTTATCCTGCATTTATACGACCGTGCTCTGCTCAACCGCGCCGCACTCAAAGTGGTCGGCTATACCAAAGACACGCCAAATCCACCGGGCGGTGAAATTCAGCGTGACAGCAACGGCAATCCGACCGGCATGTTGATCGCCAAACCAAACGCCATGATCCTGTATTCAACGCTGGCAAAAGGTCCGAAACTGCCGCTGGAGCAGCAGGTGAATTCCACACGCCAGTTTATGCGTGAGCTGAATCGGCTCGGCCTGACCAGCGCCATAGACGCGGGCGGCGGCTTCCAGAATTATCCTGAGGATTATCAGATCATTGATGAGCTTCATCAGAAAAATCAGCTGACGGTACGCATTGCCTACAACTTGTTTACCCAGCGGCCGCAACACGAGCTGGAAGATTTTGAACTCTGGACTGACATGCTCAAACCTGGCCAGGGTACCGATTTCTACCGTCATAACGGCGCAGGTGAAATGCTGGTATTTTCAGCGGCAGACTTTGAAGACTTCCTGCAACCGCGTCCGGATTTACCGCCGGGAACTGAGGTCGAACTTGAACGCGTGGTGCGTCATCTGGTGGAGCACCGCTGGCCGTTCCGCCTGCATGCAACCTATGACGAATCGATCAGCCGGATGCTGGATGTCTTTGAAAAAGTGAACAGCGATATTCCGTTCAACGGATTGCACTGGTTCTTTGACCACGCGGAAACCATCACCGAACGTAATATTGAGCGCGTCAAAGCGCTGGGCGGTGGCATTGCGGTACAGCATCGTATGGCGTTCCAGGGAGAATATTTTGCTGACCGTTACGGTATCGAAGCCACTAAACATACACCGCCGGTGGCAAAAATGTTGTCCGCAGGCGTGCCGGTCGGACTGGGTACCGACGCGACCCGCGTTGCCAGTTACAACCCATGGACGGCGCTGTACTGGCTGGTTTCAGGTCGTACAGTAGGCGGCATGGCCATGTATGATGATGAGGCCCGCATTGACCGCGAAACTGCGCTGATGCTGTGGACACAGGGCAGCTCGTGGTTCTCCAGCGAACAGGGCAAGAAAGGTCAGATCAAAGCCGGACAGCTGGCCGATCTGGCGGTGCTTTCCGAAGATTTCTTCAGCGTGCCGGAAGAACGTATCAAGGGTATCGAATCAGTGATGACCGTAGTCGATGGTAAAGTGGTCTATGCTGCCGGCAGCTTCTCGCCTCTGGCTCCGCCAGCGATTCCGGTGCTGCCGGACTGGTCGCCGGTCACCACGGTACCCGGACATTACCGCTCTGCACCGCCACAAGGTGCCGCGCGTGTCGGGCTGGTTCGTCAGGGACATCAGTGCGTTGGCCCGTGCGGCGTGCATAAACACAGCCATGATATTGCCCGGGGTTCCGATGTCCCGGTGTCCGATGACAACGCCTTCTGGGGTGCTTTAGGGTGTTCGTGCTTCTCGTTCTGACCCTTTAAGAACAACATGGAAATGGCCTGTAACGCAGGCCATTTTTTCTGTCATCGTATCTTTTGCACAGGCTACGCCATACCCTATTATGAGCATTTGCTCATTAACAGGAACACCATGATGCGTGACCTCCCTCCTACAGCCACACTCCGTGCCTTTGAAGTGGCCACCCGCCACACAACGTTTACCTCAACTGCAGAAGAACTGTTTATTACACAAAGTGCGGTCAGCCATCAGCTGAAAAAACTGGAGGAAATCTGGGGCCTGCAACTTTTCCAACGGGGGAAAACCCTTAGCCTGACACCTGCCGGTGCCGCGCTCGCCCCTCTGGTACGGGAATTCTTTAGTAAACTTGAAACCACACTTGCGGATCTGCGTGAACAGAAAGGACGGGTGCGACTGCGTGTCAGCACCACCTATTCTTTCGCCTTAAAGTGGTTGTTACCGCGTCTGCCGGAATTAGCACGTTTGCATCCGGAGATTCTGGTGTCGCTGGAAAGTACGGATAAAGCCATCAACTTCGCCAGCGCAGATTCCGATGTGGCGATCCGTTTCGGACATGGTAATTATGCGGCACTGCATACAGAATTTATGTTCCGCGAACAATTATTTCCGGTGGCCAGCCCCGCTTTTTTAGCCAGCTTTGGTACCCCTTCCGGGCCTGCTGAACTGTTGCGTTTTCCCTTGCTGACGCGTGACGGAGCCGATCTGGTACCGAAATGGGATGCCTGGTTTAAGCTGGTCGGGATAAACACCGATGTGCTGCACGAGAGTGTACGCTTCGCCGATACCAATATGACGATTGAAGCCGCGTTACTGGGCCAGGGCATTGCGCTAGCGCGCAGCGGACACGTAGAAAAAGAAATCCGTGAGGGCAGTCTGGTCAGGCTCTTTGACGTCAATTTTCCTTCACCGGCCGCCTATTACTTCGTCTGTCCGCAAGGCATCGAAACGCAGCCACATATCATTAAATTCCGTAACTGGCTGCTGGCCGAATCACAACAGGCACAGTTAAGTTACCGCTGAAGTATGAATCATCGCTCATACCCCGATGACAACACTTCACTGTTAATCCGGGGACAGGCTGTTTAGCATCGGTACATGCCCGCTCATATTATTTTACTTACATTATTCGCCGCCCTGCTGCATGCCAGCTGGAATGCCTTATTACGCAGCGGTAATGACCGGTTGTGGTCGATGACCATCATGTGTGTGGCGATTGCGTTGAGCTGCGTTGTCATCGCGCCATTTCTGCCACTGCCTGCCCGGGCGAGCATCGGATATGCGGTGTTATCTGCCCTGCTGCATGTCAGCTATAACCTGTGTTTAATACGCAGTTATCAGAGCGGGGATCTCGGGCAAACCTACCCGGTTGCACGCGGCTCCTCGCCGCTGATGGTGACCTGTGGGGCAGCGCTGTTCGCCGGGGAGAAGATCGCTTTTAACACCCTTCTTGGCATCGCGCTAATTTCTGGCGGTATTCTTATGCTTGCAATGAGAAGCCGCAAACTGGCGATGCCAGGCCTGAAATATACCCTGGCTACCGGCGCGTTTATCGCCGCATACAGCGTAGTGGATGGAATGGGCGTACGCGTCTCCGGCAATCCGTTTTCCTATACCGTGTGGATGAGCATGTTATGGGGAGTGCTGATGCCAGTGCTGTATATCGTTCTGCGCGACACAAAAAGCTTACTGCGCTGGCGGCCTGGTTTACTCAGTGCGGCCGCGGGGGGGCTGGTATCGCTGCTGGCTTACGGCATTATTATTTATGCCATGACGGCCGCACCGATGGGTGCCGTCTCCGCGCTGCGCGAAACCAGCGTACTGTTTGCCGCTGTTCTGGGTTATTGGTTCCTTGGCGAAACACTCACGCTGAGAAAAATGCTGGCATGTGCGGTGATTGCCACCGGCACATTATTGATGGGTTAATCAAATCAGGAGAACTTAAAATGTCTGACCGCCCTGCTATAGCTCTGATAGGCCCCGGTGCGATTGGTACCACCATCGCCGCAGTACTGCATGAGGTGAACCGCACCCCGCTGCTGTACGGGCGCACCGCACACCCCGAATTAATTCTGCGCCATGATGACGGCGAAATTGTAGTACCAGGTCCGGTACTGAACAATCCGTCAACCGTTACCCGTCCTTTCGATTTGGTTTTTGTTGCGGTGAAAACGACGCAGGTGGCTGACAGCGCTGGCTGGCTGACCACCTTATGCGATGAAAATACCGTTGTCTGTGCACTGCAAAACGGCGTTGAACAGAAAACGCTGCTGGAACCTTACGTTAACGGAGCAACGGTACTGCCTTCCGTCGTATGGTTCCCGGCACAACGCGAACCGGATGCTTCAGTCCGGCTGCGCGCCAAACCGCGACTGACGTTGCCGGATGTGCCAAAGGCAAAACGGATCGCTGAGGCGCTCAGTGGAACACGCTGTGCGGTTGAATTGTCATCCGATTTCCTCACGATCGCATGGCGCAAACTGCTGCAGAATGCGGTCGCTGGTCTGATGGTTCTCGCAAACCGCCGGGCAGGTATGTTCTCACGCGGGGATATCACGCAACTGGCACTGGCATATCTGCAGGAATGTCTGACGGTCGCGCGTGCAGAGGGGGCGGTACTTAGCGATACCGTTCCGCAAGAGATCGTTGAGGGTTTTCATCGTGCGCCGGCAGATTTAGGCACATCCATTCTCGCCGATCGCCAGGCTAACCGCCCGCTGGAATGGGATATACGTAACGGCGTCGTACAGCGTTATGGGCTCGCCCGGGGTCTTCCTACACCGATCAGCGACATTCTGGTCCCGCTGCTGGCGGCGGGGAGTGAGGGGCCGGGCTGATGCCTGCACAAAGGCCGCCGCGAACCTGATGCCCGCGGCAGCCTTTGCGTATTACGGCTTATAAATCCTTAAACGATCCCAGCCGGAATCCGCGTTCAGTTATCGCAGTTTTGAGCGAGGCCGACGTCAGCACATCCAGCTCTGCCAGGCGCGGAGTGCAATATTTGCTCGCCATTATGGTGTTATCGATAAACGACGGATGGGTCATGATTTCCACGGAGCGGTCACCACGTTGTGTCGCGCTGTCCAGTGTTTGCACAAACAGGGCTTCTGAAACCGCCTCACCGTAGAAACTGCTGTCGAAACCGTCGGTACTCTTCGCGCCGCACAGCGCAATGTCGCCCCTGCGGATTTCCTCACGGTCTATGCGTACAGGAATGCCCTGCTCTTGTGCGAACGCCTCAACGATCGGGAAAATCTGCGGGAACATATGCACATGATGATGACTGTCGAGATGGGTCGGCAAATGGCCAAACAGAGCCAGGAAACGGTCGAACTGGCTTTGCAGTTCATGCCTGATTTCATC
The DNA here is from genome assembly GCF_049199325.1 of Rahnella sp. PD4. NCBI lineage: Bacteria > Pseudomonadati > Pseudomonadota > Gammaproteobacteria > Enterobacterales > Yersiniaceae > Rahnella > Rahnella sp. PD4. The sequence continues at coordinate 150,774 of NZ_JBLZQF010000004.1, read as the reverse complement.
AAGCGGTAACGTACCCTGCCCGGCCATTTCCCAAATCCATTTGCCCAGTTCACCGTCGCGGACCAGACCCGGCATGGGTGACAACGGACGTCCAAGCGTCAGCACGAAGTGCATGCCCACAGCAAGATCAGAATTTGCTTTGCTCAGCGCCGCCGCGTGTTCAGCACTGGCCATATTGACCATCGCCGTCGTCGACCGCACCACGCCGTTGTTGAATGCGTCAATGATCCCGTAGTTTTGCGCTTTACAAAGCCCGAAATCATCGGCGTTCACTATCAGTAATTTATCCATAAATGTCCCGGTTGAACGCCTTCCCTTTTCGGGGAAGGCCATGGGTTATTTCAGCGCAGCAATGGTTTTGGCAAAATTTGGCAGCAGTTTTTCATGAGCCAGCAACATTTCGCGCGCCAGTATTTCGGCATCTTTATCGGAATGGATCAGCGGGCTGAGATTCATTGCCAGCAGAACGTCATTAAGTTCACCGCTCAGTGCGGCCTCACTCGCGGCAATCTCAAACCCTTTGATGGTGTAAATCAGCCCCAGTACCTTTTCGTCAAAATGCGTGATACGCGGGTGTGGTTTTGCGCCGTCACGCCCGATAGTACAGGTCATTTCCACCGCCCAGTCAGCCGGAATGTTATCAACATGTCCGTTGTGCGGGAAATTGACGTACTGCTCGGTTTGTTTATCGTTGTAAATCGCGCTGATGACTTCGCAGGCCGCGTCGGAATAATAGGCCCCGCCGCGCAATTCCAGTTCTTTGGGTTTGACATTCAGATCAGGGTCTTTGTACAGATCGAACAGCTGCTTTTCAACCTTCTGTACCACCGTAGCGCGCGCGCCGCCTTTGTAGAATTCCCCCATTTCAATCGCCAGCATCTCTTTCTGCTTAAAGTAATACAGCAGATAAGAACACGGCAGCAGATTCAGGGAGCGGATCAGCCCTTCACTGAAGGGCAAATCAAAGATGTTTTTCACCGAACCGGCGGTGAGTGTGCCGGATGCTACGCCGTCAAGCAGTTCGGCGAAACGTGATTCGCCGTTGACCAGAACATCTTTGATGAACACCATGTGGTTCAGGCCAAACAAATCGATAGACAAATCATCCTGCGGTGCCAGCTTCAGCACATCCTGAATAAACATTTTCATGCCGACCGGGATGTTACATACGCCGATAAATTTTTTGAATTGGGTATGACGGAATACGGCTTCTGTCACCATACCCGCCGGGTTGGTGAAGTTAATGACCCAGGCGTCCGGACAGATTTCTTCGACATCCCGGATGATGTCAAAAATCACCGGAATAGTCCGCAGCCCTTTGAACAATCCGCCAGCCCCGTTGGTTTCCTGACCGAGATAACCGTGACTCAGCGGGATACGTTCATCCAGCTCGCGTGCTTTCAACTGGCCGACACGCAGTTGCGTGGTGACGAAATCGGCATCCGCCAGCGCTTCGCGGCGATCCAGTGTTTTATGCATCACAATCGGCACGCCTGCGCGCTCCACCATACGCTGGCAAAGGTTGAAAATAATGTCCTGTTTCTCTTTACCGGCTTCTACATCAACCAGCCATAATTCAGTAATGGGCAGTTCATCGTAGCGTTTAATAAAGCCTTCCAGTAATTCCGGGGTATAACTACTTCCGCCACCGACGGTGACGACTTTCAGTTTTTTACGCATAGGAACTCCCGTGCAATAATAATGCACTGCAAATTTAAACAGAGAAATAAATGATTCGGATTAATTAATACTGCATAACTTCTTCCGGTAATGATTCGGGGTGAAAGATGTCAGCTTTTTAAAGTTTTTAATAAACATACTCGGACTGCTGTAACCAGATTCAAATGCAATATCCGAAACCGAGTAATTCGTAATTTCCAGTTGCTTTTTGGCAAAATCAATACGGATTTCATTAATAATCTGCATCGGCGTTTTGCCATAATGTCGCTGCGTGGCTCGGCTAAGATATTCCTGAGATTTACCGGAAAGTGCCACCATATTCACTAATGCCTTGTCACCAAACTGTGCTTTATCATGCATCTTCTCAATAGCATTTTTAAGCCAGCCTGGCGCATCTGTCGCTACTTCGGATTCCCGGTGATGACGTAAACGGTTCACAATATAAAACGTCACCATTTCCAGAAACTCATTAAATTCCCCGTTCCTGAAATTCAACGAAGCAATCACAGATTCTATATAAGCCAGAAATTCAGTCTTAATCTGATAAACCTGTGATGCCACGAAGCGGGATGGCAATAAAGATAAATAATGTTGCTCAAAGAACGCTTTGCTGATCCCGACATTTAATATCCGCGTCGCACCAAACTCATAAAAGCTTTGGTGGTGAGATCCCAGCGGGATAAACACAAAATCGCCGCGTTCTAACAATACCCGTTTGCCATTGACGTTCTGGTAATACCGCCCGGTCAGTACCACTGTAAATTCATAGTAGTCATGCTCATGCAGCCCGGAAATACTTTCTACTTTGTTGTAGATGAACATGTGGAAATTCTGCCCGTCGAAGAGCTGATTTTCGCGCGCTGTCTTGATTTCCATGCTCAGTACCGGTGGCTGCATTAGGGATCCCTACGTTATTTTATTTTCTCATGAAGCTCAATGAGTTCCGCAATCAGCTCACGGGCCAGCATTGACGTCATCAGATGATCTTGCGCGTGCACCAGTACCAGGCTGACTTTGGTTTTCCCTTCGCCCTGATCGGCCTCAATCAGTTTGGTTTGCACCAGATGCGCTTCATTGAGTGCCATTTTTGACTGTGCCATTACCGCGTGCGCCTGCTCAAAATCTCCTTCTTTGGCCTTTTTGAGCGCTGCGTAAGCCAGGCTGCGCGCCTGTCCGGAGTTAATGATCAACCCCATGACCACTTCTTCGAGATCCTGCATTTCGTTTTCAGTTTCTACAATACTGTCTAAATCCATCATCCTGGTCTCTCCTTGATTGGCCGGATAACAGCGGGAAGATGGCCTCTGCCCGCCCTCCGTTGAGATTAAAATTTCAATGCGGCTGCAATGTCTTCTTCGCTTTCTTCTTCTTCAATGATCGCCTGCGCTTTGTTAGATAAGATCACGAATGGCATATACACCAGCGTGGCGACACCGAGATTGAACAACGCGACCAGCAGCGCAGCGATACTGCCGTTACTGTTAAAGAAGGCGCCCAGCCCGGTCGGCATGGTCCACGGCGCCAGGTTAGTCACCGGGGGAATGATCCCCAGAGAGTAAGCCGCAAGTGTGATAGCTGCGAGAATCGGCTGGACCAGGACAAACGGAATGAACATGACCGGGTTCATGATAATCGGCAGACCAAACAAAATAGGCTCGTTAATCTGGAAAATACCTGACGGCAGCGCCAGCTTCGCCACCTGGCGATGATCGGCACGGCGTGAAGCGATAAAGATGGCGATAATAAGCCCGAGCGTCGCACCGGAACCGCCCAGCATGATGTAGGAATCCAGCATCGGTTTTGCCCAGAAATGGAAGGTTTTCCCGGCATCAATGGCAGCACTCACGGAACCGTACTCGGTGTACAGGGCGATATTTTCCAGGGCCCACGGGGTCATAATACCGTTGTCGAGAGCGGTCAGTGCGAGCGAACCGTGTACACCAAAGAACCACAGCAGGGAGTTGAAAATCACATACGCCCAGCCCACCACGCCGCCCATCGCCGCCAGAGGCTTGGAAATAGAATCCATAATGATCTGGTGGAAGTTATGACCATATAATCCGAGTAACCAGGAAATCATCCCGAAAATAAACAGAATAATAAATCCCGGAATGAGTGCTGAAAAAGATCGGGAAACAGAAGACGGCACACTCGCCGGCAAGGTAATAACCCAGTTCCGGCGAATGACAAAGGTAAACATTTCTGCGACAACCAAACCTATCAGCATACCGGAAATAATATTGGCGCCCCCTAACCAGTTTGCACCTACTGCATAGGCTTCGCCGACATTGTATGGCGTCACGGTCATAAAGGCCGCGACGGCTAATAAACCGGCGGAGAGCGAATCAACTTTACGTTCTTCCGCTAATGCCATGCCGATAAAGAACGGTGCCATCAGCGACATAATACCGAGCGTACCGTTATAAACATTAATACCGATGGTTTTCAGACCGGCCAGTGTATCGATAGTTGACGGGTCTAAACGCACACCTAATGAATAAAAGAAAGAACCGGCCCCGAAATTCAGGAATACATTATTAATTAAAACGAACATGGCACCCGCAAGGGTTAGCGGCATGAGTTTTATAAAACCATTTTTAATGGCATTAATATGCGGCTGTTTACCTATTTTGACGGCAAAAGGAAGGAGTATCTTTTCAAGTGAATCAATGGCTTTGCTCATTGGTATTTTCCTTTAATGCCGCCATCCGGCGGCCAGGGGAAGAAATTCGCTCTTTGACTGGAGTTCTCTTTGACTTAAAAATTTCAATATAAAGACGATCAATTTAAAAATAAGGAAAAATTAAAATTACTGCGCTGCTGCTTTTTTGATCGCAGCAACCGCTGCTTTCAGAACACCTAACCCATCGATTTTGCCGTACAGGCCAGAATCAATCACCTCAACCGGTTTGCCGGGCAAGACATTTTTAATTTCATTCAGCATATAAGCAATTTGCGGCCCAAGCAGAACGACATCTGCCGCCATACCCTTCTCAGCGGCCAGTGTTTCAGGAAATGCTTCGATAATGACCGGGACCTCATATTTCTCGGCCTGAACCTTCATTTTAGAAACCAGCAATGAAGTGGACATTCCGGCGGAGCAAAACAAATAAATGACTTTCTTTTCCATGATGAAACCCTCATATCCCGATAGATTGCAGCTCTGGCAACGGTTTTTCCTTCACCTGTGAGAATGTATTCAGAGCATATAAATGAAAATGATGAATCGTCTCTGCTTGAAAGCATTATACGGCATCGCGCCGGGACGCGATAATTCGGTGCTTACAGAAATCTTCTCTCCTTGACCATCCCCTATGACTCCCTTCACGTTTTGGGGAAATAATTCGCGAGGATAAATAAGACCGAGCCGGGCTGCAACGCAACAGAAAGTTAACATTTCCCCTTACCCAAGCAGGGAACAATATGAGAAACTGATAATGATTGCGCAAACATTACTATTTTGACGCCCGAATTCAGTGGTCAATACTTTGAATAAGAAAACAAATATCCAAAATGGCCTTTCCCGCACGGCCACGCTCGAAGATGTCGCACAGGCCGCCGGCCTCTCCCCGATGACGGTCAGCCGCGCCTTAAACAATCCTAAAGTCGTGCGTCCGGCAACCATTGCCCGCGTGATGGAGGCCGTAAAAAACACCGGTTACATTCCTAATATGCTGGCCGGCGGACTGGCCACCCGTCGCACAAAACTCATCGCCGTCGTGGTGCCGCAAATCAACAATAATATGTTTGTCGATACTGTACAGGCGATCAGCGACCAGCTCGCGGCGCGGGGTTACCACATGCTGTTGTGTATTGTCGGCTATGAGCCGGAAGATGAAACCGATATTGTCGCGACCTTGCTTTCGCGTCGACCGGACGGGATTGTGCTGACCGGCATCCATCACACCTCAGAACTGAAAAGAATCATTCTGAATGCCAATATTCCGGTGGTGGAGATTTGGGATCTGACACCTACGCCGATAGATATGCTGATTGGCTTCTCGCACGAAAAAGTCGGCAAGGCCATCGGTGACTATTTCCTCAGCAAAGGTTTTTCCCGCTTTGGTTTTATCTGCGCCTCGGATCGCCGCGCCATGGTACGTAAAAACGGAGCCATCAGTGTATTACGGACTCTCTCCGGGCACGATATTAAAGAAGTGATCGTCTCACGTCCGGCCAATATGGAAGTCGGGCGTCATGCACTCAGACAACTGCTTGCCACCGGTGAGCCGTTCGACGCCATCATTTGCAGTTCTGATACGCTGGCCCAAGGTGCAATTATGGAAGCCGAAGCACAGGGTTTATGTGTTCCGGATGATTTCTCGGTGATCGGTTTTGCGGATCTGAATTTTGCTGCCCACAACCGCCCGGCGATAACCACAGTCAGCGTTGAAAAGTGGGATTTAGGCATCCGCGCGGCGGATATGCTGGCGGATAAAATTGAAGGCATCGTGGTTGAAGAGCCGATTGTCGATATGGGTTACCGGCTGGTGATTCGGGAATCGGCTTAGGGCCCGCGCACATTTCAGTTTATGTTTTTGACCTTAATACTCCACCCCAACCCTCCCCTTCGCAGGGGAGGGAGCCGTGCTGCGTTATTATCCGAAATTGAAATCAATTCTTATTTGTTAAAAATGTTAGCTAACATTCACAACAGCTAATAACAGGAACTTTCCGTGCGCAATTATATTGATCTAAATTCAGCCAGTGAAGACAGACAATGATCTTTGATAACTGATGCTAATTTAATTTGAGTTTTGGTAAATAGAAAAATTATAACCAGCTGTTTTAAAAGGATTTAAAATCTATTCCATGATTATTTAAAACCACCACATTAGCCACCGCACAGTTCGCATGGAATTTATTCATTTATTTTAGATGTAGCAGTGATATTATAAATTTGTACCCCAAAATAATAATAATTAACCCAAACTTAACATCAGGCATGTGAGAGTCGTAATTCTATGCTCCTTCAAAAAAAAACAACCCGTCGCAAGTTTTTACTTGGGTCGCTGATGGCTCTGCCGGTCGGCACCATAATGATGAAAGGATTGTCGGCGGCACAAGCTGCGGAAATGGCTGCCCCGGATTTACTCGATTATAAACCCATATTTTTCAGTACCGATGAGTGGCAGTTTATTATGGCCGCTGCTGACCGTCTGATCCCTGCTGGTGGCAAAGGTAAAGCACCGGGCGCACTCGAAACCAACGTGCCGATTTTTATCGACCAGCAAATGCACGGTGATTTTGGTGATGAAATTTACATGCAGGGCCCGTTCAATGTGCATGCTCCGGCCACAATGGGGTATCAGATCCCGTTCCGTCCGCAGCAAATCTACAAAACCGGCATTCGCCTGGCGAACGCCTGGTGTCAGCAAAACCACCAGAAAGCCTTCCATGACCTCGCCGCTCAGGACAAAGACAACGTTCTGACGCAGCTGCAGAAAAATGGCATTCAGTTTGCGGATCTTGGTGAAGAGAACCTCGTGGCTTCGCAATTCTTCAGTGAACTGCTTTCAGATACCAAACACGGTTATCTGGCAGACCCGATCTACGGCGGAAACAAAGGGATGAAAGCATGGATAGCCATCGGCTTCCCCGGCGCCCGCGCCAGTTTCACCGAATGGGTTAAGCAGCACAATGTCCCTTATCCGCTGGGACCTGTGAGCCTGCAAGGCGCGCGTGCCTGAGTGCCCGCCCTATTACCGTTTTCTGATGAATGACAGGATTAAAAATGGCAAAAGTAACTAAACCGGAAGTCGACGTTGTTGTTGTCGGCCTCGGCTGGGCTGGCTCACTGATGAGTATTGAGCTGGCAATGGCGGGCCTGACCGTGCGCGCGCTTGAGCGTGGCGGCGATCGTGGCTATGAAGAATTTGCTTACCCGAAACCGGCGGACGAATATGCCTACGCGGTACGCAATAAAGTCATGGCGACCCCGGCAGAAGCCGCCGTCACCGTGCGTTACAACATGCGTGAAACTGCCCTTCCGACCCGTAAATGGGGTGCATTTGCGCCGGGTACCGGCGTTGGTGGTTCCGGTCTGCACTGGACAGCAGTATTGATTCGCCCGACGCCGACTGATTTAAAACTCAAAACCTACGCTGACGAGGCTTACAAACCGGGCATCTTGCAGGAAGATATGCGGATCATGGATTTCCCATTCACATGGGATGAAATTGAGCCGTATTACACTAAGTTTGAACACATCTGCGGCCAGTCCGGCAAAACCGGCAATCTTCGTGGTCAGATTATGGAAGGCGGTGATCCGTTCGAAGGACCCCGCTCCGAGCCATATCCCCTGCCTGCACTGGAAGATACGCTTAACAGCAGTATGTTTGCTGAAGTGACCAAAAAGATGGGCTATCACCCGTTCCCGAATCCGTCAGCCTGTGTCTCCCGCGCCTGGACTAACCCTTACGGCAACCAAATTGCACCCTGTAACTACTGTGGTTATTGCAGTAAATATCCGTGCCTGAACTACTCGAAAGCCTCACCGCAGACGGCGGTCATGGATGCACTTAAACGTATGGATAACTTCTCCTATGAAGTGCATGCCAACGTGCTGAAAGTCGAACTGCATGATGATAAGAAAACCGCGAAAGGCGTGATCTACATGGATGCAGACGGCAACGAGTGTTTCCAGCCCGCCAAAATCGTGGTGCTGAGTAGCTTCCAGTTCTGTAACGTGCGCCTGATGCTGCTGTCCGGCATCGGCAAACCTTACAACCCGATCACTGAAGAAGGTGTGATTGGCCGCAACTATGCATTCCTGAGTAACGGCGGCTCGACGCTGTTCTTCAAAGACAAAAACTTCAATCCGTTTGCTACGGCAGGCGCTACCGGTCAGATGTTTAACGATATCTCTCCGGGCAACTTCGACGGTCCTGCGCTGGGCTTTATCGGCGGCGCGAAAATCCACAGTTCGCAGGCCACCGGCACGCCAATCAGCACCTCGCTGCCAAAAGGCACGCCTGCGTGGGGCACCGGCTGGAAAGAAGGCATGGAAGAATGGTACGGCCATTCAATGAAAATCAGTATTACCACCACCTGCCAGTCTTATCGCGATATTTATCTGGATCTCGATCCGAATTATAAAGATGAATATGGCTATCCGCTGCTGCGCATGACCTTCGACTGGAAACAGAACGAACTCAAATTGCAGCAATATCTGAAAGGTATCGTTGGCAATATCACTAAAGAGCTGAATCCGGACAGCTACAGCGAAAGTTTCCTGCCGATGGACGCGCACTTTGACCTGACAAAATACGTTTCCACGCACAACGTGGGCGGCGCGGTGATGGGCGACAACCCGAAAACTTCTGCGCTGAACAAGTTCCTGCAAAGCTGGGATGTACATAACGTCTTTGTGCCGGGCGGCAATGCCTTCCCGCAAAACTTCCAGGCTAACCCGACCGATACCATTGGTGCGATCACCCTGATGGCGGCGCAGGCCATTAAAGATCAGTACCTGAAAAATCCCGGTCCACTGGTTCAGGCATAAGCGGAGATGAACACGATGAAACTCAAAAGTTTATTTATCGCTAATGCCTTGCTGCTGGGTGCAGGTTTTATGGCGAATGCGCAGGCAGCCACGAATGCACAAGCCGACAACGTCGCGCTCATAAAACAAGGTGAGTATGTGACGCGCCTGGGCGACTGCGGCGCGTGTCATACGGTGGCTGGCAAACCGGCGTTTTCCGGCGGGCTGGCGATCAACTCGAATCTGGGCACCATTTATTCGACCAACATTACGCCGGATAAAGACCACGGCATTGGCGGTTATACCGAAGCCCAGTTTTCTGACGCGGTACGTAAAGGTGTATTGCCGGATGGCACCCGTTTGTATCCGGCGATGCCTTACCCTGATTACGCCAAAATCAGCGATGAGGATATGCACGCGCTCTACGTTTACTTTATGCAGGGCGTAAAACCGAGCGCGGAACAACCGCCGGAAACGGATCTGAGCTTCCCGTTCAGCCAGCGCTGGGGCATGCGCTTCTGGAACTGGGCGTTTGCGTCTGACAAACCATTCCAGCCAATCGGCGGTGCGTCCGCACAGGTTAACCGCGGCGCTTATCTGGTGGAAAGCCTGGGCCACTGCGGCAGTTGCCACACTCCGCGCGGCTTCGGCATGAATGAAAAAGCACTCGACAGCAGCGACTCTGATTTTCTGGCGGGTGGCAGCCTCAATAACTGGGACGTCCCGTCGCTGCGCGGCGTAGCGCACTGGAACGAACAGGAGATCGTCGATTATCTGGGCAAAGGGCGTAACGACAAAGCGGCGGTAGGCGGCGAAATGACGTCTGTGGTGGAAAATAGCACCGCCCATATGACCGATGAAGACCTCAAAGCCATTGCGGCATACATCAAGTTCCTGGGCGGTAATCCACCGGTTCCGGCACAAGATTCGCAGAAAGCCAGCGCGACCGAAGCCAGACTGACGGCAGCGAAAAATCTCACCGAAGGCGAGCGTCTGTATCTGGATAACTGTGGTGCCTGCCACTTTGTGACTGGTAAAGGCGCACCAGGCGTGTTCCCACAGTTGGATCAGGCAACGATTGTGAACGCGAAAGACCCGACAGGACTGATCCACACCATTCTCGCGGGTGCACAGCAACCTTCAACGGCACGTGCACCGTCGACACTGGTCATGCCGGGCTTTGCCCACCGTCTGACTGACGAAGAAGCAGCACAATTGTCGACCTTCATCCGTCAGGGTTGGAGCAACAACGCACCGGCTGTCACAGCAAAAGACGTCAGTGAAGTGAGAAAAACTCTGGCTCACTAAACGTTCTGCTCATCAACAAACGGCTTTCCTCACGGAAGGCCGTTTTTATGTCATCTTCTCAAAGGGACGCCTCGCCGAACACCACGATGCGATTGCGGCCGCTTTGCTTCGCCTGATACATCGCAGCATCAGCTTTCGCCACACAAGCTTCGGCTTTATCATCCTCACTACCCATAAAATAGATGCCGACGCTGACCGTTACCGGCGCGGGGAGAGTGCCGGGAAATTCTGACCTATGATGTTGTGTCACGTTGATACGAAAACGCTCTGCCATCGTACGAACCTCCTCTTCAGAGGCACCGATCACCAGTGCGGAATATTCCTCACCGCCAATGCGTGAAGGAATATCTTGATCACGCAGGGAATGCGAAAGTGACCAGGCAACATATTTAATGACCTCATCGCCCTGAATGTGTCCGTAGGTATCATTGAAGCGTTTGAAATAATCAATGTCAGCCACCATTACCGCCAGCCTTACCCCTGATTGTTTTTTATCTAAATAAGTTTTCATTGCATCGTAATAATACCGGCGATTATAGAGATTAGTCAGCGGATCGCGAATAGAAGACTCATAAGAAATCTGATATTTCATCAATGTTTTCTTGTAAACCATAGAAATATCGTATAGTAAAACAATCACGACAAAGAACGTCGATAACACTTCAAAAAAACGCGCGTAATACCAGACCAGCGAATGAATATAAATGCTGCTGTGTAAAATAGATACGTTGCCTAAATAGGAAATGCAGCTCAATCCGATAGCAAGCCAGAAGGTATTTTTAAGCCGGGTCACAGAAATAATCAGGACGGTGGCCAGTGCCCAGATACCGCCAATAACATACCCCATTTTTCCAGACCAAAGCTGGCTATAATCACGTCCGTCTGCCGTTACAATCTCCATGCCGAACAGCGGATTTTTACTGGAAAGAAAATAGGCAAAAATCACAGCCAGGCAGCTTGCGGCCAGCACAACGCTCAGCACCCGACGATGGCTGATGCACAGAGTATCCCTGCGCTGATACAGGAAAGCAGTGAGCAAAAATACAGCGGCCATCGAGATACTGCGAAAGACCCAGTAAATAGCCAGATCATTGACGGAGCCTTCAAGCACTGCCCCGGTCAGGAAGATCCCCGGATAATAGAGCAGCTTGTAAACCAGATAGAATGCCGACAACGAGTACGCAAAGGATAATACAGCCAGGTAGAGTTTCTTGCGATTCGCCATGTATTGCATCAGCATGAAAAAGGCGATAAGGGTATGCAGCACAAATAAAATGGCGGTAGTGACGGGAAATATTGAGACTACAGCAGGCGTTTCATGAAAAAAATAGCGATGAGACATCACCGTAACAGGAACTAAAACAATCAATATGTATAAGAAAAACACTAACATATTTAACTTACACTTATCTTTAACATCAAATAACGTCATATCACGCATCCCTCTCCGTTGGGAATAAGCCTCTGTCCTGCAAGGCGGCGTGATTTTATCATAAACTGAGTGTCAGCGAGTTTGATTACAGATTATTATTGTGTAATAAACGCTGCTGTTGACCCGCATCATTTTCTGAAAGAAAAAGAATTATTGTCAGTGACCATTAGCGGCCGCCGTTTCATGCAGATGCCGCCACAGCACTTTCCCGTCAGTATCGACTTCAAATACCACTGTCGAATAACGCAACGTCTCCGGCTGACCTGGCAGTTGCTGGCGTTCCTGATACGCAACGACTGCGCCTGCCTCATTTTCAGCAATAACAACGGGTGCTTCAACGTTAATCTCCAAACCGATTTTCGTGCCCCGCTGTTCCCTGAAAAAGGCACATAATGCAGGATAATCCAACCGGTAACCGGTGACGGTTACCATCGAAAATGCCGGACTAAAACGCGCCAGGAGTTCGGTTCCTGCCTGCTGATGTGCAGCGGGATCGGAAAACCAGCACTGGATCAATACATGTGCATCAAACACTTCTTTAACAAAACGATTCATCGCATTTCCTTTTGTTTTTGCTATTAAGACAGTTCAAGGTGACATGATTTAGGGTTTACCAAATTGAAATATAAGCATTTATTTCAAACCACGTCCACATATTGACCATTTCGAGATTTAACGACAAAAAAGCCCCGCATTTAACTGTGCGGGGCTTTTTTGTTTCTGCGATCACATCAGGAAGGTTTGCTGATTATGCGCTTTAAGCATTGTTGATACTGAATAAACCGCCATATTTTTGGCGGTTTTGATGCATGCATTTACTTCACTAACTAAATGTTATTTAGGCATATAAACACAATAATTTTGGTTAAGTCAAAAAAAGTAATATGATGAAAATCTGATCAACCAAAACTGCAAGGATTAGCAGGTGCATCATGTTTACACTCTACGAAGGCCGTGAAATTAAATGGGAACTCAGCCCAGAAGGCTTCGCCTATATCTGCTCACCCGAGCACGCTTTAGAACAATCTAAAACCCACTATGATCTGGATGAGCGAAATTACCGCAGCAAATTCAGCCCCTTTAGTGTTCCTGAGCGCGTTTACTCAGGACAGCCCACATGGCGACGCGCACAGGCCGGGTATGTGGATCCCATTTACGACTTAATAAAAGAGCATCTTCAGTTAGGCTGGCTGATTGGTGTGGATACCACTGAGCAATGGAATTGGGTCGAAAACCCATTTTACGTTGATGAAAATGGTGACCTGATTTGTGACAGAGCCTATCTGTACCACGAATGGTTTATTCGACAGACTATGGATGCTTATGAATTCGCCGTAGCCGAAAGACAAGGTGTAAAAGCCCTTCCAACTCAGAAATACGATTACGGGGGGTGGGGTTCAGCACCTGTTCAACATGCCCAGTCAACTAAGACAATCAATAGTAAAGCTGCCGGGCGGTTATTAGCTGCTGGCGGTGTCTACAATGGAAACATAGAAGGCTATGCCAAAACAGCTCAGCAGCTCGGCGGTGAAGCTCCGGCAGGTTATGATCAGATGCTGAATGAGACAACCGCAGGTTCGGCGATTGCTATTGTCTCTGCGGCAGCGGGATTAGGTCTTGGTCGAATGGGTGCAATTAGCGAGATAAAGCAACTGGAAAATCTTGCGAAAACAAATTCAATTACTTCAGAAACGGGCTTTCTATTAAAATCAGGAACATTGTTGAACGCTGATAAAGCTGTAATTGATCCTAAAAAACTCATTTCATATGCGTTAAATCCAGACCATCCTGTTGGCGGTAACAAAGCTAAGGTTTTCGAGTCAGCTTTAGGCTATAACCAGACGAATGTTGACGACCTAATTACTAAAGTTCAGGCTGGTATTGTCTCCAACCCAGCAAAACTATTAGGCTCAGACAATTTTGGTCAACGTATGGCTGTAGAGATGCCAATTACAGGGATTAATGGGAATACAGCAATTGTACGAACAGGTTGGATGTACGATACCGGTTCCTCCGTTCCCAGAATGACTACTATCTTCGTTAAATAAAGGCCAGATATGGAATTTTCACTTTTTGATGTTGTTATATTAAATGTAGACCTGCCTGATGAGGGGCTAGTTAAAGGAATGACCGGGGCAATTATAGATGTTTATAGTTCGCCATCGATGGCTTATGAAGTTGAATTCTGCGATCAACAAGGCCGAACAATCGCTTCTGTGGCATTGGCTCCAGAACAGTTACAACATAAATCCTGATTCATCGGTTAAGACAAGGCTACCAGAGTACACTGGTAGCCATTTTTTCTTTGGTTTTCTTAGCTCGTCAAAGGCACCACACGCAACGCTACTCAGTCAGTGCCAAGATGAGGGGCATAAACACCGATGATTTTCTGGATCTCTTCGTCGTACTCGTTTAACTCATCAATCACTTGGTGGGCGGTTATTACCGTTTACTCATCGCGTGGGACATTCGCCCCACCCTGCGCAGAAATATATGCGGCGAAATCACCACCATCGGCTGCTGCTCTGGCAGCTTCGACAAGTTCGTCAAACTCGCACTGATGTTTAAAGGCGGGCAATGTAGCGGAGATTTTCGGAGGGATAAACGGACGTGATGCAGTTACACTGTCAAAATTATTTTGACAGTGAGGAGACCCGGAATGCTGAATTTACAGCGGCTGGAGATTTTCATTGCGGTGGTTAGTGCAGGCAGTTTTACCCGCGCAGCAACTTCGCTCGGGCTGACCAAAGCGGTGGTGAGTTTTAACGTTAAGCAACTGGAAATTGCTCATAGCCGGTTGCCGCTGCCAATGCGTTGGCCGGTGATAACCCCCGGCAGAGATAAGATACCGTTCAGGGTTTCTTCGCCCGCAGCCATTGTGGCCGACAGCGCGTCGGCGTTGTTAGCTTTTGCACTCGCAGGCGCAGGGGTCGCCCTGCTGCCGGACTGGCTGGTACAGCCGGAAATCGACGCACAGCGGTTATGCCATTTGCTGCCCGATCACCGTTTCCCACCGCAGGGCATTTTCGCACTCTATCCCAACACCCGCCATGTGCCGGAAAAAGTGCGGCGTTTTATTGATTTCCTCAAAAAACAGATGGCGGAGTCTCCTGCCCAGAGTAAGATTTAGTGCAGTTCACAGAAGGAAGACGCTCACTATGATCCTCGAAACAGCGCGGTTGCTACTCCGGCCAGTAGAGGCTGATGATATCGGTTCTTTTTTTGCTATTTACGGCGATCCGCAAACTAATTTATTTAATCCGCGCGGTCCGCTGAAAGACATGACGGCTGCGCAGGAAAAACTGAGCGGCTGGTTACAGGAATGGTCGGATCATGGCTTCGGGCACTGGGCAATTGCACTGAACCATAAGCCTGACGAGATCATCGGTTTCGGCGGACTGGGTATCCGTGAAGGCTACGAAAATCATCGTGTGTTTCTCGGTTATCGCTTTGCGACAGCAGCCTGGGGAAAAGGGCTGGCGACGGAGTTTGCCACCGCCGTGCTCAACACCGGTTTTGAGAAACTGGGGATACCGCAGATTTCTGCTACCGTGCGTGAAAATCATCTGGCTTCACAGCATGTTCTGGAAAAAATCGGTATGCAAAAAACGGGTTTTGAGGGTGATCCGGTGCATGGCATCGGCAGTTACCTGTACCGGCAGACCAGCCAGTACGTGGTAAATGGCTCAACATTCGACTGAATAAAGGCCCGCATGCCAAGGCTTCCCCGGCCTGAGATCGGAAAATTCCGAGTCTCTGACATTGCGGGCTTTTTTTTTCTTAAAATACCTGTACAACCTTTCACATCTTGTATAACTTTATAGTCACACAGGCAATCATTAATCACACATCTATTAACATAAGGGTTAATCATGCGTCAGAACAGGCACAATGGAACGTCCCCGGACACGTCTCATTCCCTCTATACGCAGGTCTTTTCTGATGAGGAAACCATGGGGCGTGTTGTGGTTGAAATCCTTGAGGCAGGGAAGAACCTCAATCGCAAAGCTTTATGTTCGAAACTTTTAAATCGTGTTGAAGCCGCTGGCAGCGAAGAAGAGGAAAAGCATTATATGAAGCTTATCCGTCTGGTACTTGAGCGAGATTCATGATCCATCCTGATTAAGGTTACAGTGCAACGATTGGCTTCATAGCATTTCAGTTCGACATATTATGCGGGCTTGATTAATTTACAGCCTACCAAATTTTATGCCTGATGGCGTAAAGTACTAACTCTGAACCTGAAGCTAATCTGCCCAAGACCTTTGGCCGGCGTATATTCAGAGGCTGCTAATATGTATAGAAGTAACGAAGAAAGATTAACTGATAAGCTGATAGGTGAGGCTGTAATTTCCTTGCTTAAATCTAAGAGCCCAATATCGACTGACAGACTTATTGCACAATTACAGTTTATGGCTGTGAGTGCTGACAACATCAATCGAAAAAGCGCCTGTGAGCGAATTATTAATGAGATCCGCCATGATCTGGCTGATAAACGTGGGCGAATCACTTACGAAGTGCGGGATGTCGACAATGTGCGACACTTTTTCAATGCTGAAGGGCCGTCCGATGACAAGAAAAGACATTGATTCATCAAAGAGCTATACGCTAAATCACAGCGACCCGATGAAATCAAACCAATCCCAGCCGATGACAGACTCTGGTTTTAATTCAGAAGCTTATAACTATTTTAACAAAGCGGGCGAACTTTTTTTGAGTGAAACCGAAGTTTTGGGTGCCGCTATTCGTGTCATTCTGGCTGAAAAAGGCAAAGTGACAAATAAAGCCATTATATTGCACCTGATCACCCAGCTTGAATGCACTTCCGATGTTGTACAATTGGATATTCTGCGTAGTGCACTGGAAATAGTTGTGGGTATGACGCCTGATGACATCAGCGTCTGAACCCGGCTACTGATATTTAATCGTTTCACGTTCAATTTTAAAACTGAGCGTGCTTTCTCTCATAAACAGCAGGTGCGGAGGGTATCAAAATGCAAGATGTGTCTTATACTCATGTCAAATTGGCTGATTACATTCTCGCAGAGGATCCGGAACTTCTGGTCGGAAATGAAACTGTCATCCGTATTTATAAGAATTTAAAAAGTCATAAAGAACGGGTTACGCATAAAGATATTATTCTTTGCCTGATTCAAAAAATTGAGCAGGAAAGTGATTCGATTAAACAGGATGTATATTTAGAAGCACTTGAGTATGTGGTATACCGTACCCCTGATGATGACACACTATAAAATATCGTCTGTATGGCAATAATTTTTCAAATCAGCCGGGAAAATACACGATACCTCACCGGCTGATGAGTTTACTTTTCTGAGAATCTTTTAACAGACCCGCATAGTTAAAGATTTTGATTCATTAATGTATATTCCTGCTTAATCTCCGGCCACGTAACAACCGGCGCCCCATTTAGCCTGGGCGAAGCAAACAGCGGTCCCTGAAAATTACAGACCCCTGCCGCATCAAGCCACATCCATTCTTCTGGTTTTTCAATACCCGCCGCGATGACCGATATTTCCAAAGAAGAACATAATCTGATAATGGCCTGAATGATGGCTTGTTTGGGTCCGCTGGTATGGATGTCACAAATCATATTGCGGTCAATCATAATCTTATCAGGCTGGCATCGGGTCAACAGCAATAATTCGGCAGATCCGGCGCCAAAATCATCAACGGCCAGGCGCATCCCTGAGGCTTTAAGCTGTTGTAACGCTGTCGCGAAATTATCTTCGCGCGTCGCGACACCGTTTTCTGTGATTGCCACAATAATCTGCTCCGGTACCAGATCATGAGCAACAATCTCACGAAGCAAAAATCCAATCGCGTCGGGTACCCTGACGAGCGTCATAGGCAACAGTTTGATTGACAGCATTTTGTCGCCAATCCCCATCTTTCGGACAAGCGCAAAAGCCAGCTTTTTGGATCGTAAATCGGCTTCATAAATGTTTGGGCCGCTAAGTGCAGAGAAATATTCCATCGGAGAACCGCCACCGGGACCGCACAGACGCGCTTCGTAAGAAATAATCTCTCGACTGAGGGGATCAACAATCGGCTGAAACGTAAAATTGTAATCCTTCATCTCGGGAAAGATAAATCCTGCTTCAGGTTTCAGTGGCTCATCTGCGATAAAGGACCAGGCATCCGCTGGCAAAATTTCGAGATAATTTTCCTTTTCGCGAGCCTGTACAAAGGTGCATAAAAATTGAAGCGCGCGGTCTTCGTAGGTAAGCCGATATTTAGACGTTCCCTTATCCAGGACTGCCTGAAGAACAACATCCTCATGATGATGCCTGAGGTCAAACAGCTCCATCCCTACATTGCCGAAGCGCCGCGACGGTGCGTAATCACGCATGAGAACAACGACATTGTTGTGGCGTTGATCGCTGCAAATCTTGCTATAAATGGCATCGACGGCTTCTTCCGGCCCTTCCAGCAACTGGAAAAAGTGCATTCCGTCAAAAAGCAGAATACCGGTAATGCTACGGCGTTCGTTCTCGATGTTGGCTCGCGACACCATCTCTGCCAGAGAAGCAGGCCGGACAGAGTCGCTGATGTGACTGCGATAGACGAGGGTTAAAAGCATTCAGATATTCCAGGGCAGGCTCCAGTTAAGAACGCCACGATAACAGAAATTTTATTTACGGAAAATTCTCAATTGATTATCTTTCCTTACATATTGTGGCAAGGAATGCCTTGTTGCGCAGGTCCCTGACCATTAAGGATAATGGCGCGGTTGTCGTTTTAGAGGATAATCGCTGATATTCGATTCACTTTCAGGAAGCCAGGGCATGACTCATCAACCCGCACCAGAAGATTTTTACACCGAAAAATACGGTCTGACCCGTACCCACTCAGAAATCATCAACGCAACACATTATGTACAGTCAGGTAAAGCACTGGATTTAGGCTGTGGCAGCGGGCGTAACTCCCTGTATCTTAACCTTAAAGGCTTTGATGTGACGGGTTGGGATAACAACGCCATAAGCGTCGCAAAAGTGAATAATATTATTGCGGCGGAATCCCTGACCAACATCACTATCAGCGAAGCGGATCTGAACACCCACCGTTTCACCGGTGAATATAATTTTATCTTTTCGACCGTAGTAATGATGTTTCTGCAACGCGACAGCATCCCACACATCATTGAAGATATGCATGCAGCCACCGTAACGGGCGGCTATAACCTGATTGTCGCCGCCATGGACAGCCCGGATTATCCGTGCCCGCTGCCTTTCCCGTTCACGTTTAAGCCGGCAGAGTTGCGTGATTATTATCGCGACTGGGAGATAGTGAAATACAACGAGGATGTCGGAGAACTGCATAAACGTGACGAAAACGGACACCGTTATTCGCTGCGTTTTGCGACACTGCTGGCAAGAAAAGTCTGATATCTATGACTCCTTCGCAGGCAAACCCTGCATGTCCTGACTTTTCGACTAGACTTAAAATCCACCCAAAAAGGAGCACGATATGTCATCACAAGACTTTGATAAAGATCCTAACCGTGTGGAAGATAAAGTAGAAAACACGGTCAATGAGTTTGCCGGTGAAGCACAAAAGCAATTTGGAGATTTTGTTGATTCTCCTAAACACCAGCTGAAAGGTGCTGCACGCAAATACTCCGCACAGGCAAGTGAAGCTGTCTCTGACGTGGCGGATAAGATCAAAGAAAATCCGCTGTCGGGATTGATTGCTGCCGGCGCGATTGGCGTGGTGCTGGGGTTGCTTTTAGGCCGCAAATAACCGTTCAGGAGAAAACAGATTTCTCCTAAATAAATGATTCGCATAAAGGAGATAGCATAGTGTTTTCTGTAGCTATCTACAGATACTAAGATACTCCCCTTGTAACGAATCCAATACCCGTCTCCCCTGGCGGGTATTTTTTTGCGCCCGTTTACTCAATCACTGCCCTTTACCGACCAGCTGAGCGGCTTTGACAAAGATCTCATCTTCCAGGCCATCCCCTTTTTTACGTCCGAGCCGTCGTAATTCTTCAATGATGCTTTCCCGGTTAATGACGGTTCCACTGGAAATTAACCCCATAACAGCCGCGCCGATTGCCAGCCCGATCAGACCTGTTTTTTCGCTTTTATCCTTCATTATAACCCCGGTAAATTATTCGAATTTTTAAGGTAACGCTCAGTATCTATAGCTGATGTAATGCCATTTGTCAGAGTTCGCAGATTGCGCAACTTGGCCGGGATCGCATTTTTCTATTAGGGTTAATAGGTATACCTCATCCAACCCATCCAGGAGGAAACGATGACACTCCCCCCTTCACACCTCTCTACTACAGAAGAACTGAGACTCATTGACCGCTACTGGCGGGCCGCCAATTACCTGTCTGTCGGGCAAATTTATCTGATGGATAACCCGTTGCTGCGCGAACCCCTCAAACCTGAGCACATCAAGCCTCGTCTGCTGGGGCACTGGGGCACTACGCCAGGTCTGAATTTTATTTATGCGCACCTCAACCGGGCGATATGCCAGCGTGATCTTGATATTATTTATATCTGCGGTCCGGGTCACGGCGGCCCCGGCATGGTGGCAAATACCTGGCTTGAAGGCAGCTACAGCGAGATTTATCCGCAGATCAGCGAGGATGCCAGCGGAATGCAAAAACTGTTCAGGCAGTTCTCATTCCCCGGTGGCATTCCCAGCCATGCGGCGCCGGAAACACCGGGGTCGATTAACGAGGGCGGCGAACTGGGCTATTCTCTGTCTCATGCGTTCGGCGCAGTATTTGATAATCCTGATCTCATTGCCGCCTGCGTCATTGGCGATGGTGAAGCCGAAACCGGTCCGCTGGCCTCGGGCTGGCACGGCATTAAATTCCTCAATGCCATGCGGGACGGCGCAGTACTGCCGATACTGCATCTTAATGGTTATAAAATTGCTAACCCGACCCTCCTGGGGCGAATGAGCGACGACGATCTACGTCAGTTATTTTCCGGTTATGGTTACGAGCCATTATTTGTCAGCGGACACGAGCCGGAACAGATGCATATTCAGATGGCCCGCGCACTGAACATTTCACTGGATATGATTAAAGATCTCCAGCAACGCGCCCGCGCCGGTACGTCCAACGACGGTGTTCCCGCGTGGCCGATGATCATCCTGCGCAGTCCGAAAGGTTGGACCGGCCCGAAGACCGTTGACGGTAAAAAAGTCGAAGGTTTCTGGCGCGCACATCAGGTGCCGGTATCTTCCTGCCGTGACAACGACGAGCATCGCCAGATCCTTGAAGACTGGATGCGCAGCTACCAGCCTGACGATCTGTTCGATGAACAGGGACGCCTGAAGCCGGAATTACGGGCGCTGGCACCACAGGGGGATAAACGCATGGGTGCCTCGCTCTTCGCCAATGGCGGCAGACTGCGGCGGAAACTGGTGCCGGCAGAACTGGCCAAATTCGCCGTTAAGCTGACCTCACGCGGCGAACCGCAGGTGCAATCAACAGAAATGCTCGGCCGCTATCTGGCCGATATCTTTACCCTCAATCCTGATAACTTCCGTCTGTTCGGCCCGGATGAAACTGCGTCTAACCGGCTCAGCGATGTGTTTAATGTCACCAACCGCACCTGGCTGGAAGACATTGAACCTTACGATGAGCAACTGGCTGCCGATGGCCGGGTGATGGAAATTCTCAGTGAGCATCAGTGTCAGGGCTGGCTGGAAGGTTATTTACTCACCGGACGGCATGGGCTGTTCAACTGCTATGAAGCCTTTATTCATATCGTCGGCTCCATGTTTAATCAGCATGCTAAATGGCTGAAGGTGACCCGTAAATTGCCGTGGCGTCAGCCGATCTCTTCTCTCAACTACCTGCTTTCCTCCCATGTCTGGCGTCAGGATCACAACGGCTACAGCCATCAGGATCCGGGTTTTATGGATCATGTCGCGAACAAGAAAGCCGATATCGTGCGTATTTATCTGCCGCCGGATGCCAATACGTTGTTGTGGGTCGCAGATCACTGTCTGCAAACCTGGGACCGCATCAATGTGATTGTGGCTGGTAAACAACCTGCCCCGCAATGGCTGTCTGCCGACGAAGCCGCAGAACATTGCGCCGCAGGGATGGGCATCTGGCCGTGGGCGGGCCATGAGCCGGACGGAACGGAACCTGATGTAGTGATGGCTTGTGCGGGCGATGTGCCAACCATGGAAACCCTGGCGGCGGTCGATTTATTGCGGGAATATCTGCCGGATCTCAGCGTCCGTGTGGTGAACGTGGTGGATATTATGGCTTTACAGACCCAGGAACAACATCCTCACGGACTGAGCGAAGCTGCTTTTGACCACATTTTCACCCAAAGCAAACCGGTGATTTTCGCTTTCCACGGCTATCCAAGCCTGATTCACCGCTTAACCTACCAGCGCAACAACCACCGCAATTTCCACGTCAGCGGTTTTATGGAAGAAGGCACCACCACCACGCCGTTTGACATGACCGTGCTCAATAAGCTGGATCGCTTTCACCTGGCGCAGGCAGCCATTCTGCATACGGAAAAATTGCAAGGCCAGGCGGATGATGTTCTGGATACGTTGCAAGAGAAAATTGCCGCGCATCATCGCTACGTGCGTGAGTATGGTGAGGATTTGCCTGAAGTTCGTGACTGGAAATGGCCCTCACAACAGGGAAGTGGCGGCGCGCCGGAATAACCTGAGGCGGTGAAACTCTGCCTTGTGCGAAGATTTTCTAAACAGTGCTCCTGTATCCCGGGATAAGAAGGCAAATGGGATTGCTGTCTCTGGGTTGCTTTCGCCGCGGCAAAACTTTCAGTAACGCCTGTTTAAAAATGAGCATGATTCACCACACAAAAGCCACGCAAACATCGCGTGGCTTTTTTCAGAAAATCCTGAACTGTTAAATCATCAGTTTTCCAGCTGGTACGTCAGCGTGATCTCAGCGTTCAGTACCTGAGAAACCGGACAGCCTGCTTTGGCTTTTTTGATGATTTCATCAAATTTATCTTTGTCGATGCCTGGCAGTTTCACTTTACTGTCGAGTGCGATTTTGGTGATCGCAAAACCGCCATCCACTTTATCGAGTGAAACATCAGCAACAGTATCGATGCTTTCCGGCGTGTGCCCGGCTTCACCCAGCATCAGCGAGAGCGCCATGGAGAAGCAGGCTGAGTGCGCCGCACCAATCAGTTCTTCCGGATTGGTGCCTGGCTTGCCTTCAAAACGGGTATTAAATCCATATGGCTGTTCCTTCAGGGCACCACTTTCAGAAGAGATATAGCCTTTACCGTGTTTAATGTCACCTTCCCAGTGTGCCTGTCCTTTCTTATGTATGGTCATCTTTTCCTCCGGTTTGTATTACATTAACTTTAAGTATAGCTTCTGATGAGTGATCCGCGAGGATGACCGGACTGTACGGTCTGCGGACACCTTTTCCATGAATCACAACAACATAGATAACCGGGGAATAAAGCATGTTTAAACCGCAAGATCTCGTTCAGTCCAAAACCGGCGGCCCGAAAATGATTGTCCGGCGCGTTGAGGGCGACACGCTGTGGTGCTCGCGGACAGATGACTTTTCTGCCACAGAAATTTCAGTAAAAGCCGATACCGTCGATTTGTATCATGAAGACGGCGATTTTGGCGTGTGCTGATCACCACATCGATTGACCATTGAGGCCGCCGTGGTGGCCTTTTTATTTCCCATGTATTGCCTCTGCTCCTTTAATGAATTAATATTCGATATTACAGTATAATTATTCATTAAAGGCGGTAATAAATGGACGTCGTTATCCCGGTAGAAAAACAGTTTCAGGCTTATAACAGTCACGATCTCGATACCTTCGTTTCCTGCTACAGCGACGATTTCATCGCATATCGTATGCCAAACATGTCGCCTTCCTTACAGGGCAAAGAAGCACTCAGAACTTTTTACAAGCACCACCGGTTTAACAACGCGGCGTTACGCGCTGAGCTGATTTCGCGAACAGTACTGGGCAATAACGTTTTTGATCATGAAATGATTTACGGGATTTATGACACCCCGGTTAACAGCATTGCCGTATTTGAAGTGGAGAAGGGACTGATTAAAACGGCGTGGTTCTATTTTGAATAGATATTCATTTTAGCCTGTGCATTAAAATAAAAAATCCTGAGATTGTTAAATCCCAGGATTCAATGATTCTACTTCCTGCCTGCTTTACCAGCCTTTTACCGCATCTCCGTGATAGATAGCGTCAGCCGCTTTTACTGTGGCATCCGTCTGATAAGACTCAACCAGTTCCTTCACTGCCTGACTGTCTTTGTTATCTTCCCGTGCCACGATAATATTTACATAAGGTGAATCTTTATCTTCGACAAACAGGCCATTTTTGCCCGGCGTCAGCCCGACCTGTCCTGAATAAGTGGTGTTGATGATTGCCAGTTCAATTTTGTCGTCATCAATGGCGCGCGTCAGCTGCGGTGCTTCGATTTCAACAATTTTGAGATGCCTGGGATTCTCAATGATATCCAGAGACGTTGGCAGCAAACCCACGCCCTCTTTCAGTTTGATCAAACCCTCTTTTTGCAGCAGTAGCAGCGAACGCCCCAGGTTAGTCGGGTCATTAGGTACCGCCACCTGCGCGTTATCACTGAGCTGATCGATGGATTTTATCTTGCGGGAATAGCCTGCAATGGGATAAACAAAGGTTTTCCCCACTTCCACCAGCTTGTAGCCGCGCTCTTTGATCTGCTTATCCAGATAAGGACGGTGCTGAAATGAGTTCACATCAATGTCACCGCTGCTCAGCGCAGAGTTTGGCAACACGAAATCGTTGAAGGTCACGACTTCCACATCAAGGTTGTATTTATCTTTGGCGGTTTTTTTGATGGTTTCCCACATCTGCTGATCAATACCCGCACTGATACCCACTTTAATGTGGTTTTCCTGCGATTTTTGGTCACAAGCACTCAGCGCCAGTGCACCTGCCAGAGACAACGCCAGAACTGAAAATTTTAGTGTTATGCGCATAAAAGTTTTTACTCTTTCCGTGAATAATTAAAATGTTGAAATAACATCGCTGAAGTTCACAGTGTTTCAAAGCAGGTCGTAATGGGCAAATACGAAAAAGAAATAACCAGATACGGGACTGTTATGGGAACGGACAGAAAACAAGCAACTATTGAGTTTCATCTGCCTTACAACGCATAAAACCCGCTCTGCGCGGGTTTTGTCGAAGGAGATACTCTTATGTGGAAAGATTTCCTGATCGTAAACCGATTATTCGCCCGCAGCCTGTAATACCGCAGGCTGAGGGCGGGACAGAAAGATGGTGATGCCTGCCAGCAGTGTCAGCACACCGCCGAGCAGAAAGGCACTGCTGACGCCCGCGTGGTCAGCGAGGATACCACCAGACAATGCACCCAGCGCAAGCGATGTCTGGAAGACACACACCAGCAACGCCGAACCGGTTTCAAACAACGCAGGTGACGCCTGATAGGTCCAGATATTCAGACATACTGGCAGGGCCCCAAAGGCTAATCCCCAGAGAATTACCAGTACACAGGCCAGCGCCAGCGGCACCGGAAACAGCGACAATACCAGCACCGAGACGCTGAGCAGCAGCATGTTGAGCATAAATGCCTTCTTCACACCGAACTCACGGACAGTGATTTCACTGGTCAGTGTGCCTAACAACCCCGCCACACCGTAGCCCATCAGTAACAAAGAAATATTGCCGGCAGAAAGGTGCAGGTTAAACCGCAGCCATGGCTCGAGGTAGGTATAGGCCGCAAAATGACCGCCCGCCATAAATACCCCGATGATCAGCGCATAGCGGATCCCCGCAACTTTCGTGACGCCAAGCATCGCACGCAGGCCGATAGATTGCTGGGCGGGCAGCGAAGGCAGCGCCACCCATTGCAACACAAAAAATGCCAGCGCCAGTACGGCATTGAGCGTAAACGCCATCCGCCAGCCGAACAGATCGCCGATAAAAGCGCCCGCCGGTACACCTGCGACCGTGCCGACCGCCACGCCAGCGGTGATCAGCGAAATGGCCCGTGCACCCTGCTCTTCTGACACCAGCCGTCGTCCGGAGGGAATGGCAAACGACCAAAATCCCCCCACGCCGATGCCCAGAATAATACGTCCGATCAGCAGAATATTGAACGACTGCGCCAGTACGGCGATACCGTTGGCCACGATCACCGTTGCGCTGAGCAACAACAGTAAGGTGCGGCGATCCATTTTTCGGGCAAACAACATAATCAGCGGCGCAGAAATTGCAGCCACTAAACCGGGCAACATCACCGCCAGCCCCGCATGCCCTTCGGTAATGCCCAGAGACTGGGCGATCGGCGAAAGTAAACCGATCGGCAAAAATTCAGTATTAACCAGCGCGAAGGTGCCGCAGGCCAGTGAGAAAACCGCCAGCCAGCGGCGGAACGCAGAAGTTTCTGGCCGGGTGTCCAGCGATGAGCACTCAGTCATTTTATTATCCTTAGCAAGGTGAACTATTTCATGTCTGTATAATCTGGCTAATAAACGTGATCACTATCACAGGGTCAAGGCATTTTCATAATGAGTGTTAGGGTATTTCTTATCCGCCTGCCGGATAAGCCAGTCTCCGCCTGCCATGCCGGCTGCAGAGGTACGCGGAGGTTCAACTGAAAAAGGCACATACAGATAATGCGGACAGAAAATCTCTCCACATATAAGTATGTTGTAACTAATGTGCAAAAACAGTGAAATTAACCGCCGGATACGGCGGTCAAAAAATGATGGAAGACAACACGGGAGTACCGGGGTTAATGCGACACTGATTTTGAATAAAGCTGGATGATCATAATACCGAGGGCGATGCAGCCCATGCCAATCAGCGCAGGCGTATCAAGCCGTTGTTTGTAGATGAAAAATGACATTGTCGACACAAGGAAAATCCCCATTCCTGCCCAGATAGCATAGGCGATGCCGATATTCATCACTTTAACAACCTGGGAAAGTCCGTAAAACGATATGGCATAACCTACAATCACAATGACGCTCGGAACTAACCGGGTAAATCCATTGGATGCCTTCATCATCGTGGTAGCCAGCGTTTCAGCGCAGATAGAAACAGCAAGGATCAGATATATTTTGAACATAACACCTTCTGAATATGAAATTTAAAAAAATAATACCATACCCCGCCCTCCGGTATTTAACGCAATTAACCTCCTCTTCTGACCAAAATGATTGAAAACGACGGGGACGCAGACATTCAGTGATTTCCTATTTTTACAACAGGTGCAATTTCAAGCAAATCTTTTCTGTCATGCTGGATAAGATGTGGGTTCGAAGTTTTTAAGGTGGCGAAACCAATGTCTATTTCATTGACGACGAGAGAATTTATACTTTCATCTTTAGAGAAAGTGGGTGTTGACAATAGGAAGCTGGCAGCAATCGCAGAGGGCGCTGAAATCTACGGACCTGAAGGCTTACTTGACTCAATACATTTAGTGGGTTTCATCGCAGAAATGGGTGAGTGGATGGAAACCAGAACCGATTCATCCGGGAGTTTTTTTGATATCCTTGATGGCGATCTGTTCGAAAACTTCAAAAATATCAATGAAATTGAAGCGCTGTTAAGCCGGAGGTATAGCCATGTTAGCTTTTCCTCCTGACAGCCGGTTTATCAGCGCAGAAAAAATCGAAGACATTTGTTATCAGCGTCTGGCTGACCAGGTTCCGACACCTTTCTATGCCTACAGCGCATCGCAAATACGGGCAGACTTTTCAGCGTTAAAAAATTCACTTCCTGATGATATTCACTATTTTTATTCGCTTAAAGCGAATCCGAATAAAGCGTTAGCACGCCTGTTAAACCAGGCCGGAACAGGCTGTGAAGTATGTTCTCTGGCAGAACTCGAAACGGTATTAAGTCAGGGCGTCGAGCCGCAAGATATTATTTTCGTCGGCCCCGGAAAATACATTGCTGAATTAACGCAATGTTGTCGTATTGGTATTAAAGCTGTCGTCATAGAATCCATTGAAGAAATGAAACTGCTCAATGACATTGCAGCAAGCATGGGCGTTATACAAACCATTGCGTTACGCATCAACCCGGACTTTATTGGCGAAAAAGCCAAACTGGTGATGAGCGGCAAGCCCCGGCAATTTGGCATAGACGAACAACTTTTACCACAGGCCTTTTCCTGTGTCGGGCAGCAGAGTCATTTACGGCTCGCGGGGATCCACATTTATCTCGGTACGCGGATCCTTGACTGGCAGGCACTGGCTAAAAATACTTTGAATATTCTGTCGCTGGCCGAATCTTTGCAGAATACCTACAAGATTCATTTTGATTTTGTTGATGTCGGCGGAGGTTTTGGTGTCCGGTATTTTGACAAAGAAAAAGCGCTGGATATTGATTCGCTGGGTGATGCGTTAGCGGACATTATCCGTACTTATCACGAAAATTTCCCCCGGTGTAAAATTATCGTCGAGTTGGGCAGGTATCTGATTGCCCGCGCCGGTGTTTTCGTTACCCGGGTTAACTACCTCAAGCCCTCGCGGGATGAATGGTTCGCGGTTTGTGACGGAGGTGCCAACTGTCACGGCAGTGCGGCAGGGATCAATTCTTTGATTCGCCGTAATTTTCCCATGGCCCGCCTGGGTGAAACCCGCTCCGACCAACAATATCGTTACCAGGTCACCGGGCCGCTTTGCACACCCACAGATTTATTAGGCGAGAACGTTATGCTGGCTGAACTGCGTCCAGGTGATCTTATTGGCATCGGACATTCAGGCGCTTACGGGGCCAGTGCCTCACCGGTAAACTTTTTAGGTTTTGGTCATCCTGCCGAAATTCTGGTGGAGAAAGATCAGGCTTTTCTTATCCGGACCGCAGATAACATTGAAACATTATTGGCGCCTCAGATTTGTCAGCCATTATCTGTTGCGAACGCCTAAGGTACCTCTATGTCTCTGGAGTTTTCCGCATCAAATATTCTGTGGCATGAGTTTGAAAAAAATAACGTGCCTTCTCCGGCAGCGGACAGTGAGCAACTCGATAAAGTTAAAAGTTTTGTTAACGCTTTTTTCCAGTCCCATTCCCGGATAAATGAAGCCCCGCTTCGGCCGGTCTCCCGTTGGTATAATGCAGATAACCTGACCTTCACGGCGATGCTCAAAAAGTTGGTCACTCAGCTTGAAGAACAGGCGCTGGTGAATGATCTCGATTTGGTGGTGCTGACCCACTGGACGCCTGATGCAGAAATCGGCGCGTCGGTAACCAATGCCATTATTTACGAAACCGGCTCTCATAACGCTTTTGGTATCGCCATCAGTGATCATGGTTTAAGCAGTGCCTTTGTTGCGCTGCAAATCATTGAAGATTACCTGGAGGATATTGGCGGGGACGGGCGTTCCCGCAAGGCGCTTCTGATGATGGCCGATCAGGATGCGATCCTTTATGACAGCCCTTATCTCGCCAGTTTCCGGCCTTCTGCCAGTTGCTGTTTGCTCCTTTTACAGAGCTTCGCACCCGCCGGTGTCCGCAGCGTGCCGGGCAATATTATCTTTAAAAATTATCAGAAGACCGCGCTCCCGCTTTCCGGGGCGGGCATTTATCCTTTGCTGTCCACGCTGGATATGTTCAGTGATACGGAAAACAAATTGCCTCTGATTATTCTGACAACAATGCAGTTGTCGTCTGTATTGCGCCGGGATGAAAACTTCCCGTCTATCCAGATAGAAACCTGGGACGATGCCTTCTTGTCTTCAGCGCCCTGGGTATTACTAAAAAAGCTGGCCCGGAATAATACGCGATTCTTATTCATCGTCCCGGAGGGGAAGAACATGATATTTGCCAGTTTCGTGATGGAGGGCTGATCGTGTATATCCATGCCACCACAAAACTGGTTGCTCCCGTTCTTACGCCGCTGTCTGTACTGGAAAAAAAATACCGCTGGGGGGAGCGCAACCATAAGATTTTTAGCCGGTTTCATAAGATGCAGTCTGCCAGTCTCTTTGAACATGAGGCATTACCGGATCTGATCATCCGACTGCTGCAGCAATTACGCGCGGAGTGTGACCCCGGGTTATTTCGTCAAATTCGCTATGTTGCCTGGGCGCATTCTCTGCATGCCGTCAGTCCGTTCGACCTTATGACCGGACAGTCCGGCGGACTTCAGGCGCTTTTTGGTGATCGGGATATTGAATTTTTTTCGGTAACCCAGGCATCCTGCGCTTCGGGTCTGATGAGTCTGAAATATCTGCAGGCAAAAATGAGCACCGCGCAGCAGAATAATGCCCCGGTGTGTGGCCTGTTGATCACCGGCGAAAAATGCTTTCACCGTACGGTACAATACGTCGATCAGAACGGTTATTTCGGCGAAGCTTTTTGCGCCACGCTGGTCGGTATGTTGCCTTCGGTACAGTCACTTCGCCTGCGTGCACTCCACATACAACAACTTGCTGCTTATGGCACACGTATGCGGTCAACGGATCGTGAAAGTGAAAATGCTTATGATCACGCATTTCTGCCGATGATGACCGAAACCATTCAAAAAGCGCTGGAAGCCGCCGGGCGCAAGCCTGAAGACCTCAGCGCCGTGCTCCCCTATCACATCAGCCCGGTGACTTTTGATCGCATTGCCGACCGTACCGGTTTTGGCAGAGAGATCATTTTCCATCATAACCTTTACACGCTGGGTCACTGCTTTTGCAGCGATGCGTTTCTTAATCTCCACAGTCTTCTCGCCCGTCACGATAATCCTGCGAAGTCTCAGTGCATGCTTGCGCTGGCATCCGGTGTGGCGGGCACCTTTGGCGCCATGGTTCTCGAATCAGAAAGTGAGGGTAATCAATGAATACAAGTCATTTAACGCATTGGCTGGCCCGTTCTGCACAGGCATTCCCGGAGAAAACAGCCCTGGTTGCCGGTGATGATGAGATAAGCTGGGCAGCACTGTCCCGGCGAGTCATGAAGACGGCCAGCTATTTGCAGCAACATTCTATTAAACGGGGCGACCGGGTGGTGGTTTGGCTGCCCAACAGTATCGACTTTGTGGTGTGTTTCTGGGCGGTTCAATACCTGCAGGCTGTCTTTGTTCCTGTAAATCCTGATACGCCCGTCGCGCGCGTGCGCTGGATATTCAACAATGCCGAGGCTGCATTGCTGGTCAGTAGCAGTGAACAAGCTGCTGCGCTGTTTGCCCTGCCCGCCGATGAACAAGGCCAGCGCTCCCCGGGCCCGGTGCTGTTTGATAAGCCTGGTGCGGAGAACCTGATCCATCCGGTATTGCTGACCTTACAGCATATCGCAGCACAAGCAGACGTTGCGCCGCTGACGGTGGAAAATGCGCTGGATATCGATTTGGCCAGCCTGATATATACATCAGGTTCCACCGGCCATCCCAAAGGTGTCATGCTCACCCAACGCAATATGTTGAGTGCGGCGTCGTCGGTGTGCACTTATCTGGATCTCCGGGCAAGCGATCGCATCTTCTGCACTATCCCGATGAGTTTCGACTACGGGCTTTATCAGGCGATTCTGGCCGCCAGAGCAAGCGCAACACTGATCATTGAAAAGGATTTCAGTCGCCCGCTGTTTGCCCTAAAACAATTGGTGAAACACCAGGCAACGGTATTGCCAATTGTTCCTACATTGCTGGCTCTGATTGCCCCTCTGGCAAAGCGTTATGATTTTTCTTCTCTGCGTAAAATCACCAATACGGCTGCCGCACTGCATTCCAATGATATTGATACACTGATCACCTTATTCCCTCAGGCGGAAATTTTTTCTATGTATGGCCTGACGGAATGTCATCGCTGCACCTGGCTGCCGCCGGCGATGTTGTCAACGCATAAAGAAAGTGTCGGTTACGCCATTCCGAATACCGAACTTTGGGTGGTCGATGATAACGGCGTGCAACACCGTAACAATGCCACCGGTGAACTGGTAATCCGTGGTGCGACAGTCATGCGGGGATACTGGCGCAATGAGGAACAAACGCAAAATAAATTGCGTCCCGGCCCGCTTCCCGGCGAATCCGTACTTTATACGGGGGATATCTGCAGGCTGGATGAACACGGCCTGCTTTATTTTGTCGCCCGCAAAGATGACATTCTGAAAACCAACGGTGAGAAAGTTGCCCCCAGAGAAGTCGAAGGCGTACTAAAACGTATACCCGGCGTCGGACAAGTGGCGGTGATTGGCCTCTCTCATCCGGTTTACGGTGATGAAATCATCGCCTGTATTGAATGTGTGACAGCCCCTGATATTGCCCTGCTTAAAGCGTTCTGTCAGACACATCTTGAAGGTTACAAGCGCCCTCACCGCTACTATTTCAGCGAATCATTGCCCAAAAATCCTAATGGAAAAATTGACCGTAACCGGCTGCCTGAACTCCTGTTATCCCCGCCCCATGATGTTAAACGCGAATCCGTAAAATTATAAGGAAATCATCATGTTTACCTCAACCATCATTGAAGCTATCGGTTTAGTGCTTGAAAGTTCTCATCTCTCAGAATTACATGCAGAAACGCATCTGGAGCGCGATTTAGGGTTTGAAAGCGGCCTGTATATTGAGCTGATTATGTATCTTGAAGAGAAAATCGATGGTCTGATCCTTGATCCCGCCACATTAGAATTTGAGCATTTCGAAACCGTCGGCAGTTTATCGAACTTCATTCAACTCCAGCTCGCGAACCGGGCTGCTTAAATGGATGCATGGACAGAAATTATCGCCATTTTTATGCGTTTCCGGCATCAGCCCGGTGCGGCCTGGACCCATCACGCGCAAAGCTGTGATTATACGGCGCTGGGCCAGCGCGCGGCAGATCTTGCCGTGCAGATACGCCGGCACCAGACCGAATACAACACCCATTTAAAACCGGTGCTGGTATACGGGCATAAGTCATTTGATTTTATTGCCGCCTGGTGGGCATGTCTGATTTGCGGTTGTCCGGTGGTGCCGGTTGAATCGGACCACAGTCCTGAGCGCGTTGAGAAAATTGCACGCACGGCTGGCGCTGACCTGCTGGTGAATACCGGCACGCCAGCCGTTCAGATAAACATTGCCGGGGCTATCCACACGGCAGCTGTCAGCGCGTCAGGTTGTACTGAAGCCATGTTGCATGAACTGCTCAGGGAAAGCCGTCAGCGGTTGCATGATGCATCCGGCATTCCCCTGGCTTATATCATGTTTTCCTCCGGCACCACCGGCGAGCCCAAAGGGATCCAAATCAGCCTGCAAAACATGGTGAATTTCATCCAGTGGATCCGTGCAGATTTCCCGTTAAACGGCGCAATCACCGGCAATGTTCGCTACTGCTTTGATGTTTCGTTATTTGAAATCTGGTTAGCCTGGATTTTCCTGCAACCTCTGTCAGTACTCGATCATCGCGAACTTATTAACACCCGTAAGATGATTGCTCAGCACGCACAGGCCGGGGTTGTCTGCTGGGTGTCCACGCCCTCGATGATCCGCCTTTATCTGTTAGATCCCATGTTCAATGCAGAGCAACTTCCCCGGCTCAGGCGGTTTATTTTTTGCGGTGAAACACTGACAAAAGACATCGTCGCTCAGCTATGGGCACGCTTCCCTCAGGCTGCGGTGATAAACACCTATGGCCCGACGGAATGTTCTGTGGCAGTGACCTCCGTGCTGATCACACCGGAGATGATGAGCGATGCATTGCCATTGCCGATTGGTGCTGCCAGGCCTGGTGCGATGCTCAGCCTGTACGTGCGGCACGGTGGCACCGGCCAGGGCGAGCTGCTCATTAGCGGAGCCTGTGTCGGCCCCGGTTATCTCAATGCACCGGAGAAACAACGGACCCAGTTTATCCGGCATGCGGAGCAAAACGCTTATCTGACCGGTGATATCGGCCAGATGAAGGCGGATTATTACTATTTTCTGGGACGGGAAGACGGGGAAGTCAAAATCCAGGGGCACCGTGTTGATCTTTATGAAATAGAGCACTTCCTGCGCGACCATAATCTCGTTTCAGATGCCGTGGTTACGCCTCATCTGCGTAAAGGTCATGCGGAGGCCATTCAGGCCTGCGTCATCCTCAATGGTTCAGGCACGCTCTCTGAACTGGGCCAGGCCATGCAGGCACACTTTCCGCCTTGGTCCATCCCGCGTTACTGGTATGCCATTCCTCAGACTGTTTTGAATCATAACGGGAAACTGGATCGTAATGCGGCACGCGATCTGGCGCTCAATAAAGGGGAAAAATATGTTTTTATCGCAAATCAGACCGTTATTTGACCGGCTGAGAAACCGCAGTAACGCCACTGCGCTGATTAATCAGCAGGGAAGGTACAGCTTTGCTGAACTGGGCGCCCGCACGGCAGCTATCGCGCATTTTCTTACCCCGCATGCAGGCTGCAATGTTCTGATTTTCGGTCATAAACAGCTCGATGCGGTGGCCTGCATTCTGGCCTGCATCAGTAAGGGATGTTGCTTCACCTTTGTTGACCAGGCGAATCCGCCGTCAAGAATTGAGAAAATTGCCAGGATGACAGGTACGGAAGTGATCATCACCACCCTGGCACAACCGCTTGCAGGGCTGGAGCCCTGGCCGCAGTGCGTCAGCGCATCACTGCACGATATGTCTGCCGCTTCTCTGCCCGAGGAACCGATCTTAACCCAGCCACTTTTTTATATCCTGTCGACATCAGGCAGCACCGGTGAGCCTAAGGGCGTCAAGGTCAGTTATGACAATTTTGCGGCGTTCAGTGCCTGGTTCGCGCCCCAGGTCACCGCCGGAAAAGACAGGGGTTGCCATGTCAATCATGCCTGTTTTTCTTTTGATATGGCCATTCTCGATCTGATCCCCGTCCTCAGCCGCGGGCAGACAGTGCTGATGCTGGATCATTGCAATAATGTTTTACCCCGGCAAAACATAAAGCTCATGACCAGAGAGCCTGAAGCGCCTGTCACCAGCTGGTTTTCAACCCCCAGTTTTGCCGAAATCATGCTGAAGGATCCTTTATTTAACCACGTAACATTTGCCAGTCTGAGGCGTTTTTATATCGGCGGTGAGCGGGTTGCGCTGGGTTTAGTCACACAATTGCAGACGCGTTTCCCGGGGCTTGAGGTACTGCACGCCTATGGCCCGACAGAGACGACATGTGTAACGCACACGCATCTTTTGTCCCATCCGCCGCAGCATAATGCCGGCTTGTTGCCTTTGGGCAGGCCGCAGGGGCTTAACCGCATGCGCATCGTCGATGAGACAGGTCATGCCGTTTCCGCGACGGTAACGGGCGAAGTCAGGCTTTATGGTCCTCAGGTTTCACAAGGCTATCTGCCTGAAGATCACCCGCGCAATCAGGCTTTCGGTGAGGATGAATTTGGCCGGTATTACGCAACAGGAGACCGCGGTTTTGTCGATGAAAACCAGTCACTGTTTATTTGCGGAAGGGATGACGGGCAACTTAAGCTGCATGGCAACCGTATCGAACGGGCAGAAATAGAATCTGCTGTCTGCGCAAATACCAATGTTACCCAATGCTGCGTGGTGCCGGTTGAAGAACAAGGTAAGGTGACCGACCTGCAACTGTTTGTACAGTTGCATGAGGACAATCTGCACCACCGGCAAAGCTTACGCCGTTTTTTGTCTGAGCAGTTACCGGGATACATGATCCCCAGGCAACTGGTTTTTTGCCAGTCCTTCCCGATCACGTTGCATGGAAAAATAGACCGGCAGGAACTCGTCCGACAACATCTCTTATCTGATATTTTTTAACGGCTCACCTGCAAGCACATATAAAAAACTCAATGTGAAGGGTGAGACAATCTCCGGCATGGAGTTATCTTCATCGTATTGAAGAATAGCTGATTTTATGAAATGTGAACGGGGTCATAATGCGTTTTGATCATACCGGTTATGTCGTGTCAGATACAGATGCAACTGCGGCGGCTATTAAAATTTTCTTCCCCGTGATCATCAGATATAAAGAACAGATTAATGCCCAGCAAGTGTTAATTACATTGCTGGCCACGGCAGATGGAAATAATCAGGTTGAACTGGTTGAACCATTAAAAAGTAATATTCACCTGCAAAGCATGCTGGAAAAATCAGGAAAATCCTCCCTTCCCTATCATATTTGTTTTGTTGTAAATAATTTTGACGAACAATACCAGGAGATGAAGTCCGCAGGCTGGATTGTATTAACGCGCCCGTTTAATGCTTTCAAAAGTGATCATCGCGCCAGCCATCTTTATCATCCGGATGCCGGAATAATCGAAATCATGTCGGGGGCCTTATGAAATCATTTTCCGATCAGGCGTCAGACATGGACTTTTTAACCCCCGGTTCAGATGCGCAGGATATTGCCGACCAGCTTCGTCAGATAGTCTCCCCGGACCAAACACGTATCGTCATGCGCGAATGGTCACAGTCCGCAGCATTTAACTACCTTGGCCTGCCCGCTAAATATGTATTACAACAAAATATACAGAATTATCAGGATATCAGCCTGGCAGCACGCTACCGGCTGTATGAAAAAGTGGGTTTTATTTCCCCGATCCTTATGTTTTCTGCGCCCGGCCCCGGTATGGCGGCATTTGCGGTTTCCGGGCTCGGCACAGAGCAACAACAGGATGCTTTTTTTAGCCGCTTTCAGGAAACTTTAGGCTGGTCATGTTTTGCGATGACTGAACCGGAGCAGGGAAGCGATGCAGGCGCCATGGAAACCAGGGCGTCGCCGGTCAGGAACGGCTATCTGATCTCGGGCAGAAAAATGTTCATCGGCAATGGCATGATTGCTGATACCGGTGTCGTATTTGCCCGCACAGCACCTGGGCCGCTGGGTATTAATGCCTTTATATTTAATCCTCAGGTTGCAGAAATCTCGCGCTACGCACTGGAATTAAACGGCTTAAAAGGCACCAATCTTGCCCATATAGAGTTTAATGACGTATTCATTCCTGAAGAAAATATGTTGGGCCGGCACCTGAAGCCTACCGAACGATTTGCAAAATCAGCCATCGCCACATTTGATGCCCTGCGCCCCTGCGTCGGCGCGCTGGCGCTGGGTGTGGCACGACGTGCGTTACATGAATGGCAATCCCATCTTCAGCTTACCGTGTCGCAGTCTGTGTGGTTATCGCAAACGGAACGTCGCTGGCTGGCGGTATATCACCATGCCCTGCGAAGTTGCCAGCAAACCGACGATAAACAACCACCTGACAGTCATCCCGGCATGGTGAAAACCAGCTGCGTAATACTTGCCGATGAGATAATCAGCTGGCTTATTCATGATACGCCAGCCGGGAATATGCCCCTGCTGAACAAACTGTGGCAAGCATTCCGTGACGTGAAAGCCTTTGAATATACCGAGGGCACACGGCAGATCCATCGTTTAAATCAGGGATTTTCACGCAGGCAAAGGATGAGCACATGCCTTTAACCATTACCCTGCTCGGCCAGGGCGCGATAAAAGTTCGCAGTTGCTGTGAAGCGGTGACGCCTGACAGCCGGCATTTTATTGCCGCTGGGTTACCGGAGACCGGGGCAACATCTGGGACAGAAGATTGCTGGTATCATCACTGGCCGGAAGAAGATTGCGGAAACCGCCTGCATGCAAAAATTCTTCTCACACTTTGCCATCACCATTCCCACCCTTCTGCGAAGAGCCTGCTGGTCTATGATTCGCTTTATCCGGCCGCACGCGGAGCAACCCCATTGCTCCAAAGTTTACTTTGTCACTGTCCGGGGTTTTCCGAAGCCTGGGGAATTTGCAGCGGTTGTTTTGATCCCGATGCCGCCAGTGCCCTTGCCCGGGTTCTGATGACGGAGGAATGTCGTTTGCTTTACGTTTTCGATCCGATGCAAAGACTCAGTCAGTGCCCGACGCCTCAGGAGTCAGAATTGCATTATCTGATTTTTTCGGCGCGGACGTTGAGACCGTCATGAATAATAGGCTGGATTCGCTGATAGAAAAGCTGTCCTCGCCCGCTGTTTTTCCTATGCGTGCCTCAGAGGCTCAACAGCTTGCACTGATGAGAACACAGACCCTGCATTGCGGGTCACATCGCAGCAGGATCCTGATCAGTGGAAATCCGGGGTACGGGGCAAAAAAAGCACTTTTATTGCACGGATGGGGAGGCCATCCGCTGATGCTGGCCCAGGCTAAGGATATCCTGCAGGCGCAGGGGTATGAGGTGTATTTGCCATTTTTGCTCGGACATGATCCGCAAACTCCGGCACCGGCTGATTTACCTGTGCAAACTCAGTTACTGCTCACCCTGCAAACGACATTTGGCACTTTCGATACCGTCGTGGCGCATTCCGCTGGCGGACTTATCACCGCCTTGTCGGCATCTCTTGGGTTTCGTTTCAGGAAGCTGGTGCTGATGTCGGTACCGGCCTCTTTTACCAGCCTGCTTCGGCACTTTTTACGGCAAAACCGTCTTCCTGTTCAGTATCTGGCCCCGCTGTGCGCGGAGTACCGGTCCCGTTTTCCGGCCGCCGGCATGCCCGAAACAGACGCACTTTTTGGCCTGGGTGAGATACCGGCCTTAATAGTGCATGGTCAGCAGGACAATAAAATCAATCATGCCGATGCGCGGAAGATTCATCATCAGTTACCCAACAGCCGGCTGGAATTAATAGAAGATACCGGCCATCTGGGCGTGCTGACCCATGTCAGGACACACCACGCCCTGGCCTCTTTTCTTCGCGCGGCAGGCGCTGGTGATGAAAAAAGGAGTCATCATGTTGGGTCATATTGAATCCATTACGGTATACATCCCTGAGCAGCGTAAATCGCTGGCTGAGGTGGCCCCGGCCCTGAATCTGAGCCCGCTTGATGTCAGAATGTTTTCCCGCTTTTACGGATTGGCAAACTTTCCGCGCCAGCCAGGTTCCCTTAATGATCTGTTGCGCCCGCTGTTAAAACAATTCACCGAAAATCATGCGCACTGTATTTCCCGGATAAAACATGTCGTCCATGCCCATACGCTGCCCTGTATCCGCCCTTTTGACCTGCATGGTAAAGCGTTGCTTGATGAAGCCGGATTTTCTGACGATACCCATTACATGTCTCTGACGATGGGACATTGTTCAACGTCATTATCCGCCGTCGACTATGTCTGCAGGCGGCTTAACGCGGGAGAATATGCCTTACTGCTGGTTGGCGAGAAAGCATTTCATCCCAAAGTAGAACTTATTGACGACACCACTATCATGGGCGAGGCCGCCTGCGCCGTTTTGCTCAGCCGTTCGGGTGAACGTTGCAGAGTGACCGCCAGATACAGCATGCAGGCAGGCGAATTTAGTCAGCATCGCGGAAACGCAACAGAAGAAGAATCCCGCTTTGCCAGC
Source organism: Rahnella sp. PD4 (assembly GCF_049199325.1). Taxonomy (NCBI): domain Bacteria; kingdom Pseudomonadati; phylum Pseudomonadota; class Gammaproteobacteria; order Enterobacterales; family Yersiniaceae; genus Rahnella; species Rahnella sp. PD4. The sequence continues at coordinate 111,579 of NZ_JBLZQF010000004.1, read as the reverse complement.
GTTTATATTTCTTTTATCGTCACTGCGATGCGCAATGCCCTTGGACATTTTGGTCATACCGCCAGTTCGCTCGCCTGGATTGCGCCGCATAATGTCAATTTATCGTCGTGGCAGAGGCTTGCTGATGAACTTAATATTACGCGTCAAAAAATATTCCTCGAAAATGTGCCGCGTTATGGTCATTGTTTTGGCGCTGATCCTTATCTGAATTTAGCCACATTGATCCGTCAGAAAAAGTTATCACCCGAGACGAATGTGATGATGGTGAGTGTGGGCATGGGCGCAACGTTCTCTTCATTACTGTTAGGCTTATCTGACGGTAATGAAATTCCGGTGTTTTGCAATTTGGAGCAATTTCCCGATATTAAGCAGGATTAAGTTAACGCTCACGTGTTTCTTTATGTGATGTATTAACTCCTCATGGCTGATATTACAAAACTCTACCCGCAGCTGAATGAACTTAATGCCGTGCTCACTGCCGCTGGCAAATTGTCAGAATATAATCCGGACCACGCGGTGACTGGTTTTGATCATCCCGAACTGATGAGCATTGCCTGTATCGGTATTCCTTCCCGTTTTAATCCCTGGGAAACCGCAGCATTCTCTGACGTTGATTATTCACATCACTTACAAATCATCGAATATTTAAGCCGGACAGATGCCAGCGCCATGATGATGCTGCCCGGCGCTTCCCTCAGCACACGCGCCATTTTGACGCTCGGCACTGAACAACAACAGGCGCGTTTTTTCTCCTGTTTTGAACACAGTCCTGCCTGGACATTTTTTGCGGTTACCGAGCCCGGAGTCGGCTCTGACGCCACAGCGGTTTCCTGCGAACTCACGCAAAATAGCCAGGGATGGTGGCTTAACGGACAAAAGATGCTGGTCGGCGGCGCAATGCGTGCCAGTGCAGGTTTGGTATTTGCACGTTATGAACAGACCCACCGGTTAGTGATGGTATTTCCTCAGGGGAAAACCGGGGCCTTGCAGCGTGAACTGCTCGATACATTCGGATTAGCCGGCGCTTCGCTGACACGTCTGACGATGACGAATTTGCATATCAAAGAAGACGATATTTTAGGACTCGGTCGCCGGGGATTGCAGCAGGGACTTAACGCACTGAGTAAGGTCTTTGAGAGACACCGTCCGATGGTCGCCGCCATGGCGCTGGGCACCACTTACGGGCTGCTGAAGGCGCTGGAAACGCGGCCGTTGCCGGTCGCGGCAAAAAACTGGCTCGCCGGTCAGTGGCGTAAATATCATGCCCTCTTTCAGCAGATGCTCACACTGGCACAGGGATATCATTCGGGTCAGCAGCAGTATGCCCAAACCAGCCGCCTCAAATTAAGTGCCACCCGTCTGGTTGAGGAGACTGCACGTCACCTGCCCGACTGGCTGGCAACGCAAGACTGGCTGGAAGACACCTTCCTGCGCAAACGCTACCGGGACAGTTTCGCTTTTGAATACATGGAAGGGACCAGCAATATTCACTTGCTTAACAGCGTCCGTCCGCCTGAAACCCGGGGGGATCAATACCATGCTGTACCTTGATCCCGCCGATATTGTCAGCCGGTCGTTCCACCATACTGAGGTTCCTCAGCCCGAATGGGAGGAAGATATTCCTCACTGGCGTTCGTATGTTCAGCACTTTTTCGCCGCCAGCGGTGAGACGCTCAGCGCAGAGGATGAACAGGTTAATGCCTGGATCAGCAGCAATGAACGGGCAGCCTTCAGTGATATGGTCGCTGCACTGCTGCCAGACCTTGCACCGGTGGTACAGCCGCAGCGGGTGAAAACGGTGCTGATGGCGCACTGGACACCTGACCTGCACATGGGCAGTTCCGTGGTGAATTTTGCCATTCATCAGCTTGGCCTGGCTCACTGTCTGGCGCTGGCTATCAGCGATCGCGGGCCGGATGCCGGTTTGTTTGCACTTGATGGCCTCAGCGACTGCCTGCGCGGGAAAGATGAAGACGGACTGTTGCTCATCGCCGAACAAAAAAACCTGATGTATTTTTCACCGCTGATGGCGCGCCTGAAACCGGAAAATAATGCCTGCATCTGCCTGGTCAACACACAACAACGGGGTTTACGTTATCTGGGATATCAGCGCCTGACACCGTCAGCGGATCTTAATACAGACATCCTGAAATCTGTTGCTCACTTCGGGCTGAGCCTTGAACAGTTAACGCTTATCGGCCCGGCCCGGTGTCTGGCGGCTTTGCCTGCTGGCTGCACGTCCTTCGCCGTCAACCCGCATTTACTTTGCGCAGCACCCTTCGTCGCGCTGGGTGAAATCTTTCAGCCCGGGCGTGACTATCTGTTAATGAGTGAACACGACGGACAGATTAGCCTGTGCGGCCTGGCCGCCGCAGAGAAAATGACATGAATATTTTTGCGCTGAAAACCTTTATTCCGCCTGCGCGTTTATCGCTTGAGGACATTCTCAGCCGACGCGGCGCACATCCCGGTGAAGCCCGGACATTCCGGCATCTTTTCGGCTTTCAGGCAGCATCAGTCCTGACAGCGGAGGAAAGTGCAGCCACGAGTTTTGCCTCACTTTTACAGCAAGGTGCCGGACAGCTGAATCAGGCGGAAAAAATCGATGCCATTATTTTAGTTCAGGGATTGCCTGCCCGTTCACAGCGGCAACATGTTGATTTAACACTGATACGGCAACGTTTCGACTTTATTGCTCCTGACGCTCATCTCATCACCCTTAATCAGCAAAATTGCGCCACGTTATTCTGGGGACTGCTGATGGCACAACGTATGCTCGAACAGGGTAAATACCGGTGTGTGGCACTGCTGGCCGGCGATACTTTGGCAGATTTCGATCTGGCTGAACGCTATGTGCCCGGCTGCACATTGATCGGAGATGCCTTCATTTGCGCACTGCTCAGGCCGGGGGGCGGTGAGCGGAGAGTCACGGGCATTCATTGTTTTCATCATCCTCAATTCTGGCAGGGCCTTGACGGCAGCCGGGATGATATCAGGGGTTTCTACCAGGCTCATGATGCGCTGGCCGGTCAGGCGCTCGGGAAATATTCACCCGCAGTGCGCCGGGAAGCCTGGTTGCTGCCTCACAACATTAACCGCCTCAGCTGGCAAACCTGGCGGCGACATTCAGAACACGCACAACAGCGCATTGCGACCGATCTCATCGGGGAATGTGGTCATTGTTACACCACAGATCCTCTTTTATTGCTCAATGACTACTCACCGGCAGAGACCGGCCGGCCGGCATTATTGCTTTCTGTCGGGCTCGGCGGCTGGGTGGGCAGCGCCATGATCACCTCAGATACTCTTGCGGAGCATCAGTATGTCCAATAACGCGCAAGCCATCCCCTTTTTTACCCCGCCGTCCATTCAGTATGCGCAACTGGGTTTTCTTAAAATCGCTGAACTGGCGTGCCGTCAGAAGGGAGATAAGGTTTGGATAGGTGAAAAAGAAGATGCCGTGTTGTTGCTTGCCGGTGCCCGGCATATACGTTTACTGATTGAGCAGGAAAGTCAGTTCGTGAAGGAGTTTGATCATCTCTCTTCTGCCTCAACCATCGGACGCATCTTACTGGGTCAGTCCCTGACGACATCAAAAGAAGGTGAGGAATGGCGCCTGGCGAGAAAACTCACGACACCCCTGGTAAATCCGAAGACTGCCTTACTCAAACAAGGCACCGAACTCTCTGCCCGCTGGCTGCTCAACGTTTTACAGAACCCTGCGCAGATCTCATTGCGTGAAATCTGCCTGCACTGGGCGCTGATGTGTGTAGCTGAAGGATTTTTTGGTCAGGGGATCAGTCTGTCACAACTGAATACGCTGATTGACCATTTCCGTCGCATCTATCTGCAACTGATTATCGCTGCGCCGACCTCAGATTATGAGGAACTGTGCCGCCATCCGGCACTGGTCGCCTTCCGACAGGAAGCGGAATCACTGCTCGGCCCGTTGCTCAATGATGCAAAGCCCGGCAATACCACCATGCTGGAACGTCTTTGTCAGGCACTCAGTCCCGAAGCCAATCCCGAAGCACGGGAAAGGGTCATCAATCTCCTGCTTGGAAATCTTGCCGCCAGCGTAGATAACACAGGTATTGCTTTGTTATGGAGTCTGACACATCTTTCGCAACACCCGCACTATCAGCAAGCCGTGCGTGAGGAAACGGCGCACGGCAAACGAAATATGGCGTCAGCCATTGTCCGGGAATCGCTCAGGCTCACGCCGGTCACCGCATTTTTTGAACGCCGTGTGGCCGAAAACCTTGTTGTAGATGGTCATGTTATTACGGCGGGCACGCGCGTGCTATTTTCTCCGTGGCTGGTACACCGCAATCCAGCCTGTTGGGCAGAACCGCTTTGCTTCAGGCCGGAGCGCTTTCTGAGCGAAGATAAAATTGCACCGGAGATTTTCTTACCGTTTAGCGTCGGGAAGCGAAACTGTGTGGGCATGACTCTTGCACTTGATCAACTGACGACGGCTGTTGTGACGCTGTGTGAAAATTTCCAAATTTCGCTCTCACCCTCAACATCTCCTGCGGCCCTCACCCCGCTTTTTGAGCTTAACGTCGTCCCCCGTGGAGATATTTCCTTTATTCTCGGGTCAATACACAGCGCTGAGCTGAATGACTGCATCCGGTGATCTGCCTGCACTCAGCCGGTTCTGTTTCTGACAATCTCAGTCAATCACCGGCAAGCAAAAGTAAGCACAATGATGAGAAGCAGGCAGAAAGGTATCGGTGAAATTGTGTGCCGGAAGGATTTTGTATGCCTCAATCAAGTGTGGAAGAAACGTTTCTGACGCTTGCTACATTATGACGAAATCAAGGAATTATGATGAAAAAGATCACGTTAGCGCTCGCCCTGCTTGGCGGTATCACCAGCACCTCAGCCTTCGCCGCAGAAAAAACGTTTCCTCTCGAAGCCTTTAACAGCGTCGAGGTCCGACAGGGCATCAATCTCACCATCAAATGTGCCGCAACGCCTTCGATGGTTGTCACCGGTTCTGAGGATACGCTGAACAAATTAAAAGTGACGAATGCCAGTCACGCATTACTGCTGATCAACGATGCTGCTGAAAATGATCGCTTTGTCTCGCACACGCTGGATATCACGCTGTATACCAGTGCTCCGCTGAACAGCCTGGCGGGCAAGGCCGGCGTTAAAATTACAGCACCGGCGTGCGCGGTTGACCCGTCTAAACTGGCCGTTTCAGGCAGTATGGGCGCAGATATTCAGGCTGAAGGTAAAACGGCTGAATTAAATCTGGATCTGGCGATGGGCGGGACGTTTAACAAGAAGCCCCGCGAGTTTACGGCAGAATCAGCGAACGTGCGCATGAGCATGGGTGCCGAATCCTCCCTGTGCCATATCCCCAAAATCCAGGGCACTCTGGCAGCGGGCGCGCGTATTTCCGTCAGCACCTCTGCGCAGGTGGATACCGGTGCCGCCAGTGCTTTCGCCAGCGAGATTTCAACTTCCGGCTGCGCTTAATTCCCGGTCCGGTGAAGACAGACCTGCCATCTGACGGGCAGGTCTTTTCGCGTCTGACAGGCACCATACGCCAGACAATAAAAGCCGTCATTCTCAATGACAGCGTGGTGTAACACCCCCCTCTCCCCCGTATGTTCATCCAATACGTCAGCTGTTGCATTATTCTGAGGGAGGGCACAAAAACTGGCGAGCGACTGTGTCAGCCCGGTTCCACGCGCCTTCAGCCAGGCTTCCTTAATACTCCAGAGCCGGGTAAAACGGACCAGGTAATGTTCTTCATCTTCTGCCAGCCAGCGCTGCTCATCCGGGTGGAAAAACCGGCGGGCAATCGCTTTTTTTACCTCAACTTTACCGCTTACCCTTTCCAGATCCACGCCAACCTCTGTCCCGGAACAAAGCACTATCGCAGCCGATGCCCCGCTGTGCGATAGGTTGAAATGCAACCATGGTGCCCCGGGCAGCCAGGGTTTACCCTGAGGCGTCCTTGCGATAATGAGTTGCTCATCTGTCACCGATAAACAGTTCGCCAGCACCTGACGCAGCCAGCATTGTGCCCGCTCACGCAGGGATTGCTCAGGCCGCGAATACTCAAAATGATGGAGCAAACACAGCCCTTCACCTGCCCGGAGTTCAGGAAGAGGATCACAGCGGTAAATTGAGGGTAACCCGGCAACCGGTTCGATCATGTCGATTCTCCAGAGACAGATAACCGCCATGACTTTCAGCGATTTGCCGGCACAAAATCAGTCCGATGCCGCTGCCATTAGGTTTAGTGGTATAGAAGGGGACAAACAGATTTTTGGGGTTGGTCAGTCCTACGCCCTGATCAAGGATCGTCACACACAAACGCCCTTTTTCCTGCGACCATTCAATGCAGACCGGCGTGGTGGAATCACTCATCGCTTCATCCGCATTCTTGATAAGGTTGATGAGTAGCTGATGGATCTGCACCCTGTCCATAGCCACCATCAGCGGCGCGGGGCCTTTCAGGCAAATATTGCGATGCGCGAACAACAGAGGCAATTCTGAAATCAGGGCCGCGAAATCCAGCGGTGCCTTAACGGGCGGCGCGAGTTTGCTCAGTTGTCGGTAACTGCTGATAAAAGCAATAAGCTCTTTCGCCCGGCGGTTTATCAGATCAATACCTTCCGCAAAGCCTTCGGGCAGATTTTCTGAATGGCGGCGGTAATGTTGTTGCAGCATCTGACTGATAGAAGCAATCGGGCTGAGGGAGTTATTAATTTCGTGACTGATAACGCGCAGCAGGTTTTGCCAGGCTTTTTGTTCTTCCTTGCGCAGCATGTCGTCTACGTCACTGACAAACAGCAAGATATTCCGGATCCCGTCAATCATATAGGTATCACTGGAGACGTTATAACGTCCCGGACGCCCTTCGTGGTGGGATTCAACCGGATGCTCCCGGTTAGCATTTTGCAACAGGGCATCCAGTTGCCAGTGGCTGGATTTTTCCCCGATCAGCTGTTCAAGCGAGGTCCCGAGCATGCGTGATGCTGCCTCATTACACCAGATCAGCCGGTGGTTATCATCCAGCGCAAAAATGGCCACGTTGATATTAGAGATGACTTTTTGCAGCAGAAAATCCATCTCTTTCTGCTGCTGACGGTGGCGGGATAACTGACCTGAAATGTCATTGATCTGTTCAATGACGCCTTCAAATACGCCCTGCCCGCTGGTCACGCCGCGAAGGCTAAAATCTTCCTGCTCAACGGCTTCCAGCAAGTTGGAAATAACGTTGATTTTATAGAGAAGTTGCTGGAAGAAGTGATAAGAAAAATACACCAGCGTGGCACACAGGATAACCAGGGTAAGCGATTTGAGATAAACCGACTGATGCGGGAAGAGCCACAACAGAAGATAGGCAATAACCCCCCCCAGCGGGGACAAACTGCACAGTAATAAATGACGCGACTCAAATGACCGAAAAAGTTTACTCATGACAGATTTTTAGTTTATCCAGTCTGCGGTAAAAAGCACTGCGACTCAGCCCCAGCGATTCCGCTGCTTTGACAGCATTCCCGTCATATTGACGCAGACGCTGTAAGAGTAACGTTTCTTCCATTTCCGCCAATGTGCCCGTTTCAGGCGGGTTAACAGGGTTATGACTTTGCTCATGTCCGGCGGCCCCGGCCCTGACAGGCAGCGGCAGACACAGATCAGCCAGGTCAATAGTATTATTGCGGCACAGCAAAACACCCCGCTCAAGCAAATGGCTCAGTTCGCGGATGTTTCCCGGCCACGAATATTCATGCAATCCCTGTCTCGCCAGCGCTGATAATACCGGTTTAGGCTTATTATATTTGCGGGCAAAGCGTTGCAGGAAACGTTCAGCCAACGGCTCAATATCCTCCTGCCTTTCGCGCAGCGGCGGTAACTGTATCTGGATGACATTCAGGCGATAGAGTAAATCCTGGCGGAAACGCCCGTCGGCCACGGCGTTTTTAAGATCCGTGTTGGTTGCAGCAATTATCCGGCACCCGGTGGTTTGTGTCCGCGAGGAGCCCACACGTTCAAACTGCCGCTCTTCCAGGACACGCAATAATTTCACCTGTTGTGACAGCGGCAAATTACCAATTTCATCCAGGAATAGTGTGCCTTTATCCGCCAGTTCAAAACGGCCAATCCGGTTTTCCCGCGCGTCGGTAAAGGCGCCTTTTACATGACCGAACATCTCGCTTTCAAACAGCTGCTCATTGATACACCCCATGTTAACTTCAACAATACTGTGCTCAGAACGGGAGGACAATTGATGGATGAAGCGGGCCAGCAGACTTTTGCCGGTGCCATTTTCACCCAGTATAAGAATGCTGGTATCGGTGGCAGCCACAGTTTCAACAACGTTGATTAAGTGTTGCATGGCCGGTGAACGAACCACCCATTCGCTGTCCATGTCATCTTCAAGTGCCCGTTTCAGCAGCTTATTTTCTTCCCGCAGGCAATTCCCGGAGCGTCTCGCCTGGCTCAGTGCAATCTGTTGCTGAACAATGCTTAACAGGCGTTCGTTATCCCACGGTTTTTGAATAAAATCCGCCGCACCGGCACGCATTGCGCTTACGATAATGTCCACACTTCCCCACCCCGTCATCGCCACAGCGGGAAGACAGTCATCAAATTTCTTTAACTCATCCAGCAGTTGCAAACCCTCAAGACCTGAGGTGGTGTCTTTCTGAAAATTCATGTCCATCAACACAAGATCAAAGGCTTTGTCAGACAAATGTGGCAATAACCGGTTAGCCTGTGTTTCCAGAGTCACGTCATACCCTTCCATACGCAGCAACATGTCGAGGCTGGTCAGAATGCCCGCATCATCATCAATCACAAGAATACGTTTTTTTTCGTTCATTAAAGCATCCGGCTTGTGCCGCCGCACCCCGCAGGCGCGGCGACAGGTTATTCATAGCGAATGGCGTCCGCAGGCGACATCCGGATGGCACGTCTGGAAGGCAGCCAGACGGCTAACGCCACAATTAAAGAAATCATTACCGCCACCGCCCAAAAGAGTAGCGCAAAGGACGTATGACCGTTACCCAATATGCGCGTCAGCTTTGGCGCGACAAAGAAAGCCAAAGGCAGCCCGATAATCAGGCCAATAAGTAATTGTTTGCTGCCCTGGAGCATCAGCATGCGCAACAGAACCCCTTCCGTTGCCCCCATCGCCATACGCACCCCGATTTCCTGAATACGTTGATTTATCACATTGCGCATCACGGCATAAATGCCGGTGGCAGCCAGTATTACCGCGACCAGCCCAAACAACATGAACAGATTGGCAATGAAATGCAGCCCGGCGGTATTCCTGGCAAGTCGTTGATTTAACGTCTGTACCTGATTAACCGACAGTGTACTGTCAATTTGTCGTACCGCATTAACCAGCGCAGGCCCTAACGTATCAGGATTCTGCGCCCTGAGCACCAGCGTTAATGAGGCCGCAGGTATTTGTTCAAGGGAACGGTAAACCGTGACCCGCTGGCGAAATGCACTGAAAGGCCTGCCATGAATGACGTTAGGCACCACACCGATAACGGTGAACCAGCGCTGGTCGTTTGTGTCACGAAAGCGCAGACGTTTACCGACAACATCCCGCTCACCCGGCCAGAACTGCCCTGCAAAGGACTGACTGACGACCACAACGGGCTGCGAGTCCTGTGTATCACTGCTGGCAAACTCTCTGCCTGCCACCGGCGTGATCCCCATTGCCACGAGGCTACCCGGCATGACTTGCACGTCATTAACCAGAGGATAAGACCAGCGATCTTTACTGTTATTGGTGGAGGAATCGATATCCACCTGATGTGGTACTGTAAATTGCCCGACCGCACTGGTGGTGATAGCGGTTTTTTCTACGCCAGGAATGGTGCTGAGAGAAGATTGCAGACGCTGATAGAACTGGATCCGGCTCGCATCATCAGGATATTGACTGGCATTCAGGTTTATCTGCCCGGTGAGATAGCCCTGCGTATCCACGCCGTAATCCGCCCGTGTAGCCTGATAGACCAACAGGGCCAGCAGCGCACTGATACACAAAATGGAGCAGGATAACCCGACTTCAAAGGTCACCAGAATCCGGGAAATCCTGCCCGCCCCGCGACTTTGCGCCCCCCGTGTACCGTCACGCAGAACATCGTTAAAATTACCATGCGTGATTTTCCAGGCCGGCAGAGCGCTGGTCACGACAGCGGTAATAATAACCAGAGCCAATGCATTGAAGATCATGATGTTATCGAGTGACAAATGCCACCAGAAGGGAATTTTGTTGGGCACAAAAGTGGGGAGTAATGCATTGGTGATCTCCAGCCCCCAGGCGGCAAGCAGAACGGCGATCACACCCGAGAAGGCGCAAATAAATAAGCTTTCCCACATCATTTGCATCACTAAACGGCCGGAAGGTGAACCCAGCGCGACGCGGATGGCAATTTCTTTTGAACGTTCTGTTGTCCTCGCCAGCAATAAGTTTCCGACATTGCAACATGCCAGCACCAGCACAAAACCCACCGCGAAAAGCATGACGATAAATATCGGCATGGTCTCCTCACCCATGAAGTTTTCCTGGAATGTCAGCACCTGAGCAGAAAGCCCTTTATTGCTTTCAGGGTACTCAGAGGCCAGCGATTGCATCACCCGACTGAGGTCACGGTCTGCCTCATCCAGGGCGATACCAGGTTTGAGACGCGCATAAACAGAAACCTCAGGCGCACCGGTCCGCATCAGATACTGTGATGGATCCAGTCTGGAGGGGAGCCAGAGATCATGAAAGAAGGGAAAGGCAAAACTGGCGGGCATGATGCCTACAATTCGCGTGTGTATGCCATTAATCAGCACATCCCTGCCAATAAGCTGTTCATCGCCAGCAAAGTAATTTTGCCACATGCTGTAGCTGATGACGGCAACCGGCGTCGCGCCGGGCTGGACATCTTCACTGTTAAGCACCCTGCCGCGATAGGGCTGGACACCTGCATAAGAAAACATCTCCGGTGTATTGCGGATTGCCATGTAGGAAACCGCTTTCGTGCCGTCACTGATATCTGCGCGCTCAGCATAGAAATAGCCCACTTCATCGAGGGTGGTATTACGCGCTTTAATTTCCTTATAATCCAGAAAGTTAACCCCTGAATCACTCAGACTGACACCATTAACTGTCGGATTAAGCAAAACCATATTTTTCCCGTCCGGGTAAGGAAGCGGCGTAAACATGATGGTATTAATCACTGAAAACATATAAAGCGTCAGCGCCAGGCCACAGGACATTATCAGCACCGTGATGAAGGTAAATGACGGGCTTTTCAGTAACAGGCGTAAGGCATATCGGATGTCAAAAAGCATGTTACGCTTCCTTTATCAGGGTCAGTTCCCGTGACACATGTCCGTCTCCGACTACCTGTCCGTCAGAGAGCACAATGCTGCGCTGCGCCCGCTCAGCTGAACGGGGATCATGGGTAACAATGCAGATGGTGGCGCCTTCCTGATGCAGCTTATCGAGAATATTCAGCACCGCCTCGGCATTGTGGGAGTCCAGGTTACCGGTCGGTTCATCCGCCAGAATAATGGAGGGATTGCCCACAATTGCCCGCGCGACGGCCACGCGTTGTTGCTGTCCGCCTGAGAGCTGGGAAGGATAATGGCGTCCCCGGTGAGACATATTGACCTTGTCTAATGCTTCAGCCACCCTCTGCTGCCGTTCGGTTTTAGAAATATCTTTGCGGTAAGTCAGGGGCAGTGAGACGTTTTCCTCAATGGTCAGATCACTGATGAGATTGAAAGACTGAAAGATGAAACCGATATCGCGATTTCTCACCAACGCACGTTGCTTTTTAGAAATATTTTCTACGTTGTGCCCGGCCAGCTGATAGGTACCGGTTGAGGCCACATCTAACAGCCCCAAAATCGATAACAGCGTCGATTTCCCGCACCCTGAAGGTCCGGAAATCGCCACATATTCACCTTTAGAAATACTGAGCGTAATCTTGCTCAGGGCGTGAGTTTCGATTTCATCTGTTAAAAATATCTTGTTCACATCAGTGAGTTCTACCAGTGATTCCGTCATTTTCATCTCCATAGCTTTATACGATTAGCTGGCGTCTTTTGCAGGTGAGCCGGCATCATTTAGTCATCTCAATTTGATCAGCCCCTTGCCAGGCCGTGCTGTCACTGAGAATAATTTTGTCTCCCGCACGCAGGCCACTGGTCACCTGAATATAATCTGCAGATCCTTGCCCGAAGTTGACCTTCATTTTGGTGGCTGAATGTTCGTTTTCATCGAGCTTATAGAGCATCGACGGTAAATTATTTTGCGCGAACGGTGGCCGCTCGACGTACAGAGAATCATTAATTTTCGTCACTGCAATCAGGCCATCAACGCTCAGATCAGGACGGGCTTCCTGCGGCAGTGGCTGGTTGAATGTCACATCCACCTTAACCGTGCCATTCGTCACTGCCGGGTCAACCCGTGACAGCACGCCTGTGAACTGGCTGCGTCCGGTATTGATCGTCACCTGTTGTCCCACAGCCAGATCGCGGGACTGTAATTCCGGCACTTTGAGTTCAGCATAAAGCTCCTTTTCTTTCGCCAGACGGGCAATACTGGTCCCTGTGGTGATCCTCTGCCCCACCTGTACTTTCACATCCTGCAAAATTCCCTCTATCGGCGAGGTGACATTAAGTGAATCAACATCCTGCTGGCTCAGTTGCACCAACGATTCCAGCTTGTTAAGGCGCATCGCGCTGGCTTTGATATCCGCATCCACACTGAGTCTGAGGGTGCTCAGCCGTTTTTCCTCAAGAACCAGTTGCTGACGATATTGTTCCGTATTAATACGGGTTGTTTCATATTCCAGCACCGGCACTGCCGCAATATATTTCTTTTGCGCGGCAAGTCGCATCGTAGAGCTGAGTAACCGGCTTCTGGCATCAAGAACCAGTGCTTCCTGACTCAGTATCTTATTTTGTAATTCTGCATTAGTCGCGTCGGTCTCAGCCCGGCGGGCATCCAGTTCGAGCCGGTTTTCTTGTAGTTTCTGCTCCAGCGTCGGGTTACTCATTCTGACCAGCAATTGCCCTTTACTTACCTTCATACCGGGTTTGTAGATGACTTCTTCCACGCGCGCATCCACATTCGCAGCAACCCAGTTAATATCACGCGGCAACAATACCCCGTTACCCCGCACTTCAACCGAGAAATTTCCATACTGAACCTGCCCGACAGCAATACTTCCACGGGAGATCTGATAGGGAGAAAAACGGTAACTGTAGATTGCCACCAGCGCGGCCAAAAATAACGCACCCATAACAATAGATTTGCGGTATCGCTTCAGTACAAATTTATTCCCGGTCTGCGGGATTGAAATATCCATGATAATACCTTTTCTGATAACTCCTTAGCTTTAAGCACAAAGCATGCCAATAGCAGAAATCAAATTAACTTAATGATTTTGAAAGAATTTTTAATATCAAATAAATCCCCCCTTTCCCTTTGTTCCATTTCTATCTCATTAATGGAACAGCAACCGGGACGGCAAGACCTGTCCCCTCTTTTTACCCGGCACAATCCCGCTTATAGCAAGGATTCCCATTAATGGGATATTGGCTCATTCACATTAATGACCACGTTTCGAAAATGGGAATTTCGCGTTCCGTTAACAGAAATTTATAATAATTGTATTAAAAAACAGACAGTTAAAACCAATAAAAATATGGCATAGCAATTGCTTAAGCCTTTCATGTACGGAGTTACGCTTTTAAAAAGTTCATCATTAATGGCTTGCACAGAAGGGGTGGGTATGTGGCAACGCAAACTGTCGAACGCTGAAAAAACACTTTTCACTCAGAAAATAATCGAGGATCTGAATCATCGTCATTTAACTGTGTATGGAAAACATGCACATACCGAAAAAGCATTATGTGTTGTCAGGATCATTAATTTTATGCTTGAGAATATTTCTGACGAAATAACGCTTGAGGATTTGGAAAAGATATGTGGTAAAACACGATTTGATATTTGCCGGGTATTCAAACATTTCTATGATGTCACACCGATAAAATGGATGTGGAAAGTCCGGCTCGCCTTAGCAAGGGAGTTTATTCATTTAGCACCCGAATGGTCCCTGACGGATATCAGTTATGCTTGCGGATTTTCATCATTACCGCATTTTTCCAGAAGTTTCAGCAAAACCTATAATGAGTCTCCCCTTAAATTTAAACAAAATGTCCTCAGGACAACACGGCCTGAAAGTAAAAAAGAAACCTCAGATTATGATTTTATTTTTGGCATTCAAAGAAATAACTTTTCGAGAAGCATGTTAATTAATAATCTGCACAGTTTATAATTATCACAAGATCACTTATGCCTTTTTATATTATTCGCTACGCGCAATATCAACTTTGGTTCAGAAAATGATGAATAATCTTCATGCACAGTCTGACTCACAAAATCTGAAATGTGTTTAAAGACAGCAGGGTCACGTAATGCGCCATTGTGACCCTGGCCTTCTGTCACAATTAATTTACTTTTCTCCAGAGAACGGCTCAGAATTAGGGCTTCATCCAGTCCGATACTAAGATCATTTTTATCATGTAATATCATCACAGGCTGCGTTATTGCTCCGATGAGTTCCGGACCAATAGCATCAGGATGAACGCCATAGCGGAGTTGATAAAGCTTTTTCATGGAACCGGCAATACGCTTTGGAAGCTTATTATTGCAGACATATCTGTCCATCATCTTTCCATAACTGCACGGACTGCTGATTAAAATCATGCGCTTAAAAAACAGCCCCTGTAATGCCGCCATACAGCCAATTAATCCCCCCGTCGAATGGCCAATGACGACAGAAAAATGGCCATAGTGTTTTTCCATATCCATCACTGCCCGTGAAAGATCATAGAAGGACACTTTTTTGCCGGGAGAAATTCCATGTGCCGGAAGATCCGGTGCATAAACACTGTAACCTTTTTCCTGTAACCGCTGCGCCATTTGCCGCAACATAATACTTCTGCCATCCCATCCATGAAGCAGTAAAACTTTCTCTGCCTGCGGGTCCGCTTGCGGGTAAATAAAAACCTTAACAAATGATTTGCGCCAGAAAAGCTCCTCCTGCAGGCAGCGGCTGAGCAGCATGATTTCACCCTGTTTATAGGGTAAGGGCCGGGTCTTTTCGAACAGACGCAACGCGTATAAAGCAGAAAGGTAAGAAGACATAACATGCAATGAATATAAATCGAATAAACTTATTAGTCTGCATGCCCTGCTATAATGTGTCGCAGGTCTGATTTTCGCTTTCATCAATAAAGAGGGGCGTAATCTCATCAGAACCAGCACCCGAAGATAATTTTGGTGCACCAGTGAAAAGAACAAAAGAACGGGGTAAAAGAAGCTATAAAACATTGTCGCTCCCTATTTTATTTGCCAGACGCCAGTACTCCCTGCCGAATGCGATAAAGTAGATGACATTGAATATAATAATAATATTCATGATGCTTTTAAGCTGGGAAAAATTGCCCCACCCCACCAACAGGGTGATGACTGTCAGTAATTCAATGATAACGGTTAATACCAGTACCCGTCTGGCCTGATCAAGTTGTTCGAGTAACGCCTGAAGAGAGGCAACAAAAGATGTCAGGAAGAAAGTCGGTAATAATATTAATAACATCTGACTGCTGACATCTTGTATTGTTTTGTCGCCCGATAATATTTTAATCAGACTGGCCTCGGTAAAATAGACCCCTGATGTCAGCAGAAGATAAAAGATGCCAATAAAAGTGAGTCCCCGATGCAGTAAACGTTTTAATTCTTCCCCTGTACTGATCGCCAGACGCTGGTTAATTAATATCGCCAGAGCAGATCCGCAGGCCACAGCGGGAATAACGATAAACATTCTGATTTTGGTGACGATCAGAAAGCCGGCAACATATTGCTCACCCAACGTACCTATTAACGGGAATATCAGTAGCGAACTGAAAAATAGTACCACCAGCGAGGCAAATATTGGCATTCCCACCTGAAACAGAAGCCCGCTGAGGCGCGCAATGAAAGCCCCCGGCCGGTCATCTTTCACGTTACGGCCTATGCGCCATACCAGCCAAAGCGCGACGGGGATAAGCAGGGCTGAAGCCAGAGAATTTGCCACAATAATGGAGTAAAAACCTAACCCGTAGAACTGATAGCAGGCGTAACAGAGAAGCGCATTCAGAACGATATAGGCGATAACTAATACCATGCTCAATGCGCTTTTCCCTTGTCCCCGAAGTGCACTGTTACACATCTCGAGTTGTATAAAAGGCAGCATGGAGAGGAAATAGAGCGGTAATGCAGAAGCATAGAATTCATTGCCGGCGACCGGCAGCATTGCCTGCAATAGTGGGGAACACAGGGCCGTCGCGCCACTGAGCAGCGCCACAATCAGGATACCCAGCGTCGCCAGCAGTGACGTTGCCTTCAGCACCTTTTGCCGGGACCACAGATTCAACGAACGGGCACTGAAAACCTGATTAGTGATAGCCAGACATTCCAGAATAGCCAGGAATAAAAAACTGAAAGGCTGAAGCATGGAGAGCAAATAAATTGATCCGGTTTCGCTTCCGTGACCCAAAATGGCGGTCTGAATATTTTGGGAAAAGGATACGGCAATCGCCACAATAATCATCGGCCAGGCTAACTTCATCAGGTCGGTGATATCTTTGCCCAGGCTTTGGCGTCGCGGCATCGTCATTTCAGATGGGGAGTTCATATTGCATGCTCCTGATAGCCAGGCAACAAAGTTACAGCCCCGAATGCCGTTTTTCCATACAGGCTATAAATCATTACCGACAGATAAGAAAAGCTGTGAGTTGAGCCTGATAGGTAGCCGTGCCCGCCCATCAGTTTTTCTGCTCTGTTGGTTAACACCGTGATCTGCCAGTGATCTGCCTGCGCCCCGGCAAAATCCTGTGCTGCAACGCGCCTTTGCCATTGGATCAGCAACAATTCTGTCTGATTGCTGAGATCGGCGAAATCGGCCTTCACCAACTGATGTCGGGTGGTTTTAACACCAAAACTCTTGCGCGCGGATAAGTGCTCCCAGCTGATTGTCAGGATCTGGCTCAGAAGCCCTAACCGGGCCGCAAAAGAGGCAACCAGCGGGATCGGGTCTGTACCTGTCGCTTCTCCAGCGTTGTAGTGCAAAGAGATACCCAGTGAAGCCAAAATACGGTCAGACTCCGTGTGCTCATCCCTATCCGCTTCGCTGTGTTGACCCACCAACTGATACCCGCGACAAAATACGCCACTCGCAGGATCTGCCCACTTCTGACGCATCTGCCGGAGGGCATCTGCTGGCTTAAGGTCTCTGAACAAAAAATAAAGCCGGGTAAACTCCTCTTCAGACATCAGAGCTCTCCAGCTGCAGGTGTTGCTCAATCCACTGGATAAGTTTTCCGACCGTGGTAAATGCATCCTGATTGATTTGATCAGGTTCAAACATCAGGCCGGGGATTTTTTCCTCCAGCGTGAGTAAGAACTGAACAAATAATACCGAATCCAGATCCAGATCTTCATTGAAATCAGTGTCTGACGTAATGGAGATTTTTGCAGACATAACATCGTTTAATGCATCATTAACTGCCGAAAGTAGTGCTGACATGCTTTACCTCATTAATTTCGTTTTTTTCAATCAGGATACAAGACATCGTTATCCCCATTCCCATTGCAACGCAGAGAATTCTTTTGCCGTCGAAGCGCTCTAATAATGAAGACACGTTAAATAAAATATCAGAACAATATGCATGGCCATAACCTGATATATGTTCTGTAAAAAGCTCGCCTCTGAACTTCAATTTATCAGCTATACGTTTAAGCATGGGCATATCTATATTGCCAGGAACAATAGCATCTATATCGCCGATGGAGAGATGAAACTTATCCAATACATAGGTATAAAAATCATAATAATCCTGCTCAAGCGATGAAAATAGTTCCCGCCTCCGGGCAGCCGTAGACTCACGATGATTGTTATAAAATGAAGATAAATGCCGCACGGCGGTGTGATTGATTTGCCACCGTGAGTGCCCCGCGTTCAGTAGCATTGCCGCAGGGACTTCCGCCATGACACTATTATCAAGCTTATTAATATCACTATGAAACGCTTTTTCCCCCGTCAGGAGTATCATCGGTTGCTGGCTTTTTATGATCCGGCTTTTTAATAAATGGATCGCAGACAGTGCCGACGCGCAATGATTAAGACTCACCGTTAATGTTTCCCAATGGCCTATTCCGCAACCGATGGCGATCTCATCGAGCCAGGAGGTTTCAAAAAAAGTATTGTGCGTCTGGGTTTTGGCATATATCAAATATCCCTGCATGTGCGTTATATTTTTATTTGCACCCACCAGCGCGGAAAGGGTTTCCTGCAACATTTGTGTATGGTTACCCGTAAACATCCCCACGCTGTTCAATGAGTAATAACGTTCAAGAACCTTACGCGCACCTGTTTTTAAATTATGAGATGATTCAAGTGTACTTAATGGTCTTAAAGAGATGCGATCAGGTAACCAGCATAAATCATTAAGTGGCAACATATATTCTCACAGGAATTTATTTTTAGATTTTTTATAAGCGCAGTCCATAATCCCAGAAAAAAAACGCATTTTTTGCCTGCAATTGCTTAAAGTGGCATCGATTCCCATTTTTAAATCCCACTAATGGAATGTCGGGAGGGTCAGGAGGGAAGAGAAAGGAAAATCCAGGTGAAAGGCACCGTTAAAGCTGCACGAAATGTCCGTTGCTGACTTCGCGGTAATGGCGCACCGGCGGCTGATAAGTAGCAGCGCGCAGAGGGCTGGCAATTTCTTCCGGTACCACGGTGCGTGTGTGGTGAACATCCGGGTCGGGCACCGGTACGGCGGCCAGTAGTTTGCGGGTATAAAGATGCTGCGGATTTTCGAAAATATCCGCCCGCGAACCGATTTCAACGATTTCACCCAGATACATCACCGCCACGCGATGGCTGATCCGCTCGACCACCGCCATGTCATGCGAGATAAACACATACGCCAGCCCGAGCGCCTGTTGCAGATCGAGCATCAGGTTAATGACCTGCGCTTTAACTGACACATCCAGCGCGGACACCGCTTCATCGGCGATAATCATTTTCGGCTCGAGCGCCAGCGCGCGTGCAATGCAGATACGCTGGCGCTGTCCGCCCGAAAACTGATGAGGAAAACGCATCGCCATATTGCTTTGTAATCCGACCTGCTCCAGCAGTTGCGCCACGCGGTGTTTAGCGCTGGCGGCATCGTGCAAACCGAGGCTTATCATCGGTTCGGCAATCGCCTGGCCAATGCGCATTCTCGGGTTAAGGCTTTCGTACGGATCCTGAAAAATCATCTGCGCCTGGGTACGGATTTCAGCCAGCCGCGCGTTGTCTGCCCGGCGGATATCCTGTCCGCAGATCAGCACATCACCGGAAGTCGCTTCGGTGAGACGTAAAATTGTGCGTCCGGTGGTGGATTTGCCGCAGCCGGATTCACCGACCAGTGAGAGAGTTTCGCCCGGTTGCAGACTGAATGAGATATCTTCCACCGCATGTATGCGGGCAGATACGCGGCGCAACAGACCGGATTTCACATCAAAACGTGTCACGAGGTTTTTAACCTCCAGCACTGGCTGACCGCGGCGCAGCGTATCGACAGACACCGCCACCGGCAGCGGTTCGCCGGTCTGCATGTCAGTCAGCGGGAAGCGTTTCGGCAACGCTATGCCATGCATCGCCCCCAGCCGTGGCACCGCCGACAGCAGCGCACGCGTGTAAGGATGTTTGGAGTGATGGAAGATTTCCCGCGTGGTTCCCTGTTCTGCGGCTTCGCCACGGTGCATCACCAGCGTGCGATCCGCCACTTCCGCCACCACGCCCATATCGTGGGTGATGAACAGAACAGACATGCCCTCTTCCTCCTGCAAGGATTTGATCAGCGCCAGAATTTGCGCCTGAATGGTCACATCCAGTGCGGTCGTGGGTTCATCCGCAATCAGCAAACGCGGATTGCAGGCCAGCGCGATGGCGATGACCACGCGCTGACGCATGCCACCGGAAAAACTCAGCGGATATTCATTCATCCGCGAGGCGGCTGCCGGGATGCGCACTTTCTCAAGCAAACGGACAGCTTCGGCACGCGCGGCAGCATCGTCCATACCGCGATGTCGCTTCAGCACTTCGGTAATTTGCACACCGATTTTCAGTACCGGATTCAGGCTGGTCATCGGCTCCTGAAAAATCATACCAATGTGGTTGCCGCGGATGCTTTGCATCTGCGCACGGTTAAGGCTGAGCAATTCCCGACCATCAAACTGAATACTGCCGGAATAACGGGTCTGTTTTTCGTCCAGTAAGCGCATAACTGACATCGCCGTCACGCTTTTACCAGAACCGGATTCTCCCACCAGCGCCAGTGTTTCTTTCGGGCCAATGGAGAACGAAAGGTCACGCACCACATTCAGCCATTCGCCACGCACGGAAAATGCGGTATTAAGATTATCGACCTGTAAAACCGGGGTCTGCATCATCAATCCTTATTCCGTGGGTTGAGGATATCGCGTAAGGCGTCACCGATTAAGTTGATGGCGACAATCAGCACCAGCAACGTGATGCCGGGGAAAAAACTTATCCAGTAATCGCCGGACATCAGGTAATCAAAACCGTTGGCAATCAGCAGACCGAGCGAAGGCTCGGTAACGGGCAAACCAATGCCAAGAAACGACAATGTGGCCTCAAGCATGATGGCGTAAGCAATCCGCATGGTTGCCACGACAATCAGCGGCGGCAGGCAGTTAGGTAAAATATGGCGAAACAGAATGCGCGGACGGGAAAGCGCCATACTGCGCGCGGCATCCACGTAACTGCGGCGACGTTCCAGCAGTGCCGAACCGCGAAGGGTACGTGCGTAATAGGCCCATTGCGTGACCACCAGCGCAAGAATAATTTTATCGACGCCCTGCCCAAGCACTGCCAGCAAAATCAACGCAATCAGGATCGGCGGAAAGCTCAGCTGGATATCAACAATACGCATGATCAGTGCATCCGTTTTGCCGCCAGCGTAAGCGCTGATAAGTCCCAATGTTGCGCCAATGGTCAGCGCAATTACCGCACTGGAGACCCCCACCAGCAGGCTGGTTCGCGTGCCGTACAAAATGGCGCTCAGCAAATCGCGCCCCTGATCGTCGGTACCGAGCCAGTAGATCATGCCATTCAGGCTGGATGAACCCGGGCTCAGGCGGCCATCCATGATATCAAGCTGCGACAGATCATACGGATTTTGTGGCGAGAACCAGGGTGCCAGCACCGCCAGCAGAATGGCGATACCTAAAATGATCAGGCCACATAAGGAGAATTTATTGCGCAGCAACGCACGCACGGTGTTGTAAAATGCCGGGGACGTTTTGCCCTGAACGGCTGAGCGAGAATGTACGGAATCAGACACCATCAGTTGCCGCCCCCCAGCCGCACACGCGGATCCACCAGCACATACAGCACATCCACCAGCAGGTTGATCAGGCTGAACATCACCACGGTGATCATCAGATACGCCAGGATCACAGGCCTGTCGAGCACGGCAATAGAATCAATAATCAGTTTACCCATGCCCGGCCAGGCATAAATGGTTTCGGTGACCACGGCAAAAGCAATCAGCGACCCCAGCTCCAGTCCGATGACGGTAATCAGCGGGATCAGCGTATTTTTCAACACATGAACCAACACAATGCGGCTTTCCGATAAGCCTTTGGCGCGGGCAAAACGGATGAAGTCCTGTTGCAGGCACTCAAGCACCCCCGCGCGGGTCAGACGAATAACCAGCGAAATTTTAAACAGTGCCAGATTGAAGGCGGGCAGAATCAGATGTGCCAGACCGTCGGCGGTAAAGAGGCTGACAGGAACGCCGAAAACATCCACCGTCGCACCGCGCCCGGAGGCGGGAAGTACGCCAAGTTTGACGCTGAACAACATGATCATCATCAGACCAATCCAGAACGTCGGCAGGCTGAAACCTAAAATCGAGACAGTCATGACTGATTTCGATAACCCTCCGTCAGGATGCAAACCGGCGTAGACGCCGAGCGGAATGCCAATCACCAGCGCCAGAACAAAGGCCACCAGCGCCAGTTCGAGTGTTGCGGGCATACGCTGAAAAATCAGGTGCAGCGCCGGCTGGTTGTAAATGAATGAGTTACCCATGTCGCCATGCAGGGCATTGACCACAAACAGGCCATATTGCTCCCACACCGGTTTATCGAGGCCAAAAGACTGGATCACACTGAGGCGTTCAGCGGGCGTGGCCGTGGTACTGATCAACAAATCGACCGGGTTACCCACCAGATACACACCCCAGAAAACCAGCAATGACATCACGAACAGCGTCAGCAACGTTTGTCCGAAACGCCCGAGCAGGTAACGGTTCATGCGCACATTTCGCCGGATGAATCGCCGTAACGGGAAAATACTCGGCGTATCAGGCTAAAGAAACCGGACTCATCGACCGTCTGCATGACCACCGCATTCGCAGGCGTCGCCAGTTTGTTCCAGAAATCCGCGTAAGTATAGCCGGCAGTATGACCGGAAACCGCCACACCCACGCGGGCGGGCTGGCCTTCAAACAAGCCGGGTTGCAATAACCACGCGACAGTGGTGGCGTCATGCACCGGCCCGCCTTCGCGACCAAAACGATTGAGATCACTACGGTCAAACGCATTCAGTAACGCAGCAACGGATTCTCCCGGCAGGCCGCCATCCTGTTTTAATGCCCCGATATCCTCTGCACCGATCAGCGCCTGAAAGGTCATATCGAGTGGCATGATGATCAGCGGTACGCCGCTGTTAAATACTTTTTCAGCCGCATGCGGATCGGCATAGACGTTAAATTCGGCCCATGGCACGCGATGGCCGAGGGCGGTAAAGGCACAACTCATGGTGACGATCTGTTTGATGCCGCGTGCGACATCCGGATGCATGCCGAGCGCCAGCGCGATATTAGTCATCGGGCCAATCACGCACAACGAAATCGGGTCATTATCTTCGGCAGCCTGTCTTAAGGTACGCACCAGAAAATCCACGGCGTGTTCAGCCCGCGGTTGCAGGCCGGTGTCCGGCACCAGTTCATCGTTAAACGCGCCGATATGCGCGTACTTGCCGTAAACCTGTTCGCGTACCAGCGGACCGGGCGCACCGGCGAAAACGGGCGTAGCAGTTTTGCCGGACAAGGCGACAATTTTGCAGGCGTTACGCACGGTGTCTTTCAGCGCCACATTACCTGCGACAACGGTCACGCCGAGCACGTCCAGCTCCGGCGAGGCCAATGCCAGCCACAACGCGATGGCGTCATCCACGCCAGGATCGGTATCTATAATGATGCGCTGGCTCATAATTTTATTTCCCGGCATAACGTGAAAGCAGTTCGTAAAACAGCGCGAAGATTTTGGTCGCGTCCACGCGCGT
Source organism: Rahnella sp. PD4 (assembly GCF_049199325.1). Taxonomy (NCBI): domain Bacteria; kingdom Pseudomonadati; phylum Pseudomonadota; class Gammaproteobacteria; order Enterobacterales; family Yersiniaceae; genus Rahnella; species Rahnella sp. PD4. The sequence continues at coordinate 88,120 of NZ_JBLZQF010000004.1, read as the reverse complement.
GACGATATCGACATTGGGGGTCAGCCCCGACTTGCCGTACCAGTCGGCGACGGTTTGCCCCATACACAACTCGCTCTCGTGTTCGACAAACACCCGTGCTTTTTCGGTACCGAACAGTTCCGGCGCCAGAACGTAAGCAATCACCAGCGGGTCATGCAGCGGCCCGCCCCGTGACCCGTAACGGCGCACGTCGTTGCGATCCCAGAACGCCATCAGTTCGCCCAACGGAGCGGAGAGACGTCCGGAGACTTTGATAAACTTCGCCACATGTTCCGGTGTGAGAATCACCTGGTGCGTGGCGTCGAGCGGTAAAACGGTGATGCTGAGCCCGGCGGAAAACACAATATACGCAGCATGGGGATCGGCGAACATATTGAATTCGGAGGTCATGGTACGGTTACCGGCTTCGCGATAGGCCCCACCCATCAGCACCACGCGGCTAATACCGGCAGTGATCTCAGGTTTCATACGCAGCGCTGTTGCCAGGTTGGTCAGCGGCCCGAGCACGCACAGTGTCAGTGGCTGATTATTTTCAATGGCCTGTTCGCAACGGTTGATCAGAAAGTTAACAGCATGAAGGGATTCGGCCTGTTTTTGCGGCGCGGGAAAGGCGGTGTTACCCAGACCATTTTCACCGTGAAACTGGCCATGGATCGGCGCACGCAGCAGCGGCTGATGACAACCGGCAAACACCGGGATATCCACCCGGTAACCCAGTTCGGTAATTTGCAGCGCATTCCGGGTAGTATTCACCAGTGGCTGATTGCCACACACGGTGCAAATGCCGAGGATATCCAGCTGGGGTGCGACGAATGCACTGAGCAGCGCGATAGCATCGTCAATACCCGGATCGCAGTCAATGATCACCGGTAAGGTTTTCACAGTGCCCCCACAGAGCGCAAAACATCCGCGATTTCCTGACGCGCAGCCTCGTTTAACGGCACCTGTGGCGGCAACGGATCGCCTACCTCAAATCCCTGTAATTGCAGCGCCGCTTTGATACACCCCGCGAGGGAGTATTTGGCGAAGATTTCATTGATGCGCCACAGCGGACGCTGCAATGCCATCGCTTTTGTCCAGTCACCCTGCTTCGCAGCTTCATACAGTGCCAGACTTTGTTTCGGTACAATACAGGCCGGGCCTGCCATCCAGCCCACGCCGCCAATCAGCATCACGCAGGCCGGGATATGTGCCGAGGCGGCAAAAACCTGCATCCGCCCCTGTGTGCGTTCAATAATCGACAGCAAACGACCAGTGTTGGCCGAGGCATCTTTAATATAGTTGATATTTTCCACATGACTCAGCCGCTCAATCAACGGCAGGCTGAGATCAGAACGCTGGAACTGCGGATTGGTGTACAGCACGACCGGCAGCTTTCCGGCTGCGGTCGCGATGGCACGAAAGTAATTTTCGACGCCCTGTTCGGGCACCGGGAAATACGCCTCAAGGATCGCCAGAATACCGTCCACACCCAGAGCGACGTAGCGAGCGGTTTGCGCTACGGCGTCCTGAATGGTGGTAGCGGCGACACCGGCAATGACCGGAACGCGCCCCCGGGCGGCTTCCACAACGGTTTTCACTATCTCAGTGCGCTGTTCTGCATTGAGATAGGCAAACTCACCTGTACTGCCAAGTGGCGTCAGACCCTGCACGCCACTGGTAATCAGATGTTCAACCAGCGCAGTCAGCACCGGTTTATCTATCTGGCCGCCGTCAGTGACCGGCGAAACCAGATAGGGATACACACCGCTAAAAGAAGTCATAGCTTCTCTCTCTTTTCTTAGAACAACCCTGGTGTTGGTGCTCTATTCCCGCCTTGGTCTGGTATGTACTTTGCGCTTATTTAGTGTTTCTCATGCACAAAGTACGGCAACGTATAGCCGTCGGAGCGGCCGACGTAGGTATAAGGTGTTTTCATCGCCCAGGTGTAGGAGAGGAACAGCAGCGGAATGACGCCTTCGTCCTTCATCGCAATCTCTGTGGCATGTTGCAGTAACTTTTCACGCTGGCCGTCGTCGAGGGTTTCCCGCGCCTGCACCAGTGTTTTATCAAACTCAGGGTTCGAGTAACGTCCGCGGTTACCCTGTCCGCCGTTCGGCCCGAAGGTTTCGAGCAACGGTCCCAGCACACCGGAGGCTTCACCGGTTTCAATCGCTGCACCGCCCATGATCAGGCTGAAATCGCGTTTGGATGCGCGGGAGAAATATACGCTGCCCGGCATAGTGACAACGTCAGTTTTAATACCGATACGGCTGAACATCTGGCCGAGCGCCTGCGCGATTTTAGAATCGTTCGGATAACGGTCGTTCGACGCATGGAAGGTCAGGGTGAAGCCATCCGGATAACCGGCCTGCGTCAGCAATTGCTTCGCTTTCGCCGGGTCATAGACCGGTGCGGCAATCGCCGGGGTGTAACCTAAGTAGCCTTTGGGCACCAGCTGCGATGCGGGTACGCCCTGCCCGTCCATGATACGGTCAACTATCGCCTGACGGTTTATCGCCAGCGACATCGCCTCGCGCACTTCCCGCTTTTTCAGCGGATTGCTGCCGTCCGGCCCTTTAGCAAACGGCGACACATCACGATCCTGATCCGGGTGTAAATACAAAATACGGTTACCGGCCACGGATTCCAGCTGCAGGCTGGCTTGTTTGCCCAGATTTCGTCCGTCTGCCGTCGGTACACTTTCGATCATGTCAACATCACCGGAACGCAACGCAGCCACGCGGGCGCTCGGGTTTTTGAATACGCGTAACGTCACTTTATCCCACTGAGCTTTTCCGCCCCAGTACTGGTCATTACGCACCAGCACCACGTTATCGTCCGGCGTCCAGCTGACAAATTTGAACGGACCGGTACCGGTGACGTCTTTCCCTTCGTTGAGGGTTTGTGACCCGACCGTTTCCAGACGCGCCGGTAAGATGGCGACACGGCTTAAGTTGTTCAGTAATAACGGTGTCGGCGCTTTAGTGGTAATTCTCACCGTTAAAGGATTGATCTCGGTGACCTCAGCGATATCGTTAACGTACGGCGTATAGGCGCTCGGGCTGTTCTTTGACGCCAGCGCCACGCGTTTCACGCTGGCAATCACATCTTTAGCCGTGAACTCACTGCCATCGTGGAATTTCACGCCGGGACGCAGGGCAAATTCCCAGGTGGTGTCATTAATCACTTTCCATGACACCGCAAGCGCAGGGGTAATCTGTTGTTTTTCGTCCTGATTCACCAAACCATCAAAAATATTACGCGCCATCGCGCTGTTGGCACCGCCGACGTAAAATTGTGGATCCATGGAAGTGGTAGAAGCAGCCAGACCGAGAGTAAGATCAGCCGCGTGTACGGTCTGTGAAACAAAAAGCGTGGCCAGTGCCGGGAAAAGCACTCCTGCCAAAACGGACGTTCTCATGCATTTAACCCTTAATTATTTTAGATTTTCAGGCAATGTGTGTCAGATCCTAAATCCGAGTCTAGGGGGTGGACTTCTGAATTGAAAATTGTATTTTGTGTTACATCCATAAACAAATGTTATGGATCTTGAGGATGTATTATGAAAATTAATCCCAGACAGGTTGAAGCTTTTCACAAGGTGATCCTTACCGGCGGCATTACCGCTGCCGCAAATATGATGAACATCACCCAGCCAGCGGTGAGCCGCCTGATCCGCGACTTCGAATATGCGGTTGATCTGAAGCTGTTTGACCGGGACGGACGCGGCTTGATCCCACGGGACGATGCCATCAAGTTGTATCGTGAAGTCGAGCGTTTGTACCTCGGGCTTGAACATATTTCACGTATTGCTGATGAAATCCGTCATTCAAAAGGCAGTGTTTTACGCATCGGTACGGTTGCGGCGCTTTCTGCGCTTTGCGCCGAACACATTCTGCCGCCACTGATTGAGAGTATTGACGACATCTCGCTGTTTCTGGATATCGAAAGTACTACGCACATCACTGATGTGGTGACCAGTAATCAGTACGACGTCGGGTTCATTTTTGGTAAGCCTGACGTGAAAGGACTGGAAGCGGAGATGCTGGCACGGGCGAATGCGGTCGCCGTGATGTCGCCGCGTCATCCGCTGGCCCAACAGGACGTGGTCACCGCGATGGACCTGACGCGTTACCGCCCTATTATTCCGGGGCGAAAAACGCCGCTGCGTGAACAGCTGGATCAGGTGATGAGCCGCCTCGATTTATATATGAATAACCCGATTGAAACGTCGCTGAACAATTGTTGTGTGATGGCGGGGAATAACCTGGGCATAGGTGTGGTCGATTTCATCACCGCACGCAGCCACAAAAGCGATATCGTTCTCAAACCGTTTACGCCCGATATCAGTATTGCCTATCTCGCCGTTTTCCCGCCGCAGATCCCAAAAAGTCGCCTGGTGGAACACATCACTCAGGAAATGAAGACCTTAATCGAGGGCTATTTGTAAAACGACCCGACAGGTTCGCTAAAATCGTACCCGTCAGTCCAAAGTGGTATCCCCCCATAGCGATAAGCAATTCGCTGATAATATGTGCGGCCAACTAGATGAATAATGCATATAAAATCACTTATCAATCAAAATTATGAATAAGTGTTTTTATTTTATTCTTTAAAATCAATTACAAACCCCATTCGCATAAATAATCATCCTTTCAATAAAATTTTACCTAATTTCAAACTCTTCGTTACACATTCACAACCTCGATGAGAAGTATTATTATTTGCGCGAAATTGTTCTATTTGGTTCATTTAATAACGAGTGGTCATTAAGTGTTACCTGTTTTCTATCAACAGTTATCTACAACTATGCAGTGAGATAAATCATGCCAACAACAAATAGCAAGTGGACCTGGCTCCTCTGGCTGCTGAGTGCACTGATGCTCGTCATCGGTCTGATACTCGGTATCGGTGGCGCGTATCTGGCCACATTGGGGGGAAGTATTTACTTTCTGCTGATGGGTCTGGCGCTCATCGTTTCCGCCGTTTTGATTTTCAAAGGTAAGCCATCGGGCGCATGGCTTTACGCCCTGGCCTTTGTGCTTTCTGTTATCTGGGCTGTCCGGGACGCAGGTTTCACATTCTGGCCATTGTTCTCCCGTCTGTTCACGTTTGGCGTTCTGGCATTTCTGGTCGCGCTGATCTATCCGCTGCTTAAAGCACGCACGGGTCTGGTGACGCGTAAAGCGCCAGCCTTTTCAGTGGCGGCGGTTTTGGCTGTCGCGCTGATTGCCGCTTTCGCTAATACCTTTGTGCCAACACCTATCATCAGTACCGCCGACGATCAGGTGCCGGTGAAACCGGTAGAAAAAGGTGCAGAGCAAAAGAACTGGGAAAGCTGGGGTAACACCACTGCGGGTGACCGTTTCGCAGCCCTGGATCAGATTAACAAAACCAACGTGGATAAACTTCAGGTTGCATGGATTGCTCATACCGGTGATATCCCGCAGAGCAATGGCTCCGGCGCTGAAGACCAGAACACCCCGTTGCAAATCGGCGACAAACTGTTTGTCTGTACGGCCTACAGCAAAGTGATCGCCTTGTCTGTTGATGACGGTAAAAAGCTCTGGTCCTACGATTCCAACTCCACCGCGCCTAACTGGCAGCGTTGTCGTGGCCTGGGTTATTTTGAAAACAGCGCGGCGCCACAAGCCCCGGCAGCCCAACCCGCTGCGGTTCCTGCGGCTGAACCGGCAAGTCCGGTTGCGGCTTCTGAAGCGGCTACGCCTGCTACGAATGCGCCGCAAGCGCCAGCGGCGACCGGTGGCACTGTCAGCGGAACCTGCGAGCGTCGTCTGTTCCTGCCAACCATTGATGCGCGTCTGATTGCCATTAACGCCGATAACGGCAAACCCTGTGCTGATTTCGGTGACAACGGTGTGGTTGACCTGAAAGTCGGCATGGGTGAAGTCAAACCGGGCTACTACCAGCAAACTTCTACCCCGCTGGTCGCGGGCAATGTGGTGGTTGTCGGCGGTCGCGTCGCGGATAATTTCTCCACCGGCGAACCTCCGGGCGTGGTCCGTGCTTTCGACGTACATACCGGCGCACTGGTATGGGCCTGGGATCCGGGTAATCCGAACATTACCAAACTGCCACCGGCGGGTCAGACTTATACCCGGGGTACGCCAAACGTCTGGTCGGCGATGTCATACGATCCCAAACTGGGTCTGATTTACATGCCAACCGGCAACGCGACGCCAGACTTCTTCGGCGGCACGCGTACTGAGCAGGATGACAAATACAGTTCCTCCGTCGTCGCGGTAGACGTGGCCACCGGTAAAGTCCGCTGGACCTTCCAGACCACTCATCATGATCTGTGGGACTTCGATCTGCCGTCGCAGCCGCTGCTGTATGACCTGCCGGACGGTAAAGGTGGCAGCACGCCGGTGCTGGTGCAGACCTCCAAACAAGGCATGATCTTCATGCTGAACCGCGAAACCGGCCAGCCGGTCGCGAAAGTGGAAAACCGCGAAGTGCCGCAGGGTAACGTCCCTGGCGAACGCTACGCCAAAACGCAGCCTTTCTCTGTCGGCATGCCAAACATCGGCAACCAGACGCTGAAAGAATCCGATATGTGGGGCGCAACGCCGATGGATCAGCTGCTGTGCCGCATCGAGTTTAAAGGTATGCGTCACGAAGGCGTTTATACACCTCCGGGCCTGGATCGATCACTGCAATTCCCGGGTTCACTGGGCGGCATGAACTGGGGCAGCGTCTCGGTTGACCCGAACAACGCCATCATGTTCGTGAATGATATGCGTCTGGGTCTGGCGAACTACATGGTTCCGCGTGCACAGGTTCCGACCGGCGCGAGCGGCATCGAGATGGGGATGGTGCCGATGGACGGTACGCCTTACGGCGCAGTCCGCGAGCGTTTCCTGTCACCGCTGGGCATTCCTTGCCAGAAACCCCCGTTCGGTACGATGTCTGCGGTGAACCTGAAAACCGGCAAAATCGTCTGGCAGGTGCCGGTCGGTACCGTAAAAGACACCGGCCCGCTGGGCATCAAAATGCGTATGCCAATGGAAGTCGGTATGCCAACACTGGGCGCGAGCCTGTCAACGCAATCCGGCCTGCTGTTCTTCGCCGGTACGCAGGATTTCTATCTGCGCGCGTTTGATACCGCAAACGGTAAAGAGATCTGGAAATCCCGTCTGCCGGTCGGCAGCCAGTCCGGCCCGATGACCTACGTTTCACCGAAAACCGGTAAACAGTACATCATCATCAGCGCCGGTGGCGCACGTCAGTCCGCAGAACGCGGCGACTACGTGATCGCCTACGCACTGCCTGACGAGAAGTAAGATTTCGCAGTCCATGACAAAGCCCGCTGGTGCAGACCGGCGGGCTTTTTTTATTCAACGTAACCCACTGATATTCTTATTGATGCCTCTGTCGCCACGATAGCAATGTTAAAACATACTAAACAAAAAATTTGGGTTAAGGAGAGTGACGAGTATGATGCAACCATTACCCTTATTAACCAAAAGGAATTGGCATGGAAATCATCGGAGACAACAGCGTTATCACCAGTGTTGCACCCAAAGGTAAGGTTGTTTACTGCCGTGGTGAAACCCCCAGATACTGGCTGGAATTGCAATTTGTCGATGAGAATAATCTCCCCGTTGCCGGGCTGAAGGTCACACTGGAATACCATCCGCTGGCATCCGCGCAAGACGTCGCGATGTGGAAAAAATATAGCAATTACCACTACGATCCCACGCCACCACCCAATCCCCCTGCCGGCGTCACCGACAGTCAGGGACTGGTCAGTTTCGACGATCTGTACTGGATAACGGTCGACGTAAAAGCAGACGCGCAACAACTGGCCGACGAAATGGAGCAGCGCCCGCTGGGGCTTCGGCGTAATCCGAACAGCCAGCCGGTGAGCAAAAATGCCTTTCGTCGGGAAACGCGAGATAAAAGCTGGCGATCTGACGTACAGGAAAAAGCCGAGGCCGCAGGATATACCCATCATTACGTGACCATCGGAGAACTTTGCGATCAGTTGCCTCACATTGAAGGCTGGGAGGAGACGGAGCCACCGGAGTTTCATTTTCAGCAAGGGCGTTCGCTGAAAGGCACAGAGATTGCGTGTCAGGCGCTGAAGCAGCGGCACGTCATTGAAATCTGCCCGTTCCGGGCGTGGGTACTGGCACTGCATGACACCCCCGCATATGATCTTGCCAACAGCCTTAATCTCGGCATTATGGCTGACCTCGCCTATTCGGCTGAAAAAGAGAATAAAACCGTGGCATACTTTTTCGGGCAAAAATGTCTGGATCTGTCTGCAATCCCTCAGTTTGCCGAGTTCCCGTCTTATTACCACACGCTGGCCGTGGATGTACCCTTCCGGGAACGTTATCTTAAAGCCGTTTATTTAAATACGACCGAAGGTGAACAGCCAAAAGGCGATACCCGGTTATTCACGGTGGAATGCGGCAAGCACATTATCGTCGCGTGGTGCGGTACGGACAGCCTGCTTAACGCTTTGACAGATATCTCCTTTGCGCCCAAAAAATGTCTACCAGAGCTTGGTGGCGTGGGTAATATTCACGGCGGTTTTCTGGAGGCTTATGATTTGGCGAAGCTGAAATTTAACAAAGAATTGAATGCGGTTAATCAATCGCTTGAAGAACGTGTTAAACAACTCTTCATCTGCGGCCACAGTTTGGGTGGTGCGTTAGCATTAACCTATGCCGTGGAGATGAAGAACAGCCACCCTATTCTGTATACCTACGGCATGCCACGCACCTTCACCCGTGCAGCAGTGCTTGGACTGGACACTGTAACTCACTACCGCCACATCAATGATAATGATTCAGTCACCCAAATTCCACCGGACGCCGATGTAGACAATATTTTCTATGAGAAATGGGGACCACTGGGCGACAAACTCGGCTTTGACTGGTCGTTAACAACGGTAGCCGGGTTGGGGGTGGCTGTTCGCGACCTGGCTTTTCAGTCGGCAGGAATTTCCGATAAAAAAGATCCTTACTGGCATCACGGCAATACGGTGATATTTTTTCAGGCTCAGCAGTGCGTGATGCAATCCCGTCATCAGAATGTGCCGTGGATAGGCGGCGGAGGCAGCAATAATCCGGTACCCGGCGTGGTGAGCAACTGTATTAAGCAGTCGGTTAAACTCTTTCTGGTGCCATCAATGAATGAAGAATGCCTTGATGCAACGGGCAAGCATCAGGCGAAGTTTATCGGGTGTCTGGATACTGTCAGTCTGAGAAAAACCTTCCCCCGGAATACCAATCCCGAACTGGACGGGCTTTTCAGCAACCCTTCCAGCCATTCTATGGCACACCGTTACCTGCCTTATATCCATAATCAGGTGCTTGAGCTGGCAAATCCCGATCTTGAGATGAACCGGAAGGAGAAGCGGGCTGAGTTCAGGCAGGAGATTGAAGCAACGGCCAAAGGCAGTGCCAACCAGGATGAAATCCAGCGAAACCGGGAATTTATAGCGCTTCAGGATATGTTGCCGGTGGCGCTAACCCGCACCCGGTCAGAAGATGTGGGCAAAAATTCCCTGATCCGTTTTGCTGCAGTTACGGAGGAAGAAGTTGAATTTTCTAAATAAAACAGCCCTGTTGCTGCCGACTGTGTTCTTGCTTTCCGCCTGTTATGGCAAAACAGACCAGACGCTGTCACCGCCGGAAAATGCACGGCGCGTAACCATAGCCGTCAGGGTTCCTGAGGGCATTACACTGTTGCCATTGCAAATGCTTTATCGTTCTGAACGGTGCAAGACTAAAAGCTATAACTCGAGTAATGAAGCCTATGAAATTCGCGGATATAACGGTTTCATGCAGGCATTTAGCCCGATTGCAAACAGCGATATCAGGCAGCAACGGATTGCCATTGATGGTGGCGGGAAATGCCAGTGGCAGCTTAATTCCATTAAAGTCAGTTTTAAGATCGCTGATGAAAATCCTCTCGTTAAAGGAAAAGAGGTTTTCGCTACTAATTATATCTTTGATTTTGATGATTATGGATTCAGTGATGGTTATGGAACAGGAAGAGCGAAAAAAGTCAGTGGCGATCTAGATATCAGAACAGATTTTTTCCCAGAAATATTTATTAGCCACAAATTCAAAAAAACGACACTGGAGTTATTTGGTGGGGATACCCGACATGAAAAATGGAGTCAACGTTACAGGGTTCATGATATTAAAACTATCGTTATAAACCCTGTCGTACATTTTAATCGAGTAGTTATACTTGAGGGACCAAATAAATCTCCAGGAAATATAATTGTGACTTATCCTGATAGTAGTAAGCAAAAAGCTTTGTATACAAAACCTGATTATGAAAAGCTGCTATCGATGAAATAGAAAGGGATTCTTTCGTTTCACATACTCAAGGAGGAAGAAGTTGAATTTTCTAAATAAGAATTATGCGGTTATATCCTTTATCGTGCTGCTTTATGGCTGTGATAACACTCCCGACCGCACTTTGTCTCCACCTCGAACGCAAAGTGGGTCGACGTGGTCTTCACGCTTCCGGCAGATACCGTTCTTTTACCAATGGAAGTTCTTTACCGTTCAGACAAGTGTAAAACAGTGCGTTATAACTCGAGTAATGAGCCTCATGATATTCCCGGTTATAACGATTTCGAGAAGCCATTCGGTCAGCAAGGAAGCAGCAATATCTGGCGGACACATATCGCCATTGATGGCGGCGGAAAATGCCAGTGGCAGCTTAATTCCATTAAAGTCAGTTTTAAGATCGCTGATGGCAATCCCCTGGTAAAGGGAAAAGAGGTTTTCGCTACTAATTATATCTTCGATTTTGATGATTATGGATTCAGTGATGGCTACGGTACAGGTAGGGCAATCATGGCCAGTGGCAATCTTGAATTGAAAACAGATTTTTTTCCTATGGTTATTATAAATCAAATGTTCAATCAAACATCTATTGAGATGTTTGGTGGTGATACGAATTATGACAGATGGAGCCGACGTTACAAACTTCAAGATACTCAGAAAATAGTCATTGAACCGATATTACACTCTCAGAAAGAAGTATTACTACAGGGTGATGAAGAGCGTGGAATCGGGATGATGATCACTTATCCCAATGGAAGCATTGAGCATGTACGCAAGATAAAACCCGATTACGAAAAACTGTTATCCATGAAATAACGAAGTCATTACTAAGTTATCTTCAGGGAGGAAGAACTTGAATTTTCTAAATAAGAATTATGCGTTTTTACCCTTTATCGTGCTGCTTTATGGCTGTGATAACACTCCCGACCGCATTCTGTCTCCACCTCAGAATGCAAAGTGGGTAGACGTGGTCTTCACGCTTCCGGCAGATACCGTGCTTTTACCAATGGAAGTTCTGTACCGTTCGGATAAATGCAAAACAGTGCGCTATAACTCGAGCAATGAGCCTCATAATATTCCCGGTTATAACGATTTCGAGAAGCCATTCGGTCAGCAAGGAAGCAGCAATATCTGGCGGACCCATATCGCCATTGATGGCGGCGGAAAATGCCAGTGGCAGCTTAATTCCATTAAAGTCAGTTTTAAGATCGCTGATGGCAATCCCCTGGTAAAGGGAAAAGAGGTTTTCGCTACTAATTATATCTTCGATTTTGATGATTATGGATTTAGCGATGGTTATGGAACAGGAAAAGCAAAAGAGGTTAGTGGCGACCTTGATTTAAAAACCAACTTTTTTCCGATGATATTTATAAATAATTTATTCAAAAGTACGTCATTACAGTTTTTCGGTGGTGATACAGATTACGAGCAATGGACACGCCGTTACAAATTATCTCACACCAATAGGGTTTATATTGAACCAATAATCCATATGAATGAACCTGTAATTCTCGAAACTCCAAACCCACCGCCAGGAAACACGGCCGTAACTTATCCTGATGGCAGTACTGGAAAAGCTATACATACAAAACCTGATTATGAAAAGCTGCTATCCATGAAATAACGAAGTCATTATGAAGTTACCTTCAGGGAGGAAGAAGTTGAATTTTCTAAATAATAATTATGCGCTTTTACCCTTTATCGTGCTGCTTTATGGCTGTGATAACACTCCCGACCGCACTTTGTCTCCACCTCAGAACGCAAAGTGGGTCGACGTGGTCTTCACGCTTCCGGCAGATACCGTTCTTTTACCAATGGAAGTTCTGTACCGTTCAGATAAATGCAAAACAGTGCGCTATAACTCGAGCAATGAGCCTCATAATATTCCCGGTTATAACGATTTCGAGAAGCCATTCGGTCAGCAAGGAAGCAGCAATATCTGGCGGACACATATCGCCATTGATGGTGGTGGGCCATGCTTGTGGCAGCTTAATTCCATTAAAGTCAGTTTTAAGATCGCTGATGGCAATCCCCTGGTAAAGGGAAAAGAGGTTTTCGCTACTAATTATATCTTCGATTTTGATGATTATGGATTTAGCGATGGTTATGGTACCGGTAAAGCGAAGGAATCCAGGGGTGATCTTCATATAAAAACGGATTTCTTTCCGAGGATTTTTATAAATCACATGTTCGAGAAAACCTCATTGAGATTCTTTGGTGGAGATACCGATTACGAAAAATGGAGCCGGCGTTACAAACTCCAGGATACTGAGAAAATACTTATCGAACCTATTATGCATATGAATAAAATTATAATTCTTGAGAGTCCAAATCCACCACCTGGAATGATTACGTTAACCTATCCCGATGGAAGCGTTGAAAAAACACAACCTATGGAACCCGATTACGAAAAACTGCTATCGATGAAATAGAAAGTAAATGTTTCATTTTACATATTCAGGGAGGAAGTAATTGAATTCTCTAAATAAAAAAGGCCTGTTGCTGCCGACAGTATTTTTGCTTTCCGCATGCTATGGCAAAACAGATCAGACGCTGTCACCGCCGGAAAATGCACGGCGCGTGACCATAGCCGTCCGGGTTCCTGAGGGCATTACACTGTTGCCATTGCAAATGCTTTATCGTTCAGAACGGTGCAAGACTAAAAGCTATAACTCTAGTAATGAAGCCTATGAAATTCGCGGATATAACGGTTTCATGCAGGCATTTAGCCTGATTACAAACAGCGATATCAGGCAGCAGCGGATTGCCATTGATGGCGGCGGAAAATGCCAGTGGCAGCTTAACTCCATTAAAGTCAGTTTTAAGATCGCTGATGGCAATCCCCTAGTAAAGGGAAAAGAGGTTTTCGCTACTAATTATATCTTCGATTTTGATGATTATGGATTTAGCGATGGTTATGGTACCGGTAAAGCGAAGGAATCCAGGGGTGATCTTCATATAAAAACGGATTTCTTTCCGATGGTAACTCATCTGGATGAGAATGATATTAGCCTGGAGTTTTTTGGCGGTGAAACAGGATATGAAAAATGGAGAAGGCGATATAAGCTCCATGATACGCAGAAAATATTTATTGAACCAAATGTTCATTTAACTAAAGTTGTTACACTCATTCCGCCTGACCAAACAGAGGATAGGGATTTTTCGGCGATTTATCCTGATGGGAGTACCGAAAAAATTCCGTATATTTATCCTAATTACGGAAAACTGCTATCGATGAAATAGAAAGTGAGTGTTTCATTTTACATATTCAGGGAGGAAGTAATTGAATTTACAAAATAAAACCGCCGGGCCCGCACAGACCGGCGGGCTTTTTTGTTAGGGGATTAAGGTAATCGCGCAGCCTGACGCCGAAGGCCTTCAAAAATTGCATGACTGATTTTTGCTGGAAAATCAGCGGGCAACATGGATTCCACTTCTGTAATCACTTGTTCAGTTTTATCCTTCATTTCCATCATCATATTCGACACGTTTTCTCGCGAGTAACTGACCCGTTGCGCCGTTGAGACAAAATGACGGGGCAGGATCCTGTCCCAGTGAAAATGCCGGTTATTGCCGAGTACCGCCATCGCCATTTTGGCTTTCTTCGCCGGAATACCTGTTGGATGCATCAGAGGAAATGCTGACATCACGTCATAAAACGGTGTCATACGGTATGCGCTACCCGGCTCGATATAAACACTGAAATTCTTAGCATGACCGTCGATAGCAGCCAGCATCCAGAAGAGGATCTGGCTCTTAAAAAACATGTCCCGATCCCCTCCTGCGCGTTGAGAACCTAACAAGAGCTTCATTGAGCGCGCAATCCCGGGGCCGCCGTCAGCCTCATATTTCAATGCCGGGGCGACGCCTAACGCCTGACAAAAATCCTCCTGTGGCAGCCTCATCAGCCAGGAGCCATCCTTCGACCAGCGACGATCGAAACGTTCGACAACCAGGACTTTTTGCGTACCGAAGCAGGCAATGTCGCACTGTGCGACCGGAAATCCGAATTGCTCCGCTATTTTCAGACACAGCCATTCATTCTCCACACTCTCACTTAAATCGATGCCATTGTTGGCAATGTAACCGATGGGGAGTTTAAGAATATGGCTGGTGGGCGTACTTCCCTGCGGGCGATGCCACTGGTCGCGATACCAGAGCAGTGCCGTTTTTTCCTGCGCACCGGCCAGAGAAATGCGAAAATCTTCAATGTCAGCCTCCATGCCCAAGGGCGCATCCTTATATCCCTGCAAAAGCTGCTCGATATCCTTTTCGCCAAGCGGTTGGGCATGAATTTCAGTGACAGGCGTAACCGGAGCACCTTCAGGATAGAGCTGGATCGCACCGACGCAATCACCGCCTATTCGCGACAGCAAATCGAAAGGTTGTTTAGTCGGGATCTGGAAACGCGCCTGAATACGGCTGCGTATTTGTTCGTTATCGGGCAGAAGATTGTCGAAAAAGTTGTATACCACCGCGCCACGGAATTTATCTGCCTGAAGAGGTAATGATAACGAGATGGCACGGGCTCCGGGGCGAGTGAGCCAGCTTTGATGATAAATAAATGACATTTCACCACTGCCGCCTTTTTCCAGCGTACCGACAGTAATGCCATTTAATGCGAGCGTTAACTTATCCATGTATTACCACTCCTGATCCCAGGAACTCTTTTCCTGGGGATTGATATCCCTTGGCGTGATCTGTAGCTCTAAATCCAGCGCCGCCAATAACTTGAACAGAGTCTCCAGACGGGTACCATCCGGATAATTTTCAAACTCTGAAACCGTTGACTGCTTCAGGCCGATTGTCTCAGCCGTTTTACTCTGGCTGAGTTTGCGCTTTTTACGCTCATTACGCAGTGCATTTGCCAGCATTTTTGTTGAGGTAATGTTCATTTTATCCTCCCAAGCGGATTTTTTCATTATATCCGCCATAAGGGATAAATCAATTTTTATCCGCTGTGGCAGATGAATCTAAAATATCCTTCAGGGAGGATAAACTGGAGCGCTTACCCAAGAGATGAGGTATCTGTAAAAGTAAAATACAGCCTGTAAACTGTTAAAAATAAATACACCTTATAAGCTGTAATTTGCCCCCCGGGGCCACCTCATGCTCAAATACCTGTTTTCCGCACAGATAAAGCTCCATGAAAAAAAGTGAATTTATCGCTCAGGATTTATTGAGCAAGATTTATCAGAACAGTGGTTCGTTACCGGACAAGTTACCGCCCGAGCGCCAGCTGGCGGAAGAATATGGGGTGTCGCGCTTTACGGTGCGTAAGGCATTAGAAAAACTGGTAAGTATCGGGGCGGTACACATTGTGCAGGGCTCAGGAATTTACATTAACCCCGGCGTGAGCAGTAATCCGCTGGTATACAACTCGATCACTGAAAAGAAATTCACCGAAATCAGCTTTAAAATGCTGGACCTGCATAAGCGGCGTCCGGATAAAGAAGAACAACAGGTATTCGATCTGAATACCGATGATTTTATCTGGGCGTTCACCCGCTTGCGGCGCGTCAGTCAGCGCAACGTACAGATTGAATATTCCCGCATGCCCGCCAGAGAATTTGGCGATCTGAATCAGAAGACTATTGAGCATTCCATTCAGCAATATGTTCTTAGCAAAGGCTATGTGATTTCACATTCCCTCACCCGCTATCAGGCGGTGACGGTGAGTAAAGAACAGGCATATATTCTGGGATGTAAAAAAGGCATGGCCGCCATGCACATTACCAACAGAGGCATTTTGCAGGGCGGCAAGGTTTACGCATTCAGCGACATTATCGACATCGATTATTCCTGCACCTACGTTATCCCGTTTAATCAGGACAATTTGGCTTTCCGCCAGAAGTAAGCGTGTCAGGGCGTGTGGATCACGCCGTCCGGCAGGCGGCTTTGCGTCCATTCATGCGGACGATATACCACCGGAAACTCTGCCGCCGCCTGCGGGTTAAAGCCCACGCCGATCCCCGCGCCTTCTCCCGGATAGAAATACCCCTTCACCGGTGCCTGTGCGCCCGGAAACACCTGTTGTGTGTTGGCGGGATAGGCAACAAACTCCTGGATCGCCGCATTATGCAGATGAATATTGAGGTGCGTATTCACCGCTGCGCCAACCGGTGTCATATCCGGCGGACAATGCCACGCCAGCCGCACGCCAAAGCTCTGGCAGAAATGCGCCAGTTTCAGCGCCGGTGTGATCCCCCCGATTTGAGAAACGTGGCAGCGGATAAAGTCGATCCGGCGGTTAATGATCAGATCCTTCCATTCCGCCGGATTATTGAATAACTCGCCGGTCGCCAGCGGCACAGCTGTCTGGCTGCGGATCTGCGCCAGCCATTCGTTCTGATCCGGTGGCAGAATATCTTCGATAAAGTAAGGCCGGTATTGTTCCACCGCTTTGGCGAACTGCACTGCCTGTTGCGGGAACAGCCTTTCGTGAACGTCATGCAAGATATGGAACTGATTGCCGTATTTTTCACGCAACGCTTTAAACATCGTCAGTGTGTTATCAATGTACTGATCCTGATCGTAATAAGCGCCTGCTGTCGGTTCGCGGGTACTGTGGAGTTCACGCGCATTGCCACCGTAAAAACCCAACTGACAGCGGATGTGACGATAGCCTTCAGCCAGTAAACGATCCACTTCGCCGTATAATTCTTCCAGCGTTTCACCGGTCGCATGGCTGTACGCCGTTACGGCATCTTTAGACTTGCCGCCAAACAAGTGGTAGAGCGGCATATTTGCCAGCTTACCTTTGATATCCCACAGTGCCATATCAATACCCGCAATAGCGTTATTGATCACCGGCCCGTTACGCCAGTACGCGTTCACCATCATCATCTGCCATAAATCTTCGATATGATTCGCATCACGCCCTATCAGCAACGGTTTGAGATACTCATCCACCATCAGTTTGACCGCCAGCGGGCGCTGCTGGAATGTCGCGCAGCCAAGGCCGAAAACGCCACGATCCGTTTCAATACGGACCACCACTAAATTATGACGATCGGGGCGCGTTATCTGACATTCGATATTCGTCATCAGCACAGGCTGCATGATTAATCCTTCATAAAAGCCGTTATTTTTTAATTAAAAAATCGGCGGTGATATTTGTATTACCGTTATTTCAACGTATTTTTATCCTGCTTGTAAACCTTAAATTCAGGCTTTTATTTTGGTTTAAAAGTACACCTGAATATCGATAGAAAACGGACCAATTCATTCATTATGTGCGAACAAGCCCCATCTGCGTGAAGTTTTGTGATGAAGATCCTGTTTTATTGGTTTGTTTTATAAAAAGGCCGTCATTACACTCCCCTTCCATCTGACAATGAATAATTAATTTTTCGTCGCGGGGTTCAGGGTGAATACAGAAATAATGCATTCGGTTATTAAGCTGGTAGGCGGAGCGGGAAATATCAATAAAGTCTGGCATTGCATGACCCGTTTGCGCTTTGATTTACACGACGAAAATAAAGTGGCCTGGGATGAGATTAAAAATCTGCCCGGCGTGCTCGGCGCACAAAGCCAGAGTGATCAGGTGCAGATCATCATCGGGCCGAAAGTGAATGTCTGGTACGACGCCATCGTGTCACAACTGGATCCTGTGACCGGCAACGCCGAAAAAACAACAGGAAATGTTTCCACAAAAGGGCGGAAAAGCCTGGTGTCGATGTTCATGGATACCGTCTCCGGCGTCTTCGGCCCGATCGTTCCGGCCATTGCGGGCGCAGGGATGATTAAGGGTTTGCTGGCCGGACTGATTGCTTTAAAAGTGATTTCAGCCAAAAGCGAAACGGTGATGATTATCGATTTGATCGCCAGCGGCGTGTTTTACTTCCTGCCGTTTTTCCTCGCCGTTTCTGCGGCGAAGATCTTTAAAACCAATGAATATCTGGCTGCTGCCGTGGCCGCCTGCCTGATGTACCCGACGCTGACAGATGCTGCGAAATCGCTCGCCAGTCATACAGCCGGTGCTCCAACTGCGCTGTATTTTATGGATATACTGCCGGTGTCCATTTTCAATTATTCGGCCAGTGTCATTCCGGTGATTTTCTCCGTGCTGGCGCTGAGTTATATCCATCGCTGGGTTGATAAAATCATGCCGGACGTGTTGAAAACCGTCTTTACCCCGACGCTCACACTGTTTATTGCTGCGCTGGTGTCGCTGACACTGATTGGCCCGGCGGGGATTTATCTCGGTAAATTGCTGGCATTTGGCATTCAGGGGTTGTTCGGAGTATCAGCGGTGTTTGCAGGCTTTATTGTCGGCGCGATCCGTCCTGTGGCGATCCTCACAGGCATGCACCATGCGATGACACCGGTTGCCTTGCAGAACTTCACCGATCAGGGCTGGGATATGCTGATGCCGATGATGTTCATGGCCAACATGGCAATTGCAGGATCGACGTTTGCCATTTATTTCCACGTCAAAACCCGCGAACAAAAATCCGTCGTGCTGTCAGCCGCGATTTCCGGCTTACTGGGGATCACCGAACCGGCATTGTTTGGCGTGCTGACGCGCTACAAAAAAGCGTTTATCGCTACCACCATCAGCAGCTCCGTGGCGTCGGCCTTTATCGCTTTCTTCGGCGTGCGGCTGTACGGCTATATTCTGTCGAGCATTTTCAGTCTGCCCGCTTACATCGGTCCGTATTTTATTTACATCCTGATGGGCGTAGCGCTTTC
This sequence comes from Rahnella sp. PD4, assembly GCF_049199325.1. Classification (NCBI taxonomy): domain Bacteria; kingdom Pseudomonadati; phylum Pseudomonadota; class Gammaproteobacteria; order Enterobacterales; family Yersiniaceae; genus Rahnella; species Rahnella sp. PD4. Next base: position 69,104 of record NZ_JBLZQF010000004.1, on the reverse strand, counting down.
GCTGGGGCTGTCATTTACGCTGACTTATCTGATGGTCGTCAAACACAAAAGCACCGGACAAACGGTGCCTTTGGTTAATCAAACGCGCTGAGGTTTATCAGGCCGCTGTTTTTGAATTTGTCATCTCAGACAGCGGTGCATTCTGGATAAGATTGGTCAGCCGGCCGATATTTTCAATTTCAACTTCAATCTTATCATTCTCATGCAGGAACAACGGCGGCACGCGGGTTTTTCCAACGCCACCCGGGGAACCGGTCATGATCACATCGCCGGGAGAGAGCCGGGTAAAGGTACTGATATACGCGATAATTTGTGGGATGGTGTGCACCATATTGGCGGTGGTGTCATCCTGCACCAGCCGGTCATTCAGCCAGGTTTTGATGCTCAGATTTTGCGGGTCACCCACTTCATCCGGCGTCACCATCCACGGGCCAAACGCGCCTGTCGACGGCCAGTTTTTACCTGCCGTATACCACTTATGCTGCCAGTCACGCACCGAACCATCCATATAGCAACTGTAACCGGCAATATAGTCCAGCGCATCATCAGCGGAAATATTGCGACCGGTACGTCCGATAATAATCGCCAGCTCACCTTCATAATCAAACTGCTCGGAAGAAGCCGGTTTGATGATCACACCATTATGACCGATCTGCGAATCCGCAAAGCGGACAAACAATGTTGGCGCGTCGCTGGTTTCATTGAATTCTTTGCGTTTTTCTGCGTAGTTCATGCCCACACCAAAAATTTTTCCTGGCCTGTCGATAACCGGCAGGAAACTGATGGCGTTTAGATCAAGATCCGCAGGCAACTGCACGTAACGCTGCAAGTCTTCCAGCTGATAATGTGCCATGAATTCGTTAATGTCCCGGCATCCCGAGCGGGCACCGACATCGACAATCCCCTCTGCCTGGAAGATGCCGAAGCTTTTGGTGTGGTCTTTACTGATGATGAAATTAACAATTTTCATAGATGCACTTAGAGTCTTATTTTACTTAAAACAGGTGGATTTGCTGGTGTTGTCTTCGTGATGACGTCCGCGCCACTGTGAAGATCGCGAGATTATTGACCCTGCGTTTCATGCCTTCTACTATATTTTATTACCTAATCGATGAATTTCAGGAATCAATGTTAAATAACAGAGACTTAGATTATTTCGTCACTGCTGCGCAGATGATGAATTTGAGACTTGCGTCACAAAATTTAAATATAACTCAGCCTGCTCTTTCAAAATCGATCACCCGTCTTGAGCGCGAACTGAACATCAAACTGTTCAAACGGGCAGGTCGCGGGCTTGAACTGACCGAAGCAGGACGCATTCTTTATCAACGTGGTATCGCGCTGCAAAGTGCGTATCTTGAGATTGGCGAAATCATGAATGAACTGAGCAGCGGCGCGGGCGGGATCGTTCGCGTGGGCGTGTCCGGTTCAGCCACGCAATTCCTGTTACCTGAGATCTGCAAAATGCTGCAATCTCAGGTACCGAATATGAAACTGGAAATCCAGATAGGCATGAATGACGTGCTTTTTACCCTGCTGGAACGTCATGCGATCGATGTCATCATCGGCCCGCTGGTCAATTACGACAGTCCGGTGGTGCAGTTGCCCGTGACTGCCGACCGGGTGATCGTCGCCGCGTCCCGTGATCATCCGTTGGCCGGTAAACCCGCCAGCCTGCGCGAACTCAGCCGTTACGGGTGGATTTTGCCAGCGAAAACCGTGTCGATGCGCCAGTGGCTGGATAAAATGTTCTATGAAAACCACTGTCCGCCACCGGATGTGAAAGTGGAAATCAGCTCGCTGGCCTCGGTGCCGGGGCTGATTGCGAAAAGCGGATTACTGAGTTTTTTGTCGGAGAATATTTTGGTGGAAGAAGAATTTCTTTCGCGACTGATCCGTATTGATAACGATCAGTTAGTGATGGAGCGTCGCGTCGGGATCACCTGGCTGGAAGGCGCATTTCTCTCACCGGCCACACAGAAAGTGATCGACGTCACCAAAAGTGTCGGGCAAAAAATGCAGACGGAAGCCCGCCGGATTTTAGAAGACTGAAATCCGGCAAGCTTTTTTACACCAGATGGCAGGCCACGCGATGGCCCCTTTCTATTTCACGCAGTAACGGGATTTCTTTACGACAGTGGTCGGTTGCACGCGGGCAGCGGGTATGGAAACGACAGCCGGCAGGCGGTTTTGACGGATCCGGAATTTCCCCACTGACCATCGCCACCGGCTCACTGTCCGGGTCAAGCGTCGGCACTGCTGCCAGCAGCGCCTGTGTATAGGGATGCAGGGGCTGCTGGAACAACGCATCGCGGCTGGCCGTTTCCACTAACTGGCCGAGATACATCACCGCCACGTCATCACAAAGGTGCTCCACCACCCCCAGATCGTGGGAGATAAACAGAAACGTCACGCCATGATCGTCACGTAAATCAGCGAACAGATTGATGATTTGCGCCTGAATCGACACGTCCAGCGCGGAAATGGGTTCATCGGCGATAATAAAGTCCGGTTGCAGGATAAGCGCGCGGGCAATGCCGATACGCTGGCGCTGTCCACCGGAGAACTCATGCGGGAAGCGGTTGTAATGCAGCGGTGACAGACCGCAGATCTTCATCACATCCAGCACCTTTTCATGCAGTTGCGCCCGTGAACACCGTTTATGTTCCAGCATCGCTTCACCGATGGCATCACCAATGCGGATCCGCGGGTTAAGCGAACTGTACGGATCCTGAAAAACCAGCTGGATTTTCGGGCGCAGTGCTTTCAGTTGTTTGGGCTTCAGGCCGTGCAGGTCTTCACCACGGAACTTCACGCTGCCCGCTGTTTTGTCATACAACCCAAGCAGCGTACGGCCCACGGTGGTTTTGCCGCTGCCGGATTCACCCACCAGCCCGAAAATCGTGCCTTTACGAATGTTAAAACTGACGCCATCCACGGCGCGCAACTGGCCGGTTTCCTGCCCGAATACGCCGTCACGGATCGGGAAATACTTTTTCAGGCCATCCACTTCAATCAGATATTCAGCATTCATGGCTGTAATTCCCTGTTTTCGATGTCACTTACGGTGCTCAGTCCGCCGTAAAAACACGCCACCTGCCGGTGCCGGCCTTCCAGCGCAGGAATGCCCTGGCGACATCTGTCAGTTGCGCGGGCGCAGCGTTCGGTGAATGCACAGTAAGGGGGCAGTGCGGCCAGATCCGGCACCTGGCCGGGAATAGAATACAAGCGGCGGCGGCGTTCGCCCGGCGTGGGTCTGGAGGCAATCAGCCCCTGTGTATAAGGGTGCAGCGGATTGCGCAGCACTTCAGCTGTCGCGCCCTGCTCCACAATTTTACCGGCGTACATCACCACAACGTGATCGGCCATTTGTGCGATCACACCTAAATCGTGGGTGATCAGCATCAGCGCCATGTGATTCTGCTGAGCCTGTTCACGCAGCAAACGCAGGATTTGCGCCTGTACGGTGACATCCAGCGCGGTGGTGGGTTCGTCAGCAATCAGTAACTGCGGCTTACAACTCAGTGCCATCGCAATCATGATGCGCTGCAACATGCCGCCCGAAAGTTGGTGCGGATAACTGCTCATCAGGCTTTCCGCCCGCGCCAGACCGACTTCGGTGATCATATTCGTCGCATGTGACCACGCCAGTTTCGGTGATTCACCGAGATGGCGGATCAGCGGCTCGACCAGCTGTTCCCCCAGAGTCAGCACCGGGTTCAGCGCGGTCATCGGCTCCTGAAAGATCATCGCCAGCTGGTTGCCGCGCAAGTCCGCCATCTGAGAGGACCGCAGCCTGAGTAAATCCCTTCCCTGAAACAGGATTTCACCGCTATCAATACGCGCAGCCTGTGGCGGTAACAACCCCATCAGCGACATCGCCGTGACACTTTTCCCGCAGCCGGATTCACCGACAATACCCACGGTTTGACCGGCCTGAACGTCAAAGGTGACATCTTGTACGGCACGCACACGGCCCTGCTCACTGGAGAACGACAGAGAAAGCTGATTAAAACGGATCAACGGTTGCGTCATTTTTTGCTCCGTTTCAGTTTGGGATCAAGCGCATCACGCAGGCCATCGCCCAGTACGTTAATTGCAATCACCGTAATAAAGATCGCCACGCCGGGCGGCATCCACAACCACGGGCGACGCTGGAAATCGATGAGACTGTTCGCCGCATCCATCATATTTCCCCATGACGGTGTCGGTGGCACAACCCCGAGCCCGAGATAACTGAGCGCGGATTCGCTGAGAATGGCATTCGCCACAGCCATTGTTGCCATCACCACCAGAATTGGCACGGTATTGGGCAGTAAATGGCCAAACAGCCGACGACGCGAAGACAAGCCGAGCACCTGCGTCGCCAGCATAAAATCACGCTCACGCAGGGAGAGGATTTGCCCGCGAACCAGACGCGCCAGCTTCGGCCATTCCAGCAAGCTGAGCATTACGATCACCATATACACACGGGAATCCGGCGAAAAATCCAGTTCCGAAAGCATCGCACCCATAACGATCAGCAGCGGCAGGCTCGGAATAGTCATCACCAGATCGGCAAAACGCATGATGATTTTATCGGTTACGCCGCCCAGATAGCCGGACACCGCACCCATGAGATATCCGAACGTCACAGATAACAACATGGTCAGCATGCCGATAATCAGCGAGATGCGTCCCGCCAGCAGCAGCCGCGTATACACATCACGCCCGAGAAAATCGGTGCCCAGCCAATGTTCCGCATTTGGCGCTTTGTTGATCATCAGCGCATCGGTGGCATCATCGCGCCAGGGAGAAAAGTAAGGACCTGCTATGCACCAGACGGCCATTACCAGCAGCAAGACTAAGCAAAACATCGCCAGTCTGTTCTGACGTAGCGCCCGCCACGCCTGCCGCCAGGGTGACGGTGTCACCTGAGCAAGCGCCGGAATTTGTGCTTCGCGCAGACGGCGGTTAGTCGAAAATAAAGAGCCAAACATTATGACCTCACACGAATACGCGGGTCAGCCCACGCATACAGCACGTCGGCAATCAGATTGCCAAGAATGGTCAATACCGCCAGGAACAACGTGAATCCCATCAGAACCGGGTAATCACGCGCTGCCAGCGAATCAATATGTATATGCCCGGCACCTGGCCAGTTGAAGACCTTTTCGGTGATCAGCGCCCCGGAAAACAGCCCAGGCAACTCAAAACCCAGCAGCGTGATAATGGGCAGCAGTGCATTTCGCAACGCATGTTTCAGGATAACTGTACGTTCACGTAACCCTTTGGCACGCGCGGTACGAATGAAATCCATACGCACGACGTCGAGCATACTGGCGCGGAAATAACGTGTCAGGCTGCCTGCCTGTAGCATCACCAGCGCCACCACCGGCAATACCAGATGTGCGGCGACCTGCATCACCCATGCCCATCCTGTGGCGTCACTGCCGGTGTTGGTCATGCCCCCCACGGGCAGCCAGTGCAAATCAACGGCAAACCATTTAATCAACAGCAAACAAAGGAAAAACGTCGGGAAGGACATTGCGGCGAAGATGACCACACTGACTGCGTGATCAAACAGGGAATAAGGCTTCATCGCGGAGACAATGCCAACCGCCAGCGCGATCCCCCAGTACAGCACCATCGCAATAGTCGCGAGCAGGAAGGAATTCCAGATGTACTGATTCAGCAACTGGCTGACCGGGATCTGATATTGCAGCGAGAAACCCAGATCCCCCCGCAACAGATTACCCAGCCAGTGCAGATAACGGCTGAGCAGCGGTTGATCCAGGCCGTATAAAGCTTTCAGTTCAGCAGCGCGTTGTGCGGTCAGTGTAATATTGCCATCGATAAAGTCGCCCGGCGTTTTGGCAAACAGCATAAAGATGAGCAGCGAAGCGAGGAACAACATCGGAATGGTTTGAAGCAAACGACGCAGAATGAAATTTCTCATGACTTTCTCATTGAAGCTGCCGGAAGCGTCCGGCAGCTGCGTTATTTCTGATTATTTTACAATTTTGACGTCCGGCAGGCTGCCGGTCAGGCCGTTATAGATATCCGGTTTAAAACCGGTCACTCGGGCACTGCTGGCCGAAAGGATTTTGCGGTTACCGAGCAGGATCACCGGCGGATCGTTAGCCAGCACTTTATACAGCTCATGGTAAATCGGCTTACGCTTTTCGATGTCCAGCGTAGCGTTCCCTTCGTTGATCAGCTTATCGACTTCAGGATTGTTGTAGCCGGATTCAGTAGCTTCGGTGCTGTAATAATCCCACACGCCATCGTGCGGATCGTTAAGCGTGCTGGTGCTGAAGGAGGCCAGATCGTAATTGCCCGCTTTACGTTGTGACATCAGGGCGTTGAAGTCCACAACCTGTGGTTTCAGCAGTACGCCGATTTTCTGATAATCTTCTTTTGCAATCGGGATCAGTGCATCGTTGAGCACTTTTTTGCTGACCAGCAGCGTCAGTTCGAGACGTTTACCGTCTTTCACACGAATACCGTCACCGCCCACTTTCCACCCGGCTTCATCCAGTAATTTATTGGCCTGCGCCGGATCAAATTTGTACGGATTCACGCCGTCAGTGTTGTACGCCCAGGAAATAGGCGCGATCGGCTCAATCGCCACGGTGCCGTACCCCTGGTACACCACGTCAATCAGCTTCTGGCGATCCAGCCCGTAGATCAGCGCCTGACGCACTTTCACATCCTGCAACGCCGGACGATGAACGTTAAATTCAATTTTGCTGTAATCACTGGATCCGTACAGGTTAATGTTGGCAAAGCCGAGCATTTTCAACTGCTCAATGTCATCCGGGCGGGAAGTGAAGGCATCGTAATCTGTATCGCCCGTCTGGAATAACTGGAAGTTAGTCGACGGATTGGTCACCCGATAAATGAAGCGCGGTGTCGGAGGGACACCGCGGTAGTAGTTTGCATTGGCGTGAAAACGGATCTCCTGCCCCGGGATGTACTTATCGTATACATAAGGGCCATTCCCCAGCGGTTTACCATGAAGCGTGCGCAGATAATCGAGATTTCCGCGTTGGTAACCTTTACCGTAATAAGCTTTCGACAGTACAGGTCCGCCGATTTTTTGCAGCGTTGTGGCTCCCGGTTGTGTGGTGGTGACCTGCAATGTCAGCGGGTCAATCACCTTCAGACCGCTGATGCTTTCTGCTTTGCCTTGCTTGTATTCATCACCACCTGCAATATGCGCCAGCGTAATATCGGTATCCCCGTCATATTTTGGGTCATAGAGCACTGTCAGCGTAAATGCGACGTCTTCGGCGGTCAGGGGTGAGCCGTCGCTGAACTTCAGGTCAGGGCGTAATGTGATGGTATAGGTTTTGCCGTCAGGGCTGACTGTCCAGCTTTGGGCCAGACCGGGAACCAGTTTTCCCTGGCTGTCCCAGTCAATCAGGCGCGCGAAAATCACGTTAGTGACGTTTTCATCCCAGCCGTTGACGAAGAAGTATGGGTTAAAGATCCCCTGTGGTTCGGAGATCCCGGCAATCACAGTATCAGTGCGCAGTTTCGCAGCAGCAGGGATCTGGCTGGCATCAGTGGCCGGTGTAATGCCTTCTCTTAAAACATCATCAGCGAATGCAAAAGAAGACAGCATCACGGCACTGGCCAGTAATGCAATTTTGAAAGAAGCAGTACGTCGCGCGCGTTGTGCGACTGGCGCGAATGCAGAGCGTAATAACGTAGCCAAAAGACATCCTCATCAAAAGTGTGCAAACGATTTACAAAACATGACAAAGAGTAAGGATGCCATTAGGCCTTGTCTAACAACGAAAAAATATGGCTTATAGCTTTTAAACAGTACGCTGGAAAAGCCGCCAAAACGGCTAATGTGGAAAGATTTTCTGATACAACCCAGTAAGTACTTACTAACCCATTAACGCTTATTCAGAGGCGTAAAGACGTTAACAGTTGGGTCTTTACCCTAAGAAAAACGGCGTATCTTTCACAAGATACGCCGTTTACTTTTATTTTCGGATCATAGCCCTCAGGCAGCGGTTTTTTTGCTGCGGGAACTGACTTCCGCAAGGATCTCTTTTTGTTTATTCTTCTCACCGATCAGCTTATACCAGCCTGACAGCTTGCGCAGATCCGGCAATGTGGCCTTTTCATCCGCATCGTAAGCGCTTAGCTTTTCACGATACTCTTCGAAGATCGCGATGCAACGGCGTGCCCATTCGCCTTCCAGCGCCGATCCGGCGACAGCACGCGGACGGCGCGGTAAGCGCGGGCGCAGCGGTTTGCTGGCTTCTGGCGCGGATTCATCCACATAGGCAAACTTGATGGAGACGACAGTTCTCCCCTGCTTTACCGGCTCCCAGACCACTGAAATATCGGTATTGGCATTAATCCGGTTGATCGTCGGCTCAAGAAGTTTCTGGCGGAAGTCACGATAATCCTCGTATTTGCCCGCCAAACCGGCCTTCTCACGCATCCAGTTGAGATCCAACGTTACTTCTATGGCTTTGCCGCTGCGGCGCCCGTAAAGGTTCTTAGCTTTGATGAGCCAGCCATAGAGTCGTACGGAAAAAGGCGTATCAAGTTTTGCAATGTTGGCAAAATTCAATTTGGTAAAAGATTCTTTAAGTTCATAAAGATACGGGGCGACATCCTGCCCGAAACGCAGAACCACCGCGCTGTGATCGTCGCTGCTCACATATTCGAGACGTGAAAACCAGGAGAGTTGCACAGTACGGACCTTGCCGGTTTTAACATCCGGCTTGTAAATGGTGACCGGCTTTTTCATCAGGCTTTCAGCTGCTTCGCGCAACTGGCGGTGGCTGCTTGTCGGGTTTACCCCGTAGATCCGCTGATAATCCTGAGGGAAAAGTCGATAAAGCGTATCTGGCTGAGGTTTCCTGCTATCAATTTGTGCCAGTGCCAGGTTTAGCAAGCGCATTTCATCCAGAGTGACGCTGTAAGCGCCTTCAAGAAGATCATTCCCCTGAACTACGGTGAGTTTATTCAGTTCCATGTAGCAGGATCCATAAGTGGAAAGTAGCTAAATTATTCCACATAAAAAATGCCGGCGTAAAGCAAAAATAAGGGTTATTTATCCTTTTATAATCAGCATGTTAGAAAAGGATCGAAAAAGTCTGATCAGGAAAAACCTCCACATATGATTTTCGGCAGCACCAGGGATCCTTTTTTTAACACCTTGGATCGTCTGAACTTTTACAGGAAATTATTCCACATATGCAGAAGAGGATCTTCGCAAAACACTATCAGCCATTCATAACCAGAATCTCTTCTCGATCAGAAAATCACTCCACATATGAGGCGCTACCGCAAACTAAAATACCAGAATCAGCTTTGTGATCCCCTTCTCACTTCGTTCCGGGCCGTGGTTTATCGCTCAGAGACGACCCACAGGAAAACTCTCCACGTATTGCGAAGCATGGGATCAGAAAATGTTTCCACATTAAGAACACATTGGCCGTATTGACAGGAAATTACTCCACATAATCGGTACAGCCGTATGCACAGAAAATCTTTCCACATAACGGCACCAACAGGATCAGGAAATATCTCCACTTTAATTCGCTCCATATGTGTATTCAAACGGCAGGCTTCATGAATATCATCGTTTTAGAACAGGAAAACATTCCACATATAAAGTTGTGACAGCGTCACATAAATTGCAACCAACTGATTTATAGTTATTATTTAGGCAGGATTGTGGAAAGATGACTTTCAGGGATCAGATAATGTTTCCACATAGGCTGTTTCAGGATCAGGAAAAGTTTCCACATATACCTCTATCAGCGGCCCAAAGAAGGTCAAACTGCTCTACCTGTGGATGGCAGGGATCCGTTAACTGACTATGTGACATAACGTGACGCTGTAACAGGAAATTGTTCCACGTATTGGTGTTATCGATGGATCAGGAAATTCTTCCACTTATTAAAAATGCCTGTTGTGACAGCCTGTTAGAGAGATGCTAAGCTTAGGGCGATTACTGAATGACCTGTAAATGAGATATCCACAGAAAATTACTCCACATAGGTAATGGTTTGATCCATAAAGAAATTATCCACAGAAAAAACGTCTACATTCGCCATGAAAAGGATCCACATCCAACAGGAAGGATCTCCACCTGACGCAGGAAATATCTCCACAATACCCTTCATAAGCTGCTGATAATAAAAAGTAAAATACCTCTCTAAAGAGAAAGATCTAAACTTAGAAAATAAACAAAACATTATTTGATCTTAAGATCTGATCACACAGAAGAAGAGAGTTGACGAAGGGATAAGTTCGCACTGAAAGCAGACAGAGTCAGGAATGTAAGCAGGTGGTCGTCGGAAACGGGCCCTGAAAGACCCGGTCCAGCCAGTGTTCAGTGCATTACGTGCGTTCGTTGGTGATAAGCCAGGCCTCGATCAACTCGGTCAGGACGTCTTTCATTTCGCGATCTTGCAGGAAGCAGCTGGTTTTAAAACGACGATGCAGCTCTTCATCGATGTTGGTCTGCAATTTTTTTACTGATGCAGGTGGTTTAGAGACTGCTTCCAGTGCTGTCGTCAGTTGTCTGTGCTGGCCAAGTTTCATTTTCATTTCAGCAACTCCGTGATTTCTTTAGTCATAATTTCAATTTCCCCTTTCGCGTTTCCGTCTGTCGTATCGAAAACAGTACCGCCATCCATCATTGTGCGGATGTAAACCTGGCGCTGCGTCGTACCAGTACGCAATGCGGGAACACCGGTATCGGCAATGGATTCTTTCAGCACTTCAAGCATTTTAGCTGAAGCGACTTTTTTGGTGATTAGAAAACGGGCAATCACCGGCTGCAAATTTTCGCGAGCTTCCACGACGGCCAGAATAGCGCCACAGGCAGCAAAATCTAAAGGTGACGGTGTCACAGGAATCAACACCAGATCACTCACCATCACAGCAGCGGAAGAAATTGCTGATATGGCAGCAGCGCCATCTATTACCACGTAATCGTATTCTTTTAATTGTTTGCGAACGGTATAGACTTCTTTTTCTGAAGCCGCCTCTGCAAGGTCGAACTGGCATTTGCTTTCGTCATACCAGTTACTGATACTTCCCTGCGGGTCGGTATCTACCATTACGACTTTATGTCCTTGCCGGGCAAGACAGGTCGCTATGTTTATAGACGTTGTGGTTTTCCCTACTCCGCCCTTCCCGTTCAGGAAAGAAATAATTTTCGCTGCCATGACAACCTCTGATGAAGCGTTCAATGAAGATTATAAGATTCTGAAACCCTAAGATTTTGTAATCTTATAATGATGTAATCATAGGATTATGAGATTTTTAAATCCATGAATCACAGGATTAGATGACTACTATAAAGTTTGCATCCGGGGATTTCAACCTTTTAGGATTATCGAATTATCATATCCCATGATTTTAAAATCACAGGATTACAATATTTCTATCTTGTCTTCGTCAGTATTCACCAATTGATTTCAGGATGAAATAATCCCGTGATTAGGTGATTAGGTGATTAGGTGATTCTATGATCCCATCAAGGCGCATTTCTAAAATTGACGTGAATTGCTTAATAACCATGGAGATTAAGAGATACATCTGGATTGCAGGATTTTGTAATCTTAGGAGTATGGGATTCTGTGATGTGACATGTTTTAAACTTCTCCATCTTCACGCTGGACGTAAGATACTCCTGAGATAAAATCTCACCATCTCACCATCTCACCATCTCACCATCTCACCATCTCACCATCTCACCATCTCACCATCTCACCATCTCACCATCTCAACATCTCAACATCTCAACATCTCAACATCTCAACATCTCAACATCTCAACATCTCAACATCTCAGTTTTCGCGGTTTGGGATACCTGTGCTTCTGGGATTGTGGGATTTCGAGATTGTAAGATTACGGGATTTCAGGTTGTTCATCATAATGTATGGGATGCTGAACGTTTGGAATCTTGTGATTATAGGATGTGAGTGCATCGTTATACTTGAATCCTGGAATCTAAGAATCATGAGATGAAATCATTAAAAACGATGTCACGCCTGGGTGCCGAAACATTTGTTCAGTTGTATTCTATGATTACAGGATGCTGTAATCTTTTCAAAGATTATAGGATTGCAGGATTATATAGATGGGCGATACTGAGATAGTATGACGATAACAACTCTCAGTCACGGAATCCTGGAATCCTAATATGTAAGTATGATTACAAAATCCCATGATTATTATCAAGTCAAGGATTACAGGATTCAAAGATTTTATTATAATTTTCAGTGCATTGCTATGAATGTATAAATGCGAGAAAGTTAAATGATTCAGTGATTATGGGATTATATTGGGATGATAGTATCCTGGGATTTCATTTGGGATTATATGATTACAGGATTTTTAACCAGAGTGATGGGATTGCAACAGCCGGTACGAGCAGTGCTGGGATTACAGGATAGTATCCTGAGACTAACAGGATTCTTGAATCCCGAGATTACAATAATGCGTTATAAGTATCACAGGTTTATAAGATTGAAGTTGGTCAGGATTACGCTATTGCGAGAATGATAGTTTACAGAATTCAAGGATTATATGATTTCAGGATTATAAGATTATACAGGGAAAGGATGCATGCATGGAGGAGGGGAATTCCGAGATTCTATGATAACAGGATTCTGAGAACCCACCATTCAGTGATTCAGTGATTCAGTGATTACAGGATTTTAAGATCCAATGATTAATGTGTCGCAATATCTGGCACCCTGAAATATTCAGGCCGCGAGGTGCATCACCGGACCGGGCGGCTAATCCAGCCCTATGACAAGGGTAAACGTTGCCGGCTGAAATACTGTCATCAAAAATATAGCCTGTTGTCATACCTGATAAATCTTTTTGCTCAGTGTGCCGGACCAGGCATCAGAAAACTCAGTGAGACGCTGCATAATGAGGCCAGAAAGCAATGAGCGCAAAAGTGGATCCTCAAAATAAATAGAACGGGTTCTGGATTATGGGGCCGCTGATGGGATAAAAAACAAGAACAGGTTGCTATTCAGACAAGTTGTTCAACGTGTAACCGGCAATCTAAAAATCATCAACCTGCAGGCAGGAGCAAAAGATGAATCACAGTGAACTGGAAAAACGCCGTCAAGAAGCGACACCCCGGGGTGTCGGTGTAATGTGTGATTTCTATGCGGCGAAGGCGGAAAACGCCACATTATGGGATGAGCACGGGCGTGAATACATCGATTTCACCGCCGGGATCGCGGTACTGAACACGGGGCATCGTCACCCGAAAATCGTAGAAGCCATCCGTAACCAGCTTGACCTGTTCACACACACAGCCTACCAGATTGTGCCTTACGCCAGTTTTGTGAAACTGGCTGAACGCATCAATGCAATTTCACCGGTAAGCGGCAAAGCGAAAACAACATTCTTCAGTACCGGCGCGGAAGCCGTCGAAAACGCGGTGAAAATTGCCCGTTCCGCCACCGGCCGTCCCGGTATCATTACTTTCTCCGGTGCATTTCATGGTCGCACGCTGCTGACCCTGGCACTGACCGGCAAAGTGATACCCTACAAAGCGGGCTTCGGGCCGTTCCCTGCTTCGGTCTTCCATGCCCAATATCCAAACGCCGTTCAGGGGGTTACCACTGAAATGGCACTTGAAAGTATTGAGCGCATTTTCCGCAGCGATATCGCGCCGCAGCAGATTGCCGCGATCTTGTATGAACCGGTACAAGGTGAGGGCGGTTTCAATATCGCACCGGAAGAGTTTGTGAGAGGTCTCCGCGAAATCTGTGACCGTCATGGCATCGTGATGATTGCGGATGAAGTGCAAAGCGGGTTTGCCCGCACCGGCAAAATGTTCGCCTCAGAATATTATCCGGATGCCAAACCGGACATCGTCACCATCGCGAAAAGTCTTGGTGGTGGTTTGCCCATCTCGGGTGTAACGGGGCGCGCCGCACTGATGGACGCGCCGGAACCGGGGGGACTTGGTGGCACTTATGCGGGGAATCCACTGGCTGTAGCTTCTGCGCTAGCAGTCCTGGATATCATTGAAGAAGAAAAACTGTGCCAGCGTGCTAACCGTCTGGGCGCTGAGCTCACCGAAGTGCTGAAGAGAGCCAAAGCGGGTTGCGCAGCGTTGGTGGATGTCCGTGGTCAGGGGTCAATGGTGGCGGCTGAATTTAACGATCCGGTCACCGGCAAGCCATCGGCTGAACTGACAAGACAGTATTTGCATAAAGCACTGGACGCAGGATTGCTGATGCTCAGCTGTGGTGTGAACGGTAATGTGATCCGTTTCCTCTATCCGCTGACCATACCTGATATGCAGTTCAAAAAGGCGCTGGCCATTTTGTCCCGGGTGCTGGCTGACTGAGAACACTGATATAAAACCTGTTGCGCCACTACCATCTGGTATTGATGATCTTCACGTTGCGGCAGGTGATTATCTTTAAGCATAGCAACAAAGTGCCTACACCCCGGACAGGGAACAGGCTGCAGAAACGATCATACAATAGGGTGCATCAAATATAGGGGCAGGGGAGGCTTCTCTGACCTTTGGCGCCCCTGTCCGGCCAGGTAACATGCCGGCCGGACAGGGATTAACATCACAAACTTAACTTCCCGCTTCCTGCGGAGCTGGATCATCCTGTAAGTGCTTTTTAAAGTGTTTTTCAATCTGCTCTAACGTTTTGCCCTGCGTTTCCGGCGCAAAAATAATGGCAAATATCCCGCCTGCGACGCCGATGGCGGCAAAGCAGAAGAATGACATCGTCAGCCCGATAGATTCCAGCATAATCGGGAACATAAAGGCGATGGAGAAATTGGTCATTTGCATGGCAAATACCGATACGCCATTTGCCATGCCGCGGATGCGCATCGGAAAAATTTCCGATAACAACAGCCAGGTGACAGGCGATAGCGCACCTTGCTGGAAGCATAGGAAAACCAGCATGCCGCCTAAGACCAGATAACTGCGCACGGTATCCGGATGCCCGTTCACCGTTTCCGGCATCAGCCAGGTGATCAGCCCTATTGCCAGCAACGTACAGGTACAGCCAATTTGCCCGGTCAGTAACAGCGGACGACGACCAAAGCGGCTCAGTAACATAATGCCGACAAACGTCATCAGTACTGAGATCACACCGTTAGCGATGGTGGCGAGCAGGGAGGCATTGGTGCTCAGTCCGGTGGCCTGTAACATCGTTGGCGCATAGAACATGATGGTGTTGACGCCGGAAAGCTGCTGCAGCATGGCAATACCAATTCCCAGAAAGACCAGGCGTTTCATCCAGACAGAGATGGTTTTCTGACGGCGGGAATGTTTCTCGCTTCTGGAGCTCATGGAACTGCGGATTTCGCTTAGTTCTTTCTCCACTTTACTGGCTTTGCGGGTACGTTCCAGCACGTCACGCGCTTCGCGATAGCGGCCGTGCATGGCATACCAGCGTGGTGTATCAGGCAGGAAAAGCATCCCGACCCATAACACGACAGCCGGAACGCAGGCGACACCCAGCATCCAGCGCCAGGTGGTTTCGCCACCCCAGACTTCATTGATGGCCGCATTACTCGTATATGCAATCAGCTGACCGGAAACAATCATCAGTTCCTGCAACGTCACGAACTGCCAGCGGCGATGAGAGGGCACGATTTCCGCGATATAGATGGGCACAATCGCGGCCGCCCCACCGACTGCCAGCCCCAGAATAAACCGGCAGACAATCATTATCACGAC
Source organism: Rahnella sp. PD4 (assembly GCF_049199325.1). Taxonomy (NCBI): domain Bacteria; kingdom Pseudomonadati; phylum Pseudomonadota; class Gammaproteobacteria; order Enterobacterales; family Yersiniaceae; genus Rahnella; species Rahnella sp. PD4. The sequence continues at coordinate 53,395 of NZ_JBLZQF010000004.1, read as the reverse complement.
GTTGGGCGCTGTGGCACAGCCGAGTGAACCGGCCATAAAGATCAGCGCCATTACCAGAATGACTTTTTTACGCCCGAAACGGTCGGCCACGCGACCCGCGCACACTGCACCAACGGCTGAGCCCAGTATCAGAAAACTGGTGACCATCCCGGTTGTTAAGGATGTCAGATGCAGATCGTGCTTCATGAACAGCAAAGCACCGGCAATAACCCCGGTATCGTAGCCAAAAAGTAAGCCACCCAGGGTGGCTATAAAGGCAATGACTTTTACCAGCGGTTCAGTCGGTTGCGGGGCTTTCGCCGCCTCATCCTGACCGCCACTGTTTATTTTCTTACTCACAGATGCTCCCTAATCATGACTTTATTATGGTTTTTGTGTGATTCAGATCACACGTTATAAATCTAACGCATAATCCGGATTTTGAAAGGAGACGGGAGAAATGAAGGGGAAACAAGGCTTCTGGTGCTGAATTTTCAGAAAATAGGTAACCTGCCGCAGGCACGCGGTCACAACTGAATTACACTCAGCAGAGCAATTTTTTGTCTATTTTTTCCGCTTTCTGAGCAAACGACCCCCATTCACGGGTCAGAGAAGTCTGTTTACGCGGCGATAAAGCGTCAGGTTTTGCCTGAAACGGCGCAAACCTATATTCTATCGGCCAATTTACTGAGACAGTTGCAATGAGGTCTATATGATTATCAAACCACGCATTCGTGGCTTTATCTGTGTTACTGCCCATCCGGAAGGTTGCAAGGCGAATGTTAAAGAACAAATCGACTATGTTACCGCACAAGGCAAAATCGCAGGCGGTCCTAAAAAAGTCCTGGTGATCGGCGCTTCGACCGGTTACGGCCTCGCTGCCCGCATCTCTGCTGCTTTCGGTTCTGACGCTTCCACGCTGGGCATCTTCTTCGAACGTCCGGGCGATGAGTCTAAAACCGCCACTGCAGGCTGGTACAACTCAGCCGCATTCGAAGAATTTGCCGATGCGAAAGGCCTGTACGCAAAAAGCATCAACGGCGATGCGTTCTCCGATGAAGTGAAGCAAAAGACTATTGAGCTGATCAAACAAGATTTGGGTCAGGTTGATCTGGTGGTTTACAGCCTGGCTGCACCGCGCCGCACCCATCCTAAAACCGGTGAAGTGTTCAACTCCACCCTGAAACCAATCGGTAAACAAGTCACTATTCGCGGCATCAATACCGACAAAGAAACCATCAACGAAACCACGCTGGAACCGGCAACCCCGGAAGAAATCGCGGGCACCGTGGCAGTGATGGGGGGCGAAGACTGGCAGATGTGGATCGACGACCTGAAAGCTGCCGGTGTGCTGGCTGAAGGCGCGAAAACCACGGCATTCACCTACCTGGGTGAAGAAGTGACGCAGGACATTTACTGGAACGGTTCTATCGGTGAAGCGAAGAAGGATCTGGACAAACGTGTTCTGGATATCCGCAGCACACTGGCAGAACAGGGCGGTGATGCACGCGTTTCCGTACTGAAAGCCGTTGTGACGCAGGCGAGTTCTGCTATTCCGGTGATGCCGCTGTACCTTTCACTGCTGTTCAAAGTGATGAAAGAAAAGGGCACCCACGAAGGATGTATCGAGCAGGTTTACGGTCTGTACAAAGACAGCCTGTACGGCGCTGAGCCGCTGGTCGATAACGAAGGGCGTCTGCGCGCTGACCTCAAAGAGATCGCGCCGGAAGTGCAGGAAGAAGTCGGTAAACTGTGGAATGAAGTCACTAACGACAACATCGCTGAACTGACTGATTTTGCGGGTTATAAAAGCGAGTTCATGCGTCTGTTCGGCTTTGGCCTGAACGGTGTTGATTACGCTGCCGATACCAATCCGGACGTGAAAATCAAACATCTGATCCAGATGTAATGTGATTTAACATACAGAGATGACTGAAACCCGCATTCGCCGAAAGGTGGGTGTGGGTTTTTTTATCAACACTTCACGCAGTGTTTAGTTGATTCTAAAAAGCCACTTTTGAAAGCGGCTTTTATAATCAAATAATTCACTCAACCGTATTTTTTGGCGAAGTTTTCATCTGAATCACACAGATAAATAATGAATTCAATGAAGGCAATTATTGAAGGAATAAACGTCCAGCAGAAGATGAGGTATAAGAATCCTTGCCCGATTTTACCCAGATAAAACTTATGAACACCAAAACCACCCAGGAAGAAAGCCAACAAAGCTGCAGCAACCCTGCTTTTAGTTCCCTGAGGATTAACGTTTTGAGTTGCTCCACAATGAGGGCATGATTTAGCCGACTCATGGATCTCCTTTCCGCATCCTCTACAAAAAACCATAGATCCCATTTCTATTTCCTTACATGTTATTATTCGGACTAATCTTACCCGTAATTATCATTAAGAAAAAGAGAATGATGATGCCTCAGCGAGAAGGGGATGCGTTCTGCCAGCTTACCGCGCGGGCAATGAATGGTCTTCAATACGCTTTATTATCAATAAATAACGCCGCAAACTCCACGGGCCGCAGCGTTTTTATGTCAGAACTACCTCCCATGCACATTAGCCATAAGCTACTTTGTGATTGATATGGTAAAAGGTCGCGGTGGCAGATTAGCAAATTTTTAAAACGGCCACTAAAAAGGGCGCATTCCGCACCCTGATATCAATTTCTATATTCTGTGCGACGATCTCACCGTCCGCTGAATACGTTCACGGGTCTTGGGATCAAAATACCGGCTTGGCCAGATGGTGCTTGGGTGTATTTCCAGTGCCTGGGCAATCAGGAGCTCGCCTTTCGGCCAGGGTCTTGAAAGTGCGTTAGACAGCGTCGAGGAACTCAGACCGGCAGCACGGGAAACGGCGGCCAGTGTGGTGCCTTTCTTACGCAATGCGGCAATGATATCAGCCTGATGCCAGTCGTGATTATTCATGACGGGTTACTCCTGTTTTTGACAGCGCAGGAACAGCAGGGCAGAAGGGCAGAAACGTAGGGCTATGTGATAGTTTCATCTTTGGATTCTCTGGTTTGTGAATTTAACCACCACCAGAGCTGCGAAACTCTTATTGGTGGTAGCTCAGACAAGGTTCGCAGTACCGGCACAAACCAGAAACCCGGCCAACCCGAAGGTTGCCCTGCCTGAGCCACCATTGGATGTACAAACACGATATCTCTGAGTTTGCAGGTGCAAGGGAGCCCAACACATAATTATGACATATGTGTTTCTGGTGTGGTATTCAGGCTGCGAAACCCGGCAGCGGATTTTGCCGCGGCGCACGCACTATAGCGTAATTGAGTGAGCTAAACCAACGGGTTAACTGCGGAAATGACGGGTGCTTTCCAGAGAAATTTCAGGCGTTGCAGCGGGTTACATGATTGACCCAGATGTAATTTGGTTTCATGCCAAGAGGTTGCAGAAATCCCCATCCGCCGAAAGGTGGGTGGGGGATTATTAATGTCTAAACGCCGCATGCACACGGCATTTTTATAGCGCCCTTCCATACACATCAGCCATAAGCCACTTTGTGATTGATATGGTAAAAGGTTGCGGTGGCAGCCATGACGTGTTGCTGTTCTTTACCTGGTTTGTGCGATTCCACATGGGTAATGTGGTAGCCGACGGCACCGGCATCCAGCGCTTTTTTAACAAATGCGTTATTGAGTTCTTCCATGGAGGTAGCCCAGGACACCGTGGTCACACCGACGGCCTGCAGCGAGGCAATCTCGCGATGTGATAACCCCGGGCGGACCAAAACAGGCTTAACCGCTTTGGGTGAGAATATAGACAAGACATCATTCACTAAGCCTTTCATGGATTTACCCCTCATCAGGTCATTTTTCTAAATCGGATCTTGAGTTGCACCGTTAATGAATAAAGAGGTTAACGCACCTGAAATATTCAGCGGGCAATGCTAATAAATACCTTTTCATGTAATCACCTTTAGCTTTAATTGCTAATTCTTTGTTAATTAATCTCCTGCCACAATTAACGCGAAAGTAAAAGAGGATATTTTCACCTGGTTACAGGTTAGGTATTTTTGAAATGAGTACAAAAAGGGGCACATGTCACCCCCCATGTCTGCGGAATGTGCACTTCACTTTTCATCCACGGTCCTGTGACACGCGGTCAGGATGTTAACGGGGAGATTCTCTATGCATTCCGGTCGAACTGCTCTTATCGCCGTCATTTCGAAAGCTGGTTTGCGGATGATGGCGCTGCACCGGGGAAAATTTACGAAATGGAGTCCTATCACGGCATGCTGGCTTGTGTGATAGCCGGAGGCGGTCTGGCGCTGATGCCACGTAGTATGCTGGAAAGTATGCCGGGCAGCAGCACGGTGAGCATCTGGCCGCTGGCCGATAATTATCGTTTTTTGACCACATGGCTGATATGGCGACGCGGCGTGTTAACCCGCAATCTGACAGAATTTGCGGCTCTGGCCCGTCAGCTGACGGTTAACCTTCCGCAACCTGCAAAATAATCTGCCAGTCCAGCGCGAGTTTCAGCACCACGCACGCCGCGCAAACAACAAAAATTGTCTTAAACATGGAGTCAATAAAATCCCTATGTGATGTAAATCACATTTTAATGGGCCGCAGCATAAACTTCATTTCATTTTTTGTGCAGAAAATGCTTTTTGGCGGTTTCGGCAGGGAGTTAGGGTTTATGACAAGGCGTTATTTAGCGCAATGAATAAGCCAGGTACTGAGGGTCGCGCCAAAAGAAAAGAAATGACCCTGTTTGTACATAATAGCACCGCATGTTATTCACGCAGCGATACTATTATAAAGAGGGGAAAATTTAGCTTAACAATTTTTTTCTGCTTATTTTGGGCTGCTCAGGGAGGTTTGTGCGGGGAGATTTATTAATCCATCATCTGTTCTTATAAAATAATGCATTAAAATTCAATAAACCGAAGCGACTCACACAGGAATTGTGTAATAAGGTGTAATATTATCCTGACGCAATTGATATCATTATTTGTTTGTGTAGAATCAGAGTGACTAATTTAATGAAACGCCTCTAAAGTGAGCACATCATGGACAATGCATTAAACGTTTTGAATAATATCCGTACACTTCGGGCTCAGGCTCGCGAAATGCCTTTGAGTACCCTGGAAGAAATCCTTGAAAAACTGACCGCCATTGTGGAAGAAACTCGCGAAAATGCAAAAGCGCGCAGTGCACAGCAACAAGAGCGCGACGAAAAATTACTGAAATATCGCGAAATGCTGGCAAACGACGGCATCGCGATTGATGATCTTCTGGGTCATCAGAGTGCGAAAGTCACCACCAAAGCCAAACGCAAGCCACGTCCTGCTCTTTATGAGTACACTGACACTGACGGTTCTAAAAAAACCTGGACTGGTCAGGGTCGTACACCTTCTGCCATTAAAGCAGCACTGGATGCTGGCGCTACACTGGAAAGTTTCCTGATCGCGCGCTAACCGAACGGTTGATGTGCTGAGTTTCTTCTGCCCTGCTTTTTAGCCGGGCAGGAAATGCGGTTCACTGTCAGTTTTTATTTTCTTATTTCCTCTCTTAAACGTTTCACTGTTCTGTTTTTTTACCCTTTCATTGCTATCCCGCATTGTTCTTAATGTAAGCTTAAGTCTTGGGAAGTAAGGTTAACGTATCTTCGTTTACCGGAACTTCTATGCGTAGCCGATACTCCTCTGTGCAAATTGTGATTCACTGGTTGGTGCTGGTTTTAGTCGTTTTTACTTATACTACGATGGATATCAAGGGGGCGTTCGCCAGGGGCTCTCAGGTACGCGAACTATTAACACTGACGCATTACAGTCTGGGTTTTTGCGTATTATTTCTGATGTGTGTACGGGTGTTTGTGCGTGCAATGTATAGCACGCCGCCTGTTAAACCTGCGCCACCCCGCTGGCAACATAATCTTGCGGTGCTAACGCACACGGTGATTTATCTGATGTTTATCGGATTACCCGTACTGGGTATTTTATCGAAATATTACGCCGGTCATGACTGGACAATGTTTAACATCATGATGCCAAAAAGTGTTTTCCCGGATATGGAATTGCAAAGGCAGCTTAAAACAGTGCATATGTGGCTGGCCAATACGGGTTATTACCTGATTGGTTTACACGCTCTGGCGGCGCTCTGGCATCATTATCGTCTGCGTGACAATACACTGGTGCGGATGCTACCGGGGAGAAAATAGCGCACGTAATGACGGACATGAAAAACCGTTACGAGATGTTAAGTCAGACGATGCGATTAAAGTGACGCGCCGGGCAGAAAGGGGATTCGGTGTCAGGGAACAATTGTCTGCGTATGAAAGCGGCGGTATTCTAAAACCCCTCTAATCAAAAGGATATTGAAATGGATACGACTGAAGAGCTGAGCGGAACGTACTTTTATCACGGGCATGCCAATCTGAGTAACCAAGAGTTATTTGGTCTAATTTTTATTGAAAGCTTATCAAACCACCTTGGGTTGGATACTACGGCTACAGTTCTCATTATTACAGGGCAGCCTTACATTCCGGTTCCGGGCAAGATGGTAACTGCAATACCGGGAACCAGCGTAGCGTCAAAGCTATCGAGGGCCCTTTTAAAGCAAGCCAAACTGCCCTTTGGCCTTAGAGCGTGGACGCCGGTTGGTAAGTCGTTCAATACCTTGACTATGCGAAAAACCACGAAATGGGCTGCACTGATAGATATGTCCCCTTTGTTGGATATGCAATGGCAGTCATATTAATTCAGCAGGTGGCCGCCGAAACCAGATCAAAATATAATTTAATAGCACGTCCAGAAGATCGTATTGCATGGACGTACTTTTAATGGAAGAAAAAGTCTTATTAATGTTCCGCGAGGAAATACCTGGTTACTACGATTTCGATTTGAAAAGGGAAGTGCCGCTTGAGTTTGATACAGAGCTACAAGATTTTGCTCCGGGTGATGATTTCGTATATGCCCTCGAAGCCTATGAAAAAACCTTTAAAGTGGATCTGTCAGTTGTAAATTGGTCCTTCTACTTTCCTTGGGAAAACCTTCCGTTTTTCACTCGCTGGTTTAAGGTTAAGCGTAAGGACATAGAAAAGACCAGAAAGCCCTTAACGGTAAGAATGTTCGCAGAATCGGCGAAGGCGGGTAAATGGCTTTATGATTAAGGGGTTTTCGCCCCTTTTTAATCATGCAGTTTGGCGATCATTCCACGAATCAGCAAATATAATGTTCCCATCATTATGCTTCCAGGTAATTTTCTCGTAGCGTAAATCAACGCTCTCAAGATGGCCCGTGCCGGGACAGTTGCGGGTATCGTGCATCATAGGAGAAACGGAAATCACCCTCACCACTTCCAGGTGGTTCCGCTTTTCCCCGTACTGAGATTTGACGTCATACATGATCGGCCCCGCGCCCATTTCCCCGAGCTTTCAAACAGTCCAGAATTGATCACCTCCCCACATGATGGCGGTTTTTTTGTTTTAATGGATGACAGATTGTCTGCGCCATAGATAAGGCAATGTGTGGCAGCTTGAGCATTTCTGCTCTTGGCGCATTTTGGGTGCAATCGTAGGAGTGATGCTGCGCAATAATGGGAAATCACAGATTTTGAATACGCCCGTTCTGCATTTAAAAAATGCGCGAACAGGCGGATGGTAATTAGTTTAATTCTCGGTTTTTCTGATACACACAAAGGTGTGTATACGCCGCCTGTAACAGCGGAATATTTATCCCCACACGCGTCGCGCGCCCGACCAAATCACCAATAATCTGGTCGGCTTCAATCGGATATCCCTGCGTCATATCGCGGTACATGGAAGAGGTTTGTGGCGAGTTTTTATCAGTGACCGCTTCCCTGACTTTTGCCACGGCCGCCACGCGTTCCGCGTAGCCAAAGGCTTTCATGGTGGTCAGTGCCTCGGTGACAATAGCCTGCGCGAACTCTGTTCCGCCGGGTGCAGAAGCCACCTGGCCGATGTTTCCGCGCATGGTGCAGGTGATCGCGCCAAAGCTCGACAGCAGCAGCCACTTTTCCCACAAATCGCTGATAATGGTTTCAGAAAGCACCGCGTCGATACCCGCACTCTGGAATGCCTGATCGACTTTCAGAATACGTTCGGTTTTTTCGCCGGAGAGTTCGCCATAAATAATCTGGTGCAAAGGTGTCATCTGATGAATATGTCCTTCAGCATCCAGCGTCGCGTTGATCTTGCACAGACCACCGATTAACGCATGTTCACCGAAACGCAGACTCAGTGTCTCCATATGTTTCATCCCGTTAAGTACCGGCATGACCATCGTATTTTCACCCACTACCGGTGCGATATCTTTCATTGCGGCTTCCAGTCCGAAGCTTTTTACTGTCAGCAAAATCAGATCATACGGGCCGGTCAGCTGAGATGCCTGTATTACATTGGGCTGCACATGGAAATCACCGTGCGGGCTGTGGATCGTGAGCCCGTCCTGTTGTACCGCGCGCGCGCGTTTTTCACGTAAAAGAAATGTCACGTCCTGCCCGGCCTGCGCCAGCCGTGCCCCGAAATATCCGCCGGTCGCGCCAGCGCCCACGACTAAAATCCGCATTTTTTTCCCCATCGTTCAAGACATTCAGAAATCAACCAGTGGGTTTTAAACTACGGGAAGAGGGCAACAGGAAGCAAGAGGGGATGATGTATTAAAAGCACACCGGTTGCTGATGGCGGGACTGGTTGATGCACCCGGACAATTGCGCAGCGGCGATGTGGGCGTTTATCGAGATAATCAGCTTATTCATAAAGACGCCTTTATTACCATTCCAATACTGGCTGAAAAAATGATGCTCAGTCGCAGATCTATCGAACGTAATAATAAACAACTTCAGGATAGCCATCGGATTGAAAGGGCGGGGCCAACCAAGAAAGGATCCTGGAAAATACTGTGACTCCCCGCCCGCCGCCAGGGAGCCATAACAGAGGATATAACCGGGTTATTTCCCCCGCGCCAGAACCTTGCGGTAAAGCACCGGCAGTGAAATCACCACGATCAACATCGCACCGACAATCACTGACATCACAATCCCCGGCACATTCAGCAGGCTGAGGCCGAATGTCAGCAGTCCCATCAGGAACGCGGCAATAATCACGCCGGTCATGCTGCCGGAACCGCCGAGTACACTGACACCACCGAGTACAGCCATGGTAATCACGCTCAGCTCCCAGCCGAGCGCCAGTGTCGGTCGCGTACTGCCGAGGCGCGATGTCAGCAGAACTGCCGCCAGCCCGGACATCACGCCCACCAGCACGAACAACGTCAGGTTGTGTCGCTTGACGTTGATACCGGAATACCAGGCGGCAACCGGATTATTACCGATTGCATAAGTGCGGCGGCCAAAGTTAGTTTTGTGCAGCAGGAAATAAAATACCGCGCCCAGTACCAGGAACAACGCGAATTCAAACGACAACGGCCCCCAGACATAACCCTGACCAAACCACGCAAAACTGGCGGGATATTTATTCAGCGACTGATCACCCAGCAGTACATAGGTAATACCACGGAACAGACTCATGGTCCCGATGGTAATCACGATAGAAGACAGATTCAGCCGTGTCACCAGCAGTCCGTTGATCAGCCCGCACAATAAACCCACGCTGAGCCCCACACCCACCAGCGCCGGTGTGGGTAAACCAGCCTGAGCGCAGAATCCCATGATGGTGGAACTCAGTGCCATGGTGGAAGCGACCGACAGGTCGATCTCGCGGGCGATAATCAGCATCGCCATGGGGAGCACAATGATGGCTTTTTCGGTGAAGTTAAATGTTGCGTCCGACAGGTTCCATATATTGAGGAAATAGGGTGAAGCGAACGCATTCACCACAAACACCAGCAGCGTCACCAGCAGTAAAAAACCTTCCCAGCCCATCAGGCGGCGGAAAAACGGCGTGACGGCCATGGTGGTTTTTTCGCCGGAGGCGGAATGTGGCGTGTTGCGTGACGTTAAGGTTTTGTTCATGAGCTTACCCCGGTTTCAGTTCGCACAGGCCGGACGGCAGGCGAGTGGCGCAGAATCAGCCGTCCTTTACGTTTATTGGCACGTTCATTGAGGATGACGGCAATCACAATCACGCCGCCGGAAATCGCCATCTGCCAGAACGGCGACACTTCAATCACCGGCAGGGCATTATTGATGACGCCGAGGAATAGTGCGCCCAGCAAGCAACCGATCACCGAACCGATACCCCCCATGGTGCTGATTCCGCCAATAACGCATGCCGCGACAATTTGTAATTCAAAACCGTTGGCGACATCCACGTAAGCCACGGCAAAGCGTGAGATCCACAGATAGCCGCAGAAACCCGCCAGCGCACCGGAGAGACAGAAGCTGACGAATTGCATTTTGCCCGCGTTGATGCCGGTGTAATACGCTGCGGTGGCATTGCCGCCAGCTGTGTATAGCGCACGTCCGGTACGGCTGTAACGCAGAAAATATGCCACCAGAATCAGTGCGGCAATCGCACACCAGCCCAGTAGCGGCAGGCCGATAAAGGTGGTGCGTGGCAGACTGAGAAAGTCAGGGCTCATCTGGTGAGCGTTGATCCAGCCACCGTTGGAGAGCAGAAAGATAATGCCGCGATAAATGCTCATGGTTCCGAGCGTTACCACAATCGGCGGAATACCGACTTTCCACACCAGCAGACCATTAATCGCGCCCATCACCAGTCCCAGAACAGTGGCCAGTAACACCAGTGACCACACCGGGATATCCGGATGGTGGAAGTTAATCAGTGCGACAATCATGCCGGTCAGCGCCAGATTGGCGGCCATCGATAAATCGATACCTTTGGTCAGCAACACCATCATCTGCCCGAGCGCGAGGATGATTAAAATCGAGGTGTCGTTAAACATCTCAAGCAGGTTTCCGGCACCGACAAACTCCGGCGAACGCGCGCCGACGCTGAGCACCATCAGCACTATCACCACCGCCAGCAACAGTTCGCGATATTTCAGCAGGTTTCTGATCATGCTGCCTCCTCGCCCGCGCCGCTGGCCGCGCTGACAATCCTTTCTGCGGTGGCTTCGCCGGCATTGAATTCTGCGACCATCAGCCCTTCATGCATGACGATAATGCGATCGGCCATGCCCATGACTTCCGGTAATTCGGAAGACACCATAATTACCGCCAGCCCGTGCCCGACCAGCTCAGACATAAACTGATGTACCGCCGCTTTCGATCCGATATCAATGCCCTTTGTTGGCTCATCGAGAATGATGATATCCGGTTTGGTCGCCAGCCATTTCGCGATGACCACCTTTTGCTGATTACCGCCGGACAGCGTGCCCACGGCCTGTTTCCAGCTGGACGCTTTCACCTGCAACCGTCTGGCGTAATCATCGGCCAGCGCCCACTCTTTTTTATCATTGAGGACGCCGCGCGGATTAAGCTGGCTGAGTTGCGGCAAACTGATATTCTGGCTGATCGGCAAATCAATGATCGCTCCCTGTTTCTGCCTTTCTTCCGGCACGTACACAATCCCGGCGCGGATGGCCTGCGACGGGCGGGAGAAATGCTGTTCTTTGCCGTTGATGAGGATTTTTCCGCCGTTTGGCTGTGTGACACCAAACAGCGCCTGCATCAGCTCGGTACGTCCCGCCCCCACCAGCCCGTAAAAGCCGAGGATTTCGCCTTTGCGCAGCGAGAAATTAATGCCCGCAAATTCGGTCGGATGGCTCAGGTTTTGCACTTCAAGCACGGTTTCCCCAGGCTCGCAGTTCACTTTCGGGTATGCCTGACTGACTTCACGGCCCACCATCATGGTCACCATCTGCTGCTCGCTGATGTCACTGATTTTGCCGGAGCCGACATAGCTGCCATCGCGCAAAACGGTGTAGTAATCGGAGAGGGTGAAAATCTCGTCGAACTTGTGTGAGATAAACAAAATAGCTTTACCTTCATGTTTCAGGCGTTCGACAATCTGATAAAACTCAATAATTTCGTGCTGAGAAAGGGCGGCGGTGGGTTCGTCGAGAATCACCACCTGGGCATCAAACGACAGTGCGCGGGCGATCGCCACCATGTGGCGTTGCGCGATACTCAGTTCTTTGAGGATAGCGTGAGGGTCAATATTCACTTCAAGTCGCGTCAGGATATCACGCGCCTGCTGATGCATCGCCTGCCAGTTCAGACGCTTGAAAATGCCGTGATAAAGATAGTGGCCGACAAAGATATTCTCGGTGACAGAAAGTTCGTCAAACAGTACGGTTTCCTGATGGATAGCGGTGATGCCAACTTTGTGGGCGGATTCGGGATTCGGCAGTTTTATCGGAATAGCTTTATAGTGCAACTCCCCTTCCTCCGGCTGATAAATGCCGGTCATGACTTTCACCAGCGTTGATTTTCCCGCGCCGTTTTCGCCAATCAGGGCGGTTACTTTACCCGGATACAAATCCACGTGAACGTTATTTAACGCCCTGACACCCGGAAAGACTTTGCTGATGCCCTGCAATGACAACAGCGGTGTCGCTGAATCACTCATGTTGTTTCCCCAGTCTGACTAAGTACAACAAAACGGCTGACCGGTAATCCGGCCAGCCGCGTTCAGGATCAGAAGATTTTAGAGAATTTATCGATATTACTGGCGTCGTAGACAAAGGGTTCAGCCATAGCACCGCTGCCGTCTGCATCAAGTTTCACTTTACCTAAACGGCCCATGCTGGCTTCCGTCTTAGTGGCGGTGCCTTTCACCAAATCATCAGCCAGATAGGTGGCGGCGTAACCCAGATCTATCGGGTTCCAGATGGCAAAACTTTTCGTTGCACCGGATTTCACTGCGCCTGCCATTTCAGACGGCAGCCCGAGTCCTGTTACGTAAACCTTACCGATTTTGCCCTGATCTTTGACCGCCTGCGCCGCTGCCACGATACCCACGGATGAAGGGGAAATAATCACTTTCAGATCCGGGTAGGATTTCAACAGACCAATGGTTTCGCGGTAGCTTTTATCTGACAGATCATCACCATAAGCGACGGTCACCAGATTCACCGAAGGGTATTTCGGCAGCACTTTTTTCATTTCCGCAATCCACAGATTCTGGTTGGTGGAAGTAGGGGTTGCGCTCAGGATCGCGACATCACCTTTCTCCACATTCAGCGCTTTCAGCGCGTCGGCAGCCAGTTTGACGTTGGTTTCACCAATCAATGCATTGTTGGAGGGATTGAGATGGATCTGGCGGCCATCTTTGGCGACACCGGAATCCCAGGACACCACTTTAATGCCGCGCTGCATGGCTTTTTTCAGCACCGGCACCAGTGCATCGGGGTCATTGGCCGAGACGGCGATGGCGTCGACGCCCTGCGCAATCAGGCCATTTAGCACTTCGATTTGCGCTTCGGCGGTGGTCGTTGTCGGGCCGGTATAGATTACTTTTACATCACCCAGTTCTTTGGCAGCCTGCTGAGCGCCGACGTTTGCTGCTTCAAAAAAACCGTTGCCCAGCGACTTTGCCACCAGTGCAATTTTCACTTCTGCCGATGCCGCGCCTGCCAGCAGAATACTGCCCGCCATCAGGGTGAGGCTCAGTACGTGTTTTAATTTCATTGTTTGTACTCCGCATAAAGTTTAACGACTAAAAAATTGCCGACGCGCCAGGCGCATGATCACGACTCTAGGAGGTTGCTGACAGGCTCACCTTTCCGCGAGTGCCAGTTCAGCGCGAACTATGGCAAAGATGCAAAGGTTTAAGCGAACAACCTCACAATTTGATAACAATCTTGTTTCGGTCATGCCAAACGGTCAGAAAAACACACATTACCGGTCTTAGAAAACCGCACTGAAATTGGGCATAAAGCTACGCAGGGTGCCGGATTGCAAAGGATTTAATAAGGAAGGGAATGTTTTGTTCAAAAGCGGCTGGCGGATCACAGTTTCAACCCGATGGACACTCCGGCGCCGACTAAGATATTACGATAATGTTAATAAGGAGTCGGAAATGACCGTGTTACGCAGTAGTGAGTATTTTCTCTCAGGAGATTTCCCGGTCGCTATTGAACCCCGTTATCCGCAGGAAACCTTTCCTGAACATCATCATCAGGATTTCAATGAAATTGTGCTGGTTGAGCATGGCACCGGCACGCACGTTTTTAATGATCAGCCGCTGATCCTGAGTTCGGGCAGTGTGTGTTTTGTACGCCACTGCGACCATCATCTCTATGAAGATACCGACCACCTGCATCTGACCAACGTGCTGTATCGCAGCCCGAATGCGTTTCGTTTTCTCAACGGCGTCGGTGATTTACTGCCACAGGAAGTGGACGGGGTCTATCCTGCGCACTGGCGCATCAGTCCGAATCAGATAATCCAGGCTAAAATGCTGATTGATTTGCTGGCGCGATCCCCTGCTATGCAATCTCCGCAATCGCAGGCGCAGCAGGAATTATATTTTATGCAGCTGTTATTGTTACTGCGCAAAGGCAGCCGTGAGGTGGGTTATCGCGGGCAGGGCGGTGATCTGAACAATCTGCTGGACTGGTTGAATGAGCATTACAACGAGGACGTCGACTGGCCTGAACTGGCTGCGCGGTTCTCAATGTCGCTGCGCACCTTGCATCGCCAGATGAAACAGCAAACCGGCTGCACACCGCTCAATTACCTCAACCGCCTGCGTCTGCTCAATGCGCGTAACATGCTGCGTTTCAGCGACAGCCCGATAACCGAGATTGCGCACAACTGCGGTTTCTGTGATAGCAATTATTTCTCCACATTGTTTAAACGCGAATTTGGTTATGCCCCCCGAAGTGTGCGCCAGTAGCCCCGTAATTTGCAAAAATGTTATGTCAGTCAGTCCGACCATGACATTTTTGCCATTTCTCAAAATTAAATGGCAACCACGGAAAGGTAATGACTCCCCGGATAGAACAGGCTGTTAAAACTTCACAAAAAAGAGCTTTTTTATTAACAATTCGTTCATCACCTCTATCCGTATTTGGAGACGCTACATGAGCACAGTTCAGAAACGTATGTACATCAACGGCGAGTTCGTCGAAAACACGGGCGGTAAATGGATTGACGTTGTGAATCCGGCGACAGAACACGTGATTTCGCAGATCCCCGAAGGGTCGGCTGAAGATGCTAAAAAAGCCATTGATGCGGCCGAAGCGGCGCAACCGGGCTGGGAAGCCTTGCCTGCAGTAGAACGCGGCGTGTGGCTGCATAAAATCGCCGACGGTATCCGTGAGCGCGAAGCCGAACTGACTGAAACCATTATTGCGGAGGGCGGTAAAACCTACGGCCTGGCGCAAACCGAAGTGCTGTTCACCGCCGATTATCTTGACTACATGGCGGAATGGGCCCGTCGCTATGAAGGGGAAATCATTCAGAGCGACCGGCCAAATGAAAACATCTTTGTGTTCCGCAAAGCCATCGGCGTGACCACCGGTATTTTGCCGTGGAACTTCCCGTTCTTCCTGATCGCCCGTAAAGCAGCACCGGCGCTGATCACGGGTAACACCATCGTGATCAAACCGAGTGAAATCACGCCAAACAATGCGGTGATCTTCGCGGAAATTATTCACAAAATTGGTCTGCCAAAAGGTGTGCTGAATATTGTCACCGGCTACGGTCCGACAGTCGGGCAGGAACTGGCGGCGAATCCGAAAGTCGGCATGGTCAGCCTGACCGGCAGCGTAGCAGCAGGCATCGCCACCATGACCGCAGCGGCGCAGAATGTCACCAAAGTCTCGCTGGAACTGGGCGGCAAAGCCCCGGCTATCGTAATGAATGACGCAGACTTGGATCTGGCGGTGAAAGCCATCGTCAGTTCGCGCGTCATCAATACCGGGCAGGTGTGTAACTGCGCGGAACGCGTTTACGTGCAGGAAGGGGTGTATGACGAATTTATTTCCCGCATCAGCGAAGCGATGAAGAAAGTCACATTCGGCAATACCGCTGAGCAAAAAGAGCTGGATATGGGGCCATTGATCAGCGGTGCAGCATTGCAGCGTGTGGAAGAAAAAGTGGCGAAAGCCGTGTCACAGGGCGCAAAAGTATTGCTGGGTGGAAAGCGTCATGGTGATAAAGGTTTCTTCTATCAGCCGACAGTGCTGGTGGATGTAAAGCAGGATATGCCGATTATGCATGAAGAAGTGTTTGGCCCTGTACTGCCGGTTGCCACGTTCAAAACGCTGGATGAGGCGATTGCCATGGCAAACGACAGTGAATACGGGCTGACGTCATCGATTTACACCAGCAACATCAATACGGCGATGAAGGCGCTTAAGCAGCTGAAATTTGGCGAAACGTACATCAACCGCGAAAACTTCGAAGCCATGCAGGGCTTCCACGCGGGCTGGCGTAAGTCAGGTGTCGGTGGCGCCGACGGAAAACACGGTTTGCAGGAATATCTGCAAACACATGTTGCATACCTGCAGTTCCATTAATGAACACACTGTGGCCGGAGCAGGGTAACCTCTCTCTCCGGCTGGCTTTCACCTGACAAGGAAACCCCGTGAGCCGCAATGATTTCCTGACCGGCATTCGTCAGCATAAATTTATGCAAACGCTGTTCCCGTCGCCCGCTGAAAAATCTACTCCGTCAGAAGATTTTGGCCGTGCGCTGACCCTGATGGGGGGGATTTGGGATGACACTTTCCTGCGGACGTCGCCAAACGGTTATATGACCCTCAACGCCTATCTGCGCGGGTTATATCCGGCAGATTCTCTGTTTTGTTCCGCTACGCCGGAGATTATCGCAGAGAGGAATCTTGACGCCCGGATGCAGGCCGCATCGCTGAAAGATGTCGATGTCGGCGTGGTCCGCGCCTGTTTTGGTGTCGCAGAAACCGGCGCTGTATTTCTCAGTGATCCGCAACTTTGTGTGAATTCCCTCAGTGCGATGGCTAAAAATCTGGTGGTGCTGCTCGACATTAATCACATCATCGAACACCTGCACCTTGCCCACCGCCAGCCGCAGCCATTCAACGCCCGCTACGCGATCCTGGTCACCGGCCCGGCGGCGATGGCCGACAGCGAAAGTGCGCTGATGCTCGGCGCGAAAGGTGTCAAAAGCCTGCGGGTGATCGCGATTTAAGTCAGAAAATCCACGGATCCTGCTGTACTCACCTCGCGTAAAATAACTCCTGTAAATAAAATAAATCCTATCTGATACAATGAGTAAACAGGTGCACAACGGGCGTGTCCTGACTTTTACGGCAAGTGAGTGCGTTAACCATGAGCGTGATACAGAGCCTTATCAAACAAGCATTTGGAACCGGTAACGGCAACGAAGCGGCCACTTTCCTGGCCAGCGCGTGCAACCGGATGAAGGCCATGGATAAAATGACCATTGCCCGTGAAGTAGAGAGCGCACTCAGAGGCGTCAGTTTCAGCCGCGCCGAGTCAGAGAAAACAAAAGTAAAAACTGTTTACAAAGACACCGCCGTCACGCTCGAAAAACTCCTTTCACTGGAAAAACAGGTCCGCAGCCTGACGCATGAACTGGCCGTTGCACGCAACCAAACACATGGCGGCAATACAGAAGACGTTGAGCGGATGAAAGGGGAATTATCACGTCTTAATACGCGAATCAGCGAACTGCTGCGCCAGGCCGATATACAGAAAAAGCAGCACGCCGATGAACTGACCTTGTTGCGCTCACGCCAGCGGGCGACTGGCAATTCAAACTCCGCAGAACTGGATGCCGCAAACCGGCTGATTGCTTATACCGGCAGTCAGATGGCTGCGATGGCGGCAGCGCGCGATACGCTGCAACAGCGTTTAAGCCGGCTGGAAACCGAGTCGGAACGCCAGATGCGTGAGGAAGAGGATAAACGTCATGCCGCCAACCGTCGTGCCGACGGGAATTACGCCCTGCTCGGGCAACAGAAAGAACTGACGGCTGAGGCGAACCGTAAAATCACACAGCTTCGTGCCAGCCTGAAACTCGAAGAGTATGAAGGGCAGAGTGCGAAAAACGAAAAGGCAAAACTGAAGAAGAAAATCGCGGAACTGGAAGAGGAAAACAGCTGTCTGGCCGAGCGTTTGCGTGATAACGAAGAAGACTGTGAGCGTCTCAGCGACGCGCTTGACCGGACAAATCAGGAATTTGCCGCCTACAAGGCGCAAAAGGAACGCCTGACCCGCTGGATCCACGTACCGGGTGCCATGATGGGAATTTCCGTCGTGGCACTGGTATTGTATTCAGATGCCCAACCCGGACATCTGTTTGACAGCCTCGCCCCCGCTGCATTTCTGGGCTGTGTGGTCTATGCCCTATCCCTGATGATCGCGTTTACCCGCAGGGCGTAGAGGAGCACGTTTCCTGCCTTTACTTCACCGCCCCTGTTGCCGCCTGCTCAATCAGTGCGGCCACTTCTTTTGGATGTGATTCATAAACCGAATGGCTGGCACCTGCGATTTCGACGGTGTGGCTGTGCGCGCGTTTGGCGTACATACGTTCTAAATCAGGATTAATGATCTTGTCGGACTTCGCCACCATGTACCAGCTTGGTTTCACTTTCCATGCCGGATCAGGAATGTTTGCCGTGAATACGCTGGCGGACGTCAGCATCTGGGCCTGCGCTTCAAATTCAGCCTGTTTGCGCGGCAGGTCTGCGGCGAAATCAGACGGGAAATTGGCCGGATTGATGTACAGGAAACCGTCCGGCGTTTTCACAAACGGATGCGCGGAGTTCGGGTATTTCTTGCCGTTAATTGCTTCCGTTTCCCCGTTATCCAGCGCATGTGCTGCGATGTAAACCAGCCCCGCCACGTGCGGATCATTTCCTGCTTCCGTAATAATCGCGCCGCCGTAGCTGTGACCGACCAGGATCGCCGGACCGTTTTGCATGTCCAGAATACGTTTGGTGGCGGCGACGTCATCCGGGAAAGACGTCAGTGGCTCCTGCACCAGTGTCACTTTATAGCCGTCATGCGTCAGGATGTCGTACACCGGACGCCAGCCTGAACCGCCGACAAACGCGCCGTGAACCAGCACAATATTTTTCACCGGCGCAGCGTTGGCTGCCTGAGAACCGAACGCCGCTGTGGCGGCAAACAACAATGTTGAAACTAAACGTAAACGCATGGCATGACCTCTTTTACTGTGATCAGAAATGAAACTCAGTGTGTGAGGCCACTTTGAGCGCGGTGCTCTGACAGAGGAATGACGTGCGGATGACAAAAACATCATAAAGCCGCAGAAGCCGCAGGCCCCGAAAGGCGCTGTGAAAACGTTTCCCCGGCATTATTTGCGGGTATTTTAGGCGTGGCGGGAATTTTCCATTTTATATGTTTTGTAAAGAGGTCAGGGTTTCATTATGCGAAACGAATCGTCTGAAAAAACGGCGATGAATATGTCGCCGTCTTAAAAGAATGGTCTATATTTATTCTGTAGCCTGCGTTTTCGCGTGGGTTTCGAAAGACGAAGCGGAATTAGCCCACTGAAAGTCTTCTCTGATAAATACGTGTCTGGTGTCTTTTTCGTTTTTCACAGATATGATAATTATCAAGTGGTTATATATTATGTAATCGTTACCACCGGGGCGCGGATAAATAACAGGCGAGGGTAGGGTGATTTTTCGAATGAAAGCAGATTCTTATTTTTTGTCGTAATAAAAACGGGTACAGGCGAATAAAACCCCGTATTTTGCGCGGAGATGGAATGTGAAATCGGGCCCAGATGTACACTGCGTGCGGTATTTTGTTAAAAAGTTATATTTGTAAAGTTGCGTATGTACTAACAGGAAGAAAAAATCTATAGTGAGCCCCTTCACGGCTCTCAATCAGATTGGTCGATTTATGTCTACTTCTTATGTCCAAAATTGAGAGATGCGTCGTCTTTTTTTGACTCAACCTTTTAACGTAAAACAAAAGAAATCATAAAGTGAACGCCAAAACCTCTGCTTTTATCATCACGTTTCTGTCATTTTTTAACCCGGTATCTGTCAGTTACGCCCAGTCTTCGACGGCGTTACCGAAAGAGGATGCCGGTGACAGTTCCGGTTCATCAACACTGATGGTCATCAAGCGTGAAAGTACCGGGAAACTCTCCGAACTCGATACGCCGGCTGCGGTCAGCGTCATTGATGGCGACGATTTCAGAAACAGCAAAGCCCAGGTCAATCTTTCCGAAAGCCTTGGCAGCGTCCCCGGTTTACAGGTTCAAAACCGCCAGAACTATGCACAGGATTTGCAACTTTCTGTTCGCGGATTCGGTAGCCGTTCCATGTATGGCGTGCGCGGCGTGCGTATTTACGTTGATGGTATTCCGGCCACCATGCCGGACGGACAGGGGCAAACGTCTAATATTGATCTCAATTCCGTAGACCGCGTTGAAGTGTTGCGCGGGCCGTTTTCGGCACTGTATGGCAATTCTTCAGGCGGCGTGGTTAATGTCGATACCCAAACGGGTTCACAGCCTGCCAAACTGGAAGCGGGTACGTATTTCGGCAGCTATGGATCGTTTCGTAACAGCATTAAAGCCAGCGGCGCAACCGGAGACGGCACGCATGCCGGTGATGTGAATTATCTGATTTCCGGTTCCCGTTTCACCACTGACGGTTACCGCGACCACAGTGGTACGCAGAAAAATCTCGGCAATGGCAAACTGGGCGTGCGTATTGATGATGCCAGTACCCTGACGCTGATGTTTAACAGCGTGTCCGTAGATGCCAATGATCCGGGCGGCCTGACAGAATCTGAATGGCACGATGACCCGAAGCAGGCTAAACGTGCCGATCAGTACAATGCCCGTAAGAGTCTGGATCAGACCCAGGTCGGATTACGCTATCAGCGACAGATGAGCGAAAACGACGAGTTCAGCCTGATGACCTATCACGGCGAGCGTCACACAACGCAATACCAGACGATTCCTGCGGCATCGCAGAAAAATCCGCTGAACGCGGGCGGGGTGATTGTTCTTGAACGTAAATATTCGGGTGTGGATACCCGCTGGAAACATGACGATCAACTAGGTTCTGTGCCGTTCTCGGTCACCGGCGGTCTGGATTATGAAACCATGACTGAACGTCGTTTCGGTTATGAAAATTTCAACAGCGAAGGCGATCTGGGCGTAAAAGGTGACGAGCGTCGTAACGAAAAGAACGTCATGTGGAACCTCGATCCTTATCTGCAAACCACGTGGAACCTGACATCGCGCTGGACGCTGGATGCCGGTGCGCGTTACAGCACGGTCAGTTTCGACTCGCAGGATTATTACATTACCGGCCGCAATCCTGATGACAGCGGTTCGCGCCGTTATCATAAACTGCTGCCGATGGCGTCCCTGAACTATGCCGTAACGCCGGCACTGAACACCTATATTTCTGCCGGTCGTGGTTTTGAAACGCCGACCATTAATGAACTGTCTTACCGTAGTGACGGCCAGTCTGGCCTGAATCTGGGGCTGGAGCCTTCCACCAGTAACACCGTGGAGCTGGGCAGCAAATGGCGCGTGGGTAACGGTTTAGTGACCGCAGCCGTATTTCAGACTGATACCGATGATGAGCTGATTGTGGCAAAAAGTGTCGGTGGACGTTCGAGCTACACCAACGCGGGTAAGACCCGTCGCCGTGGTCTGGAATTGTCGTTAGATCAGCAAATTGAAGAGAACTGGCGCGTGAAAATGGCCTGGACGCTACTCGATGCGACCTTCCGCAACGAGACCTGTGGTGCGGGCGATTGCACACCCGCAGGCAACCGTCTGCCTGGAATTGCGCGCAACATGGGCTACGCTTCCCTTGAGTGGGCGCCGCCGGAAGGTTGGCATGCGGGTGCCGATGTGCGCTACATGAGCGACATCGAAGTGAACGACGAAAACAGTGAACAGGCACCGGCTTATACCGTCGCCAGCGTGAATGCGGGGTACCGCTTCAACTGGAGTAACGTGACGCTTGATCTGTTTACCCGCGTCGACAATCTGTTTGACAGAAATTATGTCGGTTCTGTGATCGTCAATGAAGGCAATGGGCGTTATTACGAACCTGCGCCTGGCAGGAATTACGGTGGCGGCGCTACGCTTTCTTATAGTTTCGAATAATTTACAGTCCGCAAGCACTTTACGAACAGTAAGAACGTTCAGTCAGTAACAACACGAACCACGCAGTGTTGCCTGTTACCTGCAATTCCTGACGCAGGCAGCACCTGCAAGGAATGACACCCGGTGAGAACCGGATGTTCTTGAAGATTCAGGTCGTCCCTGAATCGACGATTATAAAAAATCAGTAAGGTCATCAACTATGGAAACGAAAGCCTCGTTATCACGCATCGTCGTCATAATTACCGCTTTGTTCGCCGCGTTAAGCGGGATTTATCTTCTTGTCGGCGGTATCTGGCTGGCAAAATTAGGGGGTTCTCTTTATTACATTATCGCCGGTGTTATTTCGCTGGTTACTGCGTGGCTGCTCTACCGCCGCCGCTCGTCTGCATTATTGTTCTATGCAATCTTCCTGTTCGGCACCACTGTCTGGGCTGTATGGGAAGTGGGCACCGATTTCTGGGCACTGACGCCGCGTCTGGACGTCACCTTCTTCCTGGGGCTGTGGATCCTGCTGCCTGTCGTATATAACCAGATGCTGGCGAAGAATGGCTTCGCCCGTGGCGCGCTGGCCGTTTCTCTGCTGTTCACGGTTATTGTGCTGGGTTACTCCATCTTCAACGACCCGCAGGTTATTAACGGCACCCTCAAAGCGGCGGATTCTGCTCCGGCAAAATCTGATTCCGGCATTCCGGATGGCGACTGGCCGGCGTATGGTCGTACTCAGGGCGGTACCCGTTACTCGCCACTGAGCCAGATCAATGATAAAAACGTCAGCAAGCTTGATGTAGCCTGGACTTTCCGTACCGGTGATCTGAAGACCCCGAACGATCCGGGCGAAATCACTGACGAAGTGACGCCAATCAAAATCGGCGACATGCTTTACCTGTGTACACCGCACCAGAAGCTGTTTGCTCTGGATGCCGCGACGGGTAAGGAGAAGTGGAAGTTCGATCCTGAGCTGAAACCAAACCCAACCTTCCAGCACGTCACCTGTCGCGGTGTGTCTTACCATGAGACCACGCCAGCAGCAGAAGGTAACGCGACTAACGGCGCCGCGCCTGCTGTCTGTTCCCGTCGTATCATTCTGCCTGTCAACGATGGTCGTCTGTTTGCGCTGGATGCCGAAACCGGCGCACGTTGCCCGGCATTTGGTAACAATGGTGAACTGAACCTGCAAGGCAACATGCCTTATGCGACACCAGGCCACTATGAGCCAACTTCACCGCCAATCATCACCAAATCAGTGATTATCGTGGCCGGTGCGGTGACCGATAACTACTCAAACCGCGAGCCTTCCGGCGTGATCCGTGGCTTTGATGTTGAAACCGGTAAACTGCTGTGGGCTTTCGATCCGGGTGCTGCTGAACCGAATAAATTGCCGGCTGATGGCCAGCATTTCACACCAAACTCCCCGAACTCATGGGCACCTGCGGCTTATGATGACAAACTGGATCTGGTTTACCTGCCAATTGGCGTGGCAACGCCGGATATCTGGGGCGGTAACCGCACACCGGAGATGGAACGTTATGCGAGCGGCCTGCTGGCGCTGAATGCGACCACCGGTAAACTGGCCTGGTTCTATCAGACTGTTCACCACGACTTGTGGGATATGGATGTTCCGGCGCAGCCAACTCTGGCTGATATTACTGACAAGAACGGCAACAAAGTTCCTGCGATTTATGTCCCGACCAAAACCGGTAACATCTTCGTGCTGGACCGCCGTGACGGTAAACTGATTGTCGATGCCCCTGAGAAACCTGTTCCGCAAGGTGCAGCGAAAGGTGACCATGTGTCTCCGACTCAGCCATTCTCGAAACTGACCTTCCGTCCTGAAGCTAAGCTGACTGGCAAAGACATGTGGGGTGCGACGATCTACGACCAGCTGATGTGTCGTGTGATCTTCCACAAACTGCGTTATGAAGGCACCTTCACACCGCCATCCGAGCAGGGCACCCTGGTATTCCCGGGCAACCTCGGTATGTTCGAGTGGGGCGGTATTTCTGTGGATACAGACCGTCAGGTGGCTATTGCTAACCCGATCGCCCTGCCATTTGTGTCTAAACTGATCCCGCGCGGTCCGGGCAACCCTATCGAGCCAGATGCGAACGATAAAGGCGGTTCCGGTACCGAGACGGGTATTCAGCCGCAGTACGGCGTGCCATTTGGCGTGACGCTGAACCCGTTCCTGTCTCCGCTGGGCTTCCCATGTAAACAGCCTGCATGGGGTTACATTTCCGGTGTTGACCTGAAAACCAACGATATCGTGTGGAAAAAACGTATCGGTACCGTGCGCGACAGCTCACCATTACCGCTGCCGTTCAAAATGGGTATGCCAATGCTGGGCGCACCGGTTTCTACCGCCGGTAACGTGTTCTTCATCGCGGCAACTGCAGACAACTACCTGCGCGCGTTCAACATGAGCAACGGTGACAAACTGTGGGAAGCACGTCTGCCAGCAGGCGGCCAGGCGACCCCGATGACTTACTCTGTCAATGGCAAACAGTACGTTGTTATCGCAGCAGGCGGTCACGGTTCGTTCGGCACCAAACTGGGCGATTACATCATCGCTTACGCACTGCCAGATGCTGACGCTAAGTAATCAGGTGTCATAAGATCTGAAATTTGAAAGGCCGCGAAAGCGGCCTTTTTTGTCACGACCGCGCGGGTAACTTTAGCCTTCACGCGATGATGTTCCTTACGTTTTCTTCAGGCACCCAGCCTGATTCCCCGGATTTTTTACATGCCCAGAACCAGCCATTGAGCTTTTTCTCCAGCGTGAGGATTTCCCCCGGAACAACCGATAATTCATATGCCGTATATTTTTCAGTGCAAATTCCCACCAGACGAGCTACAACGCCCGCAACCACCGTGCCGGATTTCCCGCGTAAACGCCTTTCACCGTGATGTCTTTCGTCACTACGCTTCCTGCACCAATCACTGTACCATCGCAGATTGTGACGCCCAGAATGGTCGCACCGCTGCCAATGGAAACATCGTTACCCACGTGAATTCTGGCCCATGAGTTTCGTTCCGCATCAGGCCTGCCGGTTTTAAACATATCATTAGCAAACATCACACCGTGGCCGATAAAGCAGTTTTCCCCGACAGTGACATATTCACAAATAAAGGTATGCGACTGGATTTTTGTCCCCCGTCCGATGCTGGTGTTGGCCTGAATTTCCACAAAGGGTCCGACAAAAACGTCGTCATGCAAAGTGCAGTCATACACATTAGCGGGTTCGTAAATCATCACATTCTGGCCTGCTTTTATATTACGGATTTGCACGTTGCGTGAGGCGTAATGCATTTTATTTCTCCTGTCTGAAGTTACCCGAACAATTTCGATGAATATTGCGGGTGATAGACCGATGAGTCTTTAGTTTTTAGATATTGGGAAGTATCGTTCATCATAAAATAGCAAGGAAAACGCGTTATGACAGATATGGACACTGGCCGCAGGATGAATAGCGGAGTGTTTTGCTGTTAATATCCAAATTATTTGAATAATAAAGGCTCCGGTAATGGAAATTAAAACAGTCTGCGATGCCGTTTCAGAAAGTGCCTGCGGGCTTTCAATGGGGGCCGTTTGGCAACATATCAGTGTCGAATGCGCGCACATTCCTGACAACGATGCCTTTCGGGTTGAGGTGTTTTTTACGTTGCTGGAAAGATTGATGAATGAAGGGGGAATCAGACTGGCTTGTAACGGTGAATTTCTTCGCGGAACCCATGCCCGGCAATTACAGCAGTTAAAAGATGCGTGGCCCCGGGGGAATTCAGAGGATGAATTTGACGATCTCGATGATACCGGTTACTGGTTTTTAGCCCGATCACCGGCAGGAATTGTCTGGATCATGCCCGATGGCAGGGAAATCTGGACATAGGTTTCGCTATTTCCGGCAGCTTGTCACTTGCGGATAATTGCGGCAAACCAGCATGAGTTTATCTTTCGGCTCGAAATCTCTGTCTAACATGCATTGCTGGATTTTTGCAGCCTGCATTAGCGTCGGCTCGAAAGGGCGGGAGCCCAGAGGTTCCGGGTAACCACATTCGTACATGACGCTGATGGCGAGGCGATCATTTTCAAGTTCATGTGAAAAATGCAACGAAGCGCCTGCTTTACGCCAGCTGATTCGCTGGGATTCTACGACGCCTGAACCCGGTTTAATCGGATAAAATCCTTTATCAGCAAGAAAAGGCAAAGCATCAAGTTGTTTCTGGCTGAGCGGATGTCCCTGTTGTTTTTCAATGCACGCCGGTGTGCTTTTGTGGACATCACAGATATGAAAATCATGCTTATAGGTAAAGCCTTTCCCCTCCATGCACTGGTAATACAGCACCGTTTCATTAGCGGTAAAATCAGGTTCCGGTCCCGGCAGCGGAACGCCACATTGTCCCATTGCAACACGCGCGTCATCTATGGTGCTGCCAGGGCGCTGCCACTGGGTTAAATCAGGTGGAGGCGGACAGCCGGTGAGCAGAAAAACCGAGGCGATCAGTGCAGATAACGAAACCAGAGAAGTGGTGCGGGGCATAAAAATCCTTTTTAATAATAATGATATAGAATTCTTTAACTCCCTTTATGCGGCGGGAGTAGCAGGAGAAGGATAACTTTAGCTCAGTTTCAGGAAACAGACGCGTTTATATATATCCTGAAGTAAGGAGAAGACCGATGACCGTTGTTTTGGATGAAATTAAGGCACTGGAATGCAGTCTCCATGGTGTCCGGCGGAAAGACAAATTATGGCTGGAAAAGGTTTTGCATCCGGATTTCAGGGAAATCACGCGTTCGGGGGTGATGGTTGACCGGCAACAAACAGTGGCGGCGCTGACTGCTGAAACGCAGGATTTAAGGCTTGAAGCAGAGGGTTTTCAGCTACAGACGCTTAATGAAAGTTGTGTGATCCTGACGTATAAAACCTTTCTGAACAGAGGTAACGAAAACCGCCGTTACACGTTACGCGCATCTTGCTGGACGAATGCCGGAGGAACTGGCTGGCAGATGATTTTTCATCAGGGCACGCCAGCAGCTGAAACGCTGGCGTGCGGATAACGTTCACTAAGAAGCACAGCCCTCAGGCTTAAAGACCCGCGTGGTGGAGGCCGGATTATTTGCCAGTTTGTTCGCCGGTCTGCGCGGACGGGCAACCAGTTCTCCGCCGCAGTTGGGGCATATCCCGTGAAGTTTGTCTTCGGCACAGGATACACAGAATGTGCATTCGAATGAGCAAATCCTTGCGTCGGCGGAAGGCAGCAGGTCGGTGTTACAACACTCACAGTTAGGTCTCAGTTCCAGCATAGAATTTATCCTTCAACAGTATATTTACGTTCAGCCATTCTGCGGGTGACCGGCAGCATTTCGCAAGCGGCTGATGCTGATCACACTTGCCAGAACGGTTGCCATCACCGCCACCCATAAACTGACCTGTACTGCCTGGGCTTCCTGCAACACACTCCTGGCTGAATAAATTGTCAGGATAACGCCGACGCAGGCGGCACCGAGACACTGGCCGAAGGTGCGCATAATGGCCAGTACGCCGGAGGCATAACCGCTGTTTTCCCGCGACGCATTGGAAAGCATTTCACGGTTATTCGGGCTCTGGAAACAGCCGAAGCCCAGTCCGCAGATAAAGCTTCTCAGACCGATATCCCAGACCTGTGGATGTGCGGGGAGTTGCGCAAGTAACAATAACCCCACCGCAAATACTGCCAGACCCACAGTAGAAATAATGGCTGCGGGATAGCGGTCGGCGAGGCGTCCTGCATGCGGTGCCGCCAGAATAATCCCCAGCGGCCACGGCGTGAAAAGCAACGCGGAAACGAAGGCGCTGTAACCGTATACGCTCTGGAACAGAAACGGCAGCGCAACAAAGGTAATCCCCTGACTGACGAAAGAGGCCAGCGAGGTGAAGGCCGCCAGCGTGAACCGTGCAGAGGCAAACATGCCGAGCGGCAGCAGCGGTTTTGGCGCGCGGCGCTGCCGCCAGACAAAGGCCACGCCTGTGATGATCGCTGTCAGACCATAGGTAATGGCGGTGGCAAGTTCGTCATTTCCCGGACGCGCAAAGGATTCAGCGGCCATAATCAGCGCGCCCAGGGCCACCGCCGATAAAATTGCACCCGCCGTATCAAACGGCTGTGGCGTGCCGGACGGATTTGATGGCACCACGCGCAGCGCAATAACGACGGCAATAATGCCGAGTGGGATATTAATGGCGAACAGCCATTGCCAGCTCATCGCGGAAAGTATTGTGCCGCCCAGAACCGGCGCGACGGCGGTGCTGGTGGCAATTATCAGGGCATTCAGCCCCAGTATTCGCCCGAGCAGACGGTTGGGGAACACGGAACGGAAAATCGCCGGGCCGATACTCAGTGTGGCTGCCGCACCGATGCCCTGAAGCACCCGCATCATAATCAGCATATCGGGGGATGTTGACAGCACACAGCCCAGAGAGGACAGGGTAAATACTGTCAGCCCGGCGGCAAACTGCCGGCGAAAGCCGATGTGACTGGCCAGCGCGGCGAAGATTGCCAGCGTCATGGACGCCGACAACAGATAACCGTTCGACACCCACACCGCTGCGCCTGCTGAAATATCCAGTGCCCGTGCGATTTGCGGCAGCGCGATGTTGACCATTGAGCCGTCGAATACCGCCATCGTTGCCATGATCATTACAGCGGCCATCGCGAATCCGCGTTCGCGGCCCGGTAATCCTTCATCGCCTGGTTTATCGGAAAATAATTCCATTACGCATTCGCCTTATTGATATTGAGTTTTGCAACTATACCGGCAGGTAATAAAGTGCGGAAGACGCAGCATCTGCATTAAATACCTGCACCAAACGCCTTCTCTCATTTTTATCGCTGCGCTAGTATGGCGGGATGAATGAACCCGATCTGAACTTACTTATTGCCCTCGATGTGCTCCTGACTGAAGGAAGTGTCGTCGGTGCTGCCCGCCGTTTGGGATTAAGTGCGTCGGCGATGAGCCGCACATTGAGCCGCCTGCGGGCTACCACCGGCGATCCACTGCTGGTGCGCGCCGGGCGAAATATGGTACTGACGCCTTATGCTGAAGAAATACGCCAGCGTACGCAAAATGCGGCCTTTGAGGCGCGCGCCCTGTTGCGGCCTTCTTCCGCTGATTTCAACGTATCCCGGCTTGAGCGTACTTTCCTGATCCGCTCCAACGATGGTTTTGTGGTGTCGTTTGGTGCCGCGATGATCAGCGCCGCTGCGCAGGCTGCCCCTTCCGTATGTTTACGATTTATGTCCAAACCGGAAAAAAACTCAAATGCATTGCGGGAAGGACGGGTCGATCTTGAGATCGGCGTTTTAGGCGAAATGGGGCCGGAAATTCTTTTACAGACGTTATTCCGCGACAGGTTTATGGGGGTGGTCAGAAAAGACCACCCGCTGGCAGCAGGGAAGGGGATTACCGCACAGGCGTATGTGTCGTTCGGACACGTTGTCGTTTCACGCCGTAACAACACATTTGGCCCGGTAGATGACGCGCTGGCCGAGGTTGGCCTGACACGTAAAATTGCCGCTGTTGTGCCGGGTTTCTCCGCCGCTCTGGCGATTGCGCGAAATTCCGATCTGGTGGCGCTGATCCCCGCCTCATTTCTAATTTCCGAACCTGCCGGGCTGTATGCTTTCGAGTTGCCGTTAAAAACCCGCGAAATCACCATTTCCCAGATGTGGCATCCCCGCTCAGATGTTGATCCGGCGCACCGCTGGCTGCGGCAACTGGTGCTGAGTGTATGCCGGGCGAGCATGAAAAAGGAATAAAAAATCTACCCTGCCAATGAACAGGATGCAGCCATGAATGCTCCGGTTTCCGTTAACAGAAGATTCCCGGATGAAATATCAGTTTTTTACAGCAGCCTTAATATCATTTTGGAAAGCCTCCCCTTTAGACAAAAGACTTTCCTTCATGAGGTCTTCGGCACTTTTTACTGCTACAAGCATGTAATAAGGGGGCGTGTCGGTGCATTTGAGTCGTGAAAAGGCGTATTCATAATTCCGGGGTATGGCCATTCTGTAATCACCTGGTCCCACAGTCATAAATAGAGCATCTGGCCTGCCTGGGATTATCATGTAATGTTTGTTGCAATAGAACGTTGTCCGTGAATCGAGAGGCATTGTCCTGTGGAATACATATTTCATGACAATGTTAGTGTTAACAGTATACGCAATGAAAAATATGTAACCGATACTAAAGCATGTCAGGAATATAGTGGATGTTTGTTGCTTAGGTACAATATACCTTCCAAAACGCTGCCGTTTTTCTTTGAGGTTCAACGACATGAGAGGTAAAGTAATGAATACAAAAAGTGCGCTAAACATGAGGCTGTAGAGTAGGGCGGCGTAACCTAATACACTGACTTTATTGACTGTTTGCTCATAGGGTATATCACTTGTCTCCATCATTATACTTCTGGCCAGAAAATAACAATAGGTGGAAATCAATATCCAGGAAAATTTCAAAACGTTTGTGGAAAATTTTATGATTAATTTATATCTTTCGTCGAGATGTGATATCAGATAATAAAGTGAAAAGTACATGTTCAACAACGTCACGACACTGAGTGTCCCTATCGTTGTCGCGGATGCGGAATGCCAAAATTTTATTACGACGCAAGTGATGAAAAAAAAGCACATTGAGCTGAGGCTCAATAAACTGATTGTTTCATTTTGAGTATAGAAAAACCTGGCCTTCCGTGGCTGTTTTTTAACAAACTTTCTGGTAAATAACGCCCGGATCTTAGGCCCTGTAATTTTTTCCCAAAAAAGATAAGTTAAACAAGCCAGAACACCTGTTATTGCAATGATATTGAATAAATAATTATTTTTCGGTGTTATGACCAAAACAGAAAGATAAATAAGAATGACTTGCAAACGAAAAGCTAAAGTTAAAAGCGATTCTTTGGATTTTTGCATTGAACGGATTAACTCCCTCTATAGTTTGTGCCGGGTTAAGGTTTACGGCAGAATTTGCTAAATTCAATCGTTCAGCGGCGGTTTTGACCGCTATCAACCGGCTACCTCAGGTTAGGGTAACCGGCCGTGAGCAGATGCCGGGAAATATCATAAATTCAGAGGTTATTGCCCTTCCAGATAATGCTTTAGTGTCATGCGTAAATCGGGGGTGAGTTCTTTGATGTTGTTCAGCATCCAGCGCAAATACATCGGGTCGTCTTCGGCGATTTCGGCAATTTTCCTGCCGCGATATTTGCCGAACATCATGGTGCTGACTAAAGCAGGGCGCCCGGTAATGGTCACCATTTCTTCCGGTGTCCAGCCTGATTCATCCATGATGCGGATAAGTAACGCGGCGGTGATGTAGCAGTCAAACAGCGCGCGGTGATGATGCAGATCCGCAGGCGTTGCCACTTGCAACTTGAGAGATTTGTAGAGCGCCATGTTGCTGTATTTAATTCCCGGCCATAAACGGCGCGCCAGTTTCACGGTGCAGATCCAGTCGCCCTGCATTTCAGGCAACATGCGTTGGTCAAAACTGGCGTTGTGAGCCACATAATATTGGCTGCCGTGATAACGTGGAATGATCTCCTCAATCCACGGTTTATCGGCCACCATGGCCTCGGTAATTTTGTGTATTGCCATCGCCTGATGGCTTATAGGACGGTCTGGCCTCACCAGATCACTCATCGGGTTGACGATTTTTCCGTCTTCAATATCGACCGAGGCCACCTCCACGACGCCGCCTTGTAATCCACAAGTTTCGGTATCAATAACGCGCAACATATCCCACTCCGGCTGTTCACCAAGCACTTTCTAAAAACACTAGCCTAACGGATTGGCTTCATTGTGCCCACTTTTCTCCTCACAAAGTGAAGACCGGGATATTCCCCTACACCCCATCCGACTATTTCCTGTACAGATCACATTTTACCTTACTTTCGTGAAAATGCTCACAGTCTCCCGTGCATATGCCCAAACTTACCCGGAAATTTTCGGCTTTTAGCCGTGGAAATGCGCCCGTAAAGTGGCTAACTTCGATAATGAAACACCATTTTATTATTGTTGGATTGCGATTTTAAAGCAGGGTGAGTGCGCTCACGCTGCTCAATGAACGCGCAATAACGGAGCGCTCGGAAGAGCGTCAACTCTCTCAGTAATGGCAGGTATCGCTGTGAAAATAAGTTCTGTTGAAGTCTCTGTTTTTACTTATCCGACCCGTCGCGTTTCTGACAGTGCGGGTCATTCTCATCCAGGTGAAGAAAGTCAGGCGAAAATGGCCATGTTAACGATCACCACTGACGAAGGCGATTGTGGGTATTCGTTCGCGCCGCCGGAAGTGGTGCGTCCGCACGTGGTGAATGCCTTTTTCAGAAAAGTGTTGATTGGGCAGAACCCGTTCGACCGCGAACGTCTCTGGCAGGATCTGGTGCACTGGCAGCGCGGCAGTGCACATCAGCTGACCGAGCGGGCGCTGTCGTTTGTCGAGCAGGCGTTGTGGGATCTTATCGGTCGCAAACTGAATATGCCGGTGCACAAACTGCTGGGTGGCTTCCGCGAAAAAGTCCCGGCGTACGGCAGCACCATGTGTGGCGATGAACTGAAGGGCGGGCTGTCGACGCCGGATGAATTCGGGCAGTTTGCCGAAAAACTGGTGGCGCGCGGTTATCAGGCCATCAAACTGCATACCTGGATGCCGCCGGTGGCGTTTGCACCGGATCCGAAAATGGACATCAAAGCCTGCGCCGCCGTGCGTGAGGCGGTCGGGCCGGATATCGAACTGATGCTCGACGGTTACCATTGGTACAGTCGCAGTCAGGCGCTGACCATCGGTAAGGCGCTGGAAAAACTCAACTTCGCGTGGTTCGAAGAGCCGATGGAAGAAGAGAGCATGGCGTCCTACGCGTGGCTTGCAGAAAATCTGTCTATTGATGTGATCGGGCCGGAAAGTCTGGGTGGCAAGCATCACAGCCGTGCGGACTGGGTGAAAGCCGGTGCCTGCGACATCTTACGTGCCGGTGCCAACGGCGTCGGCGGCATCTCGCCGTGCATGAAAGTCGCCAGTCTGGCGGAAGCGTTCGGTATGGATTGCGAAGTGCACGGCAACGGCGCAGCCAGTCTGGCGGTGGTCGGCGCCATCCGTAACTGTCGCTGGTACGAACGCGGTCTGCTGCACCCGTTCCTGGAATATGACGAGCCTGCGGCGTATCTCAACAGCATTGTTGACCCGATGGATGAACACGGCTTCGTGCATCTTTCTGATCGCCCCGGCCTGGGTGAGGACATTAATTTTGATTACATAGAAACCCATACCGTCAGCCGCGACTGACCTGCGGGCAGAAAAATAATAAACCTCTGACTCTACCCGGAAGGTACATCATGAACTCTGGCAAACCGTGGGGCGCGTGGCTTTTCGCGCTCCTGCTGATGACGTCTGGCTGGACGGCGCAGGCAAAAACGCCGCCCGACCAACTGATCATCGGCATGAACATGAATAACCTGTTAACGCTCGATCCGGCTGCGATGACCGGCAATGACATTGTCGGCATCGTGGTCAATCTCTACGACCCGTTGATTGAGCTTGATCCGCAAGAACTCACCAACGTACGACCGGCGCTGGCGACCTCGTGGGAGGTCAACGACGCCCGCAACCTCATCACGTTTCATCTGCGCGATGGAGTGAAATTCCACTCCGGCAATCCGGTCACCGCGAACGATGTGGTGTGGTCGATGCGCCGCATTTTGCATCTCAATCTGGCACAGGCCTCGGTGTGGAAATCCTACGGCTTCAGTAAAAAGAATGTCGATGAGATGGTGCGTTCGCCGTCTCCCGGTGTCGTCGAAATTCAGTTACCTAAACCCAATGACCCGAAACTGGTGATTTACTCACTGGCGGCGCTCGGCAGCGTGGTGGCGCTGGACAGCAAAACCGTGCAGGCGCATGAAGTGAACGGCGACTGGGGCAACCGCTGGCTGACCACTAACGAAGCCGGTTCCGGGCCATTTCGCCTCGACAACTGGCAGGCAAAAGACGTGCTGAACATGAGCCGTAATCCGCACTACTGGCGCGGTGAACCGAAACTGTCGCGTGTGGTATTCCGTCATTTTCAGGAATCCCAAACCCTGCGCCTGATGATTGAAAAAGGCGATCTGGATATTGCCAATAACATGGCGGTATCCGATGTGAAAGCGCTGAGCCACGACCCGGCCATGCAGGTCGATCAGGTGAAAAAAGGCACTATTTATTACGTGGCGATGAGCATGAAAGAGCCGCATTTCGCTAACCCGAAAGTGCGTGAAGCGGTGCGCTATCTGATTGATTATCAGGGTATCGGCAAGGCGCTGATGAACGGTTATGGCATTGTGCATCAGCGTCCGATTCAGGTCGGTATGCCTGCAACACTGCCGGATCCGGGCTATACGCTGGATATCCCGCGCGCCAAAACCTTGCTGGCGGAAGCCGGTTATCCTGACGGTTTTGACACCACGCTGCGGGTGCTGGCCGATCAGCCGTTCCTTAATATCGCGATTGCGGTGCAGTCTACGCTGATGCAGGCGGGGATCCGCGCCAAAATCGTTACCGGGACCGGCAACCAGATTTACGGCGCGATGCGTGAGCGCAAGTTCGACATGCTGGTCGGGCGCGGCGGCAGCGGCGTGGAACCGCATCCGCATTCCAGCCTGCGTGCGCTGGTCTACAACCCGGATAACAATGATGCCGCGCGGCTGACCAATTTTCAGGGCTGGCGCACCGGTTTCTATGACAAACAGCTGAATATGGATATCGATCAGGCGCTGCTTGAACGTGACCCTGAGAAACAGAAACAGGATTACTTCGCCATTCAGGAACGTTACGACGCGCTGATCCCGGCGCTGGTGCCGCTCTCGCAGATGGTTGACTCCATCGTGGTGCGCAGGGATGTCAAAAATTATCTGCCCCATCCTTCCGCGACCACATTCCTGCGTGACGTTTATAAAGACAATGCCACCGATGTCCCGCCAGCCGGAGGTAAAAAGTTATGACCATGCAAATTCCTGCTCCTGTTTCAAAACCAACGGTGCGGATGACCTTTCCCGCCGGACGCATCGGTAAGCGGCTGGTGCAGGTGGCAGTCACGTTGTTCGGCCTGCTGCTGCTGACGTTTTTTATTGGTCGCGTAATGCCAGTGGATCCGGTACTGGCAATTGTCGGACCGGACGCTGACCACAGTACCTATCAGCAGGTTTATCATCAGCTTGGTTTTGATAAACCGTTATGGACGCAGTTCGGCATTTACCTTTCCGGGCTGGCGCACGGTGATTTAGGGAATGCGCTACTGACCGGTAAACCCGTGACCCAGGACATTCTGCGGGTCTTCCCGGCCACCATGGAACTGGCGACGCTGGCGATCCTTCTCGGCGCGGGCGTCGGTATTCCGCTCGGTGTGCTGGCGGCGGCAAAACGTAACAGCCTCGCGGATTATGGGGTGCGTATCATCAGTCTGGCCGGTTATTCCACCCCGATATTCTGGGTCGGCATGATGGGCTTACTGGTGTTTTACGCCTGGCTGGGCTGGGTCGGCGGTGCCGGACGGGTAGATTTCAGCCTTGACGGACAGGTCACGCGCCACAGCGGCTTTATGCTGATCGACGCGCTGATCGCCGGAAACTGGGAAGTATTTCGCAACGCGCTCAATCACCTGATTCTGCCGGCGTCACTGCTCGGTTTTCACTCGTTAGCCTACATCAGCCGCATGACCCGTAGCTTTATGCTGGCGCAGCTTTCGCAGGAATTCATTATCACCGCCCGTGTGAAAGGACTGAGCGAATGGCATGTGCTGTGGAACCATGCGTTTCGCAACATCCTGGTTCAGCTGTTAACCGTGGTTGCGCTGGCATACGGCTCGCTGCTCGAAGGCGCAGTGCTGATCGAAACCGTGTTCTCCTGGCCAGGTTTTGGTTCGTATCTCACCAGCAGCCTGATGCTGGGCGACATGAATGCGGTGATGGGTTGCGTACTGGTGGTGGGCATGATTTTCGTGGTGCTGAATTTGCTCTCCGACCTGCTATATCAGGTCTTTGATCCGAGGACAAAAGTATGACGATTTCCCTCGATTCCGTCACGCTCAGCGCGGGCGACGAAAAACGCCAGCGTGTGAAACGGACGCTTGGCCGCGCAGGCCATTTCCTGTGGCAGATGGCGCGTAATCCGCTGACTGCTATCGGTGGTGCGATAATACTGATGCTGATGATTGTGGCGGTTTTCGCACCGTGGATTGTATCGTTTCATCCGCTGGTACAGGATTTAAACAATGCGCTCAGCCCGCCGTCGGCGGTGCACTGGTTTGGCACAGATGAGTTTGGTCGCGATATCTTCAGCCGTCTGGTGTATGGCTCGCGCATCACGCTGTATATCGTGCTGCTGGTGTCGGTCACCGTCGGGCCGCTTGGTTTGCTGCTGGGCGTCACCGCCGGGTATTTTGGTGGCAAAACCGACATGGTACTGATGCGCGTTACCGACATCTTTATCTCCTTTCCGAGTCTGGTACTGGCACTGGCGTTTGTCGCCGCCCTCGGGCCGGGGCTGGAACATGTGGTGATCGCCATTACGCTTACCGCCTGGCCGCCGATTGCCCGTCTGGCGCGAGCCGAAACGCTCTCTCTTCGGCAAGCCGATTTTATTTCGGCGGTGCGTTTGCAGGGCGCGAGCCCGGTGCGGGTGTTGTGGCGTCACATTGTGCCGCTGTGCCTGCCGTCTGTGATTATCCGTATCACTATGAATATGGCAGGGATTATCCTGACCGCTGCGGGGCTGGGCTTCCTCGGCCTCGGTGCACAGCCGCCGGATCCGGAGTGGGGCGCTATGATTTCCAGTGGCCGTGCTTACATGATGGAGTGCTGGTGGGTAGCGACGATCCCCGGTCTGGCGATCCTGATTAACAGCCTGGCGTTCAACTTTTTAGGAGATGGCTTACGTGACATTCTCGATCCCCGAAATGACTGACGCTCCGGCGTTACTCGACGTGCAGGACCTGCACGTCAGCTTTGTGAATGGCCGTCAGATCACGCAGGCGGTACGCGGTGTTTCCTTCCAGCTCGGGCGCGAAAAACTGGCGATTGTCGGTGAATCCGGCTCGGGTAAATCCACCATTGGTCGTGCGTTGCTGCATCTGCATCCGTCTAAAGCGCGTATTACCGCCAATAAAATGCAGTTTGCCGATGTGGATTTACTGCACGCCAGCCCGTCGCAGATGCGGCAGGTACGCGGCAAGCGGATTTCAATGATTATGCAGGATCCGAAATACTCGCTGAATCCAGTGTTGCGCGTGGGTGACCAGATTGCCGAGGCGTGGCGTTCGCACCACAAATGCTCCTATAACGATGCCAAAAACAAAGTACTGAACATGCTCGACGTGGTGCGTATCCGCGACCCGGAACGCGTGTACGGCTTGTATCCGCACGAGATTTCCGGCGGTCAGGGACAACGTATCATGATCGCGATGATGCTGATCACAGACCCTGAAATGGTGATTGCCGATGAACCGACCTCGGCGCTTGATGTCTCCGTGCGTTTACAGGTGCTGGCGCTGCTTGATGACCTGGTGAATACCCGGGGGCTGGGACTGATATTTATCAGTCATGATATCAATCTGGTGCGCAGTTTCTGCGACCGCGTGCTGGTGATGTATGCCGGACGTATTGTCGAATCCATTGCCGCCACCGATCTGGATAACGCGCAGCATCCGTACACCCGTGGCCTGCTTGACGCGCTGCCGGATATGGATAACCGCCGTTACCCGCTGCCGGTGATGCAGCGTCAGGCCAGCTGGCTGACCGATTAAGGAGCACCAATGCAACAGAAAATCATGATCGACGTGCGCAACCTGAACCTGACTTTTGGTGAAGGTACGAAAAGCGCGCAGGTGCTGACAGATGTGGACATTGCCGTGCGCGAGGGTGAGATTTTCGGGCTGGTGGGTGAATCCGGTTCGGGCAAAACAACGGTGCTGAAATGTCTGGCAGGGTTGTTTACTCACTGGAAGGGGGAATTGGAAATCGACGGTCAGCAGCTTGAACACCGCATTGGCCGGGAGCGCTGCAAACTGGTGCAGATGGTATTTCAGGATCCGTACGGTTCACTTCATCCGCGTCACACCATCGGCGACATTCTGGAAGAGCCGCTGCAAATCCACCGCATCGATCAGCGGGAGCAGCGGATCAATACCATACTGGAAAAAGTCGGTCTGAACCGCGCTTTCCGCAGCCGTTATCCGCATCAGCTTTCCGGCGGTCAGCGCCAGCGGGTGGCGATTGCGCGGGCGCTGATCCTTAAACCCCGCGTATTATTGCTCGACGAACCGACTTCTGCGCTGGATGTCTCCGTACAGGCGGAAATCCTTAATTTACTGTTCGATCTTCAAAAAGAGGAAGGGTTGACGTATCTGATGGTGACGCATGATCTGGGCGTTATCGCCCATCTATGCCAGCGTGTCGCGGTGATGAAATACGGAAAAATCCGCGAAACGCTGGACACTGGCGCCCTGCTGCGCGGCGATATCCGTGATGATTACACCCGCACGCTGGTCGATGCCAGCCGTGATTACAGCCGCGAAATGGCAGCGAAAGTGATGTTATAAGGTGGGGTGAGGATAAAGGTCGCTGTAACGCCAATGGTGCAGCGGCCTTTTTACTTTTTATTCCTGATCCTGCCCAACGTAATTCCCGGCCATAAACGGTGCGTCAGTTTCACGGTGCAGGAGTTGCGCCACTCACGTCAGCAAAATTTGTTTCAAGATGTAATTTATCCGCGTAAATGAGAAATTCATATTAGCAAAGAGGGGGCAAAAATTATTAAGAATGGTCTTAATCATCGGGTATTCATTCTTTTTAAAGTAAAATGAATTCAATGCAATGAAAGGAACTTCTGTACTAAGATAATGCTTAATGTACCAGAAAATAAAAATGTGTCTTTGAGTTTTGCTTTAGAAAGGGATGGGTTGGTATAAAAAATCATAATTATCATCATCGTACGTTTGCCAGATGCCTGCTATCTTAGTTAAAAAAACTGTTGGGGCGAAGGCATGAAACTGCTGAAAAATGTATATGAATACCGTGACTGGATGATTAAAGACTATCTGCATCTTGATGATACATTCCCCTCGATTTTCGAACCTGACGAGATTGAAATAGATATTTTGCGGCATGCACCAAAAGAATTTCCGTGCCTTGTGCAACTTGTAGAAGATGAGTCCGGTAATTATCCACAGTTTTTTCAATTTATATACCGATCGCAGGTAGAAGAATGGGCCCGGCTCTTCGGTATTGTTCGTTAGAGAAAATCTTTATTTCAACGGGCTACCTGCGGCGGTGTTTTAATGCTTAACTTTACCGGCCAGTTAAACAGCGAACCATTCACTTTTCGCAAAGCGATTAAACCATTAACACCTTCTTTCATTCCTGATCCTGCCCAGCTTCATCGTCACCTCTTTCGGCATTTTATCCAGATTATCTTCCCGCAACCCCATCACCACGTTGTAGCCCGCCATTAGCATGGGATCGCCCAGGCGTGGTAATGGGGCGAGTTTTATCGGGATAGTCAGTGCCAGGCTGACATCATAATCACACCCCAGATAGACACGTAGCAGGGTGAACACATCTTCACGCAGTTGTCCGCCGGGCAGCCAGCCTTTGGCCTCAATGGGGTCTTCAGTAAACATCTCCACACCGATGCAGTAGTTGGCATCGGAGGTTTCACTGCCGAGGACCAGATGATCGCCCAGCCGTTGTTGTTCTGAAAAAGAGAACCTTGCCCGTTTTCCGGCGGGCATCCGCGTGACCTTGTGAGGCTTCACGATTACGTGAGTGTTGGGTGCCTGCGAGCGGATCACACTGACAATCCCTTCCGCCGTGCGGGTGGTTCTGACCAGCGGCTGCAGTAACGCCAGCAATCGCGAGGCGGGTACGTCGTTACTGTCGGTGATACCGGTCAGGGCCATCAGGCTGCGCGAGGTTTTGTCGGTACCGCCGTCCTCAAAGGTGGCGGGGTAGCTGTACTTTCGCCAGATGCGGTAAAACTGCGTCATCATCCGGTGGTTGAAGATATCTAAAAAGGCCTCCAGCGCCTCATGGCCTTCGCGCTTTTGGGCGATGTCATCGATGTAGCCGGTTGGCAGCGGCGAGTCCACGCCGTACAGCCCCATGAAGGTAGTGCGCGCCGACGGCGGCGCGTCCGGGCGTTCCGCACTCGTGTCCACTGCTTTAAGCTCGCTGACCGGAAAACCCATGCCCGGATGCGGACGAAAACGCACCGCGTCGTTTTTCGGCGAGAAGGTGCTGCCAAGAGGTTTATTATCCGATAGCTGTTTTTCCAGCAACTGGCAAAAACGGTAGAAATTAAAGGCGTGCGCCCGGTCGTTACCGTCTTCGTCCCGCCAGAATTCTTCCAGACGTTTTTCGTTATCTTCCGTTTTCATCAGAATAAAACCCGTGTCAGTCGTCGTTCAGGCCATATCCATTGCTTCCCGGACTGACTGAGCGTCACCGTCAGCTGAATGAATCTTCGGATATCGGCGTACTGGGTGTAGAACTGCTCGAGTATCTCGCAAAACAGCAGGGCATCGCCCTGGCCACAGAACTGATGTTCATCCAACGTTACGCGGATAGCCACGCCGTGCCAGCCTTCGGCAGGATAGTGAGAGGGCGTATACTCTACGCGCGTAATACCCGTAATGCGGCGCGCGTTGTCCGGGTCATGCGTCCAGTCCAGCAGGCTGAGCGCGTGACGCAGCGTGTCGATTTCCATCAGACCGGCGATGGCCTGCGGATGCAGCAGCGATAACACCTGCCACTGATAAAGTTCAGCGGTTGGCGGGTAATACGGCATGGAAGGACGCGAGCGGGTGGCACACTTCAACTCAAGGTTGCCCAGCGCAGTTTCGCCGTCGAAGACGCTTTCCTGCAACGCCATGCGCGGCCAGGCACCGTTGGTGCAGGTCATGTTCAGGCGCATTTTCAGGCCGTTCTGCGCCTCGTGCGTACGGCCTCCGAGCATTAAAATGGTCTCAAAAAGCCCGGACGTTCCCCGGTACATGCGGGTGTGGTAATAACGGTCGGGCCAGTTTTTTGCATACTGGAGCATGCCGCCTTTCTCACGGAACTGGCTGTAAGGCACGTAGCTGAATTCTGTGTTGTCCTCGGTCACTTGTGCGACATCATTGACCGCATAGATTTCGGTGTGTCCGTCGCTGAGCCGGTGCGGCCGCAGACGGTAATCACTGACCGCGGTGGTCACGGTCAGCGGTTGGGCCAGCAGGCGGAACAGGTTGATCACCGGTACGCAGTGCAGGCGGATAGCGTCCGGAGGGACGGCCAAATCGTACGGCCAGCGTTCGCTGAGCGTTACCTCGATATCAAACGAGGTGGTGTCCGCCGGAAAGGTCAGGGTTTCCAGTCCGCGCAGCTGCATAAAGAAATATCGCCCGGGTGAAGTGAAATACTCCAGCCACGGGCGCACTTCGCCGCAGAGTGCCGGGCTGTCGCTCTCCGGCCACTGTGAAGCATCATTTTCTGTCTGCCAGCGTGGTATAAACTGCACGTCCACCGGCGTCAGCCCGGTCGATTCCTGCCAGAACCTCACACTCACCCGTTTCACCTGACGGCTGAGAGCCAGATACAAAGCCGACTGCAGCACACGGTCGCCGTTCAGGTACAGGCTGATGTTCTGCCAGTCGGCGCGGCGGATTTCAGTGAGGGCGGACAGGGTGAAGCGCAGTTTCAGCGCCTGCTGGCCTTCTGGCAGGGTGAATAACGAGACGTTATCAAGGGCAAACGGATGCACTGTCAGGTCGCGGGTCGTGCGGTAGACGCAGCGCTGACGGTCATTACCCGGCTGCCGGGTAAGCACTTCGCTTTCAGCAGGCAATACCTCCTCACGCAGGTGCAGCTCCGGCTCTGCCGGTGTCAGTTCGACAATCGCGGTGGAGGGCAGGGTGCGGTTGATCACCGGCAGCAGGTGCGAGAGCAGCGGCTCGGTCAGTTCGGGAATATCATCATCAATCTTCTGCCGCAGCTTGGCCATCATCAGCGAAAAGCCCTGAAACAACCGCTCGACCGAGTCATCGCGCGGAACCGGACTGCCGTCTAACCCCAGTGCGCGTCCCAGTTCCGGGAATTCTTTCGCAAACTCCAGCCCGGCTTCCTTCAGATAGCGCATCTCGCCGTCAAAATATTTTAAGAAATCGTCTTCCATGTCGGTGCCTGTGTTATCGGAAAATAGTATTGGGTAACCTGAAGCCGCTGAGGTTCAGCAGACTGACCGGGTCGTTGCCGGCGGTAAAGGCCAGTCGGTAGTTAAGAGGCAGGCCGTCTTCAGCGGTCCAGACCACCTGATAATGCGTGTCGTCCACCGGCATAATCTTGGCCATCTTCAGTAACCGGTAAAACGCCCAGGTGCCAGGTGTATCAAAACAGAGCCGCGCACCGGCGCGGACGCTGGTCCACATCAGCGATGCACCGGGAGCCCAGGTATCGCCAGGCCACTGAATATCCTGCCAGAACGGCATCTGATTGAAGTACACCAGCTTCTGGCCGTCGATAATCAGCTCGGTCTGCACCACGTCTCTGGCTGTGCCCGCCTCCAGCCTGAAGCGAAAACCCCAGCCCGTATCGTTAAGCATGTGACCTAAGCGGTCGAGTTGATTCAGCTTGTTCACAAAGGATGAATTGACCGACAGCCCCGGCGGCAGCTTATCCGCCTTCTGCCAGCGGTTGTCTTTGTACTCCAGCACGCCGTTCAGGTGTTCACGGATAAAACCGGCAATCAGGCCGGTCTGCGGATTGATAAAATCGTTCAGTGCGGCCAGCGAGGCGTCGTTCGGGCTGTCGGCGAACGGGAAGGTATTATCAAACTCTTTATGCCAGGCCGCGACAATCTCCTGCTGCCACTGCGCATCCATACCTATTACGCCGGCGGTCATCACCTCTTTCCAGGTCTGGCTGAGCGGCGCTAAAAACAGCGCCTGCGCCATCGGCTGCCAGCCGTTGCCCAGCTGAACGCGCAGACGGGCGGGTAACTCAGAAACCGTGTTATCAATCTGCGTACCGCGAAATACCGACTGCGAGAGTGCCGCCGTGCCGCCGGTGGCCGCCGACAGGTTGCGCATCTTGTCGCGCAGTGTGGCCGTTTGTGACCGCCAGCCTGACAGCGTAATGCCGGCCCCTTTACCGGCACCGGTTGTCATCGAG
Organism: Rahnella sp. PD4; assembly: GCF_049199325.1. Classification (NCBI taxonomy): domain Bacteria; kingdom Pseudomonadati; phylum Pseudomonadota; class Gammaproteobacteria; order Enterobacterales; family Yersiniaceae; genus Rahnella; species Rahnella sp. PD4. Next base: position 10,229 of record NZ_JBLZQF010000004.1, on the reverse strand, counting down.
ACGATGCCGCCAAATACCGGCTTCAGGGCCGGGTTCAGCGCATGGCGTCGCTCGTTCGGGCTGCCCGCCAGCCCCTGCCACGCCAGCTGTTTCATCAGCGCTATCTGTGGCGACCGGCTGACGTCGGCGGCCAGCGTCAGTTGCTCCACCTGATTAGCTGTCGTATGCGCCTTCATCTGGTTGAGCGTTTTCTGCCATGTGGTGCCGTATTCGGCAAAATAGCGTGCCGTTAACCGTTCCCCAAGCGCGGCAGGTGAGCGCGAGGCTTCCACCGGCTGCCCCGGCCCGGCCAGCACCCAGCCGACCTGTTCCTCCCGCCGGGTGACCAGCGCGGCAATCTCCGGCGCGATTGCCCCTTCATACGCCTGGCGGGTAAAGCTGCCTGGTACGTCGGCGTCGAGGGTAAACATTCCGCCCGAGTCCTGACCGTTAAGCAGCTGCGTCAGCGACAAATCCGCGAAGTTGCGGGAGGTGCGGTAAATCAGGGAACCATAAAGTTTTTGCTCCGCGTCCGCGCCGCTCATGGCGTTCAGCAAGGCCGCCCGCGCCTGCGCGACCACCGCGTTGTCAGGCTGGATTTTCCAGTCAGGATGCCCGGCGAACTGCGCGGCAAAGAAGGCGATATCCTGCGGTTCGATGTTCTTCAACAACGGCTTCAGCTGCTGCGCAAAATAACGCTGCGCGTCACTGTCTGCGGTTTTATCGGGATGAGCCAGCATCAGGTAGGTTTTCAGCTGGTCATAGTCAGGGGTTGCTGACGTGAGCAATGCGCTAAGTTGATGCTGTGCCGGTTGCACAATAAGCCGCTGAGCCAGCGTGTTATATTGCGGCCAGAGTGCGGGCAGTAAGCGGTACGTAACATCCAGTCCAAAACGGCGGTACAACGGCGTCCCTTCCTGTTGCTGAGCCAGCAGGGTTTGCATGGTGTGTTGCAACGCAGAGAGCACGGCAGGTGAGGGAGAGGTGTTCGCCTGCTTAACCTGCTCCGCGCTGCCGGTCACCAGCCGGTAGTTGCTGATGCCGGATACTGTCGTACCGATGGCCAGAACCAGCATCGCGGCGGCGCTACTCCACTGCGCCACTGTTCGCGCCGTTACGCCGACCGGATGACCGGCGCGGCGATGAATACCCGCAGACAACTCCCGCCAGACCGGAGAATCCGTGCGCTCATGCGGGCTGTACGCCCGTAGCGTCAGCGCCGGTGAAAACGCCACGCCGTACAGCGGCAGCTGAAAATAGCCACTGAGCAGCGGTTTGAATGCATCTGCCCAACCGGACAGGCGGGCTTGTAAATCACTGACCAGTTGCAGCAAAAACGTGTGACGCATATTTTCACTGATTTGTGCCATGCCCTGCGCGCGCAGATCCGGGAGCAGGGACTCCACGGAAGACAATAAAGACGCCGGCGTCAGCCTTTTGTGCTCCAATACACCGATCAGCTTTACCGCACGTTCAGGCTGCGGCCAGCTCAGTTCACGCCGGTCCAGCAGATACACCGGCAGTTCCCAGCGCAGCCGGTGGCGGACGATTTTATAACCGCGAAGTACCGCGTCTGCCTGCTCCGTCTGGGTATAGTGCGCCTCATGACTGACCCAAATCAGCACATCGGCAGGGGCGTGAGGGCGCAGACGGCGCAATGCATGAAGATCTGCAGGATTGCCGCCCGCCGCCAGCGACCCGCCCCATAGCAGCAGGGTATTGCCGACCGTCATCCAGCCGGATTCTGTCAGCCCCGGCGCGACCGCTTCAATATCGGTCACTTCACCCATCACCAGCAGCCAGGGGAGTTTGCGTTTCCAGCGCAGGCCGTAGCGATGCCGGAGGGCTGATTTTAATCGCCCAACATCAATGGACGGCTGAACAGGCCGCTCTGATTCTGTACCCTTCGATGCGAATTTGGGGCGCACAGGAACCCGCCAGCTGGCCGATGTGGTGACGAGGGTAAATGACAGGGCAATAAGCGCGACAATCAGCGTGATGATCAGAACGGTCATTAAAATGCCGGAGTGCTTTGAGGACGAAGAAAACACGCCGTATTGCCGGATCACACTGATAACCGCAACTGCAACGGCCAGCAGCAGGAACAATATTCCCAGACGTGTAATGATTTTCTTCACAATCAGCTTCCTTGCTGCGCAGAACGGATAAAGTGCGGTTCAAGCAGACGATTCAATATGATCCGCAGGCCCACGGCGCTGCCAATCATCGTGACGACCAGCGTCAGGATCAGCGTGATTGTGCCCCGGAAAGAAAACAGCCAGTCCGGGAAGGCATGGCCGAGGGACCAGAACAACACCAGATTGAACAGCAGTGAAGCGACCAGGCATCCGGCAGGGTAGACATCGCGGGGTAACTGGCTGTGATAGTCAGCCTGAACCGGCGCTTGATCCCCGACAACCACCGCCCAGGCTGACTCTTCAGCGGCGGCCAATACCCACTGACTGCCCTGCCCGCGCTTAATCATGTCGGCAGCGGCCCCCAACATCAGCCAGCCCGAAAGAGAACCATACCCTCCACAACCTTTGTCGAAATCCAGTTGCCCACCCATAGGGGCTTCCTGGCGCAGCGGTAATTTCAGGTCATGAACAACGGCATTAAGCTTCTGACGCAGGATGTCGGTCAGCCCGGAGAACCACACCAGACGAAGAGACTCTGCCGGTTGTTGCGATATATCGCGCAGTTCCCGCAAATCTTCCGGCAGTTTTTTCAGGTTTAACGGCATGGCTCTGAAGAGCTGCGGGGCATTTTGCACGGCATCGGGTCTAAGCAAGTTGGCGGGGGAGAGCAGCAGGCCGGTCGCGATTTCGCTGAGAGGCTTTTCCTCCACACCGTCGTAGTAGTGCATCGCAATAACGAGAGAGGGAGTGCGTGCGTCTAAGCAGGTTCCCACAGTTTCCAGAGACGCCTGCGGGCCGACAGGGTTTACCTGTAACGAGTAACCGGGATAAAGCGTTTGCCAGAGCTCTTCGAGGTAGAGAATGTGTGTTTCAGTCACCTCCGTTTGCGTCTGCACATAGAGTCTGAACGTTCCCTCCCCGGGCAGATTCAGCGTTTTGATTGCGTCTTCAAACGACGTCAGGATATGGCGGCAGATGATTTCAAAGCGATAAATCCCCGGCGGCACGTCATCGTCAGGAAACAGCAACACGGCAGGCTCCTCGTTATCGCCTTCTGGACGGGAGAGGCCCGCGACCTGCGGGTATAAATCCAGCCTGGTGGTGAAGTTCACGCTATCAACGATATGCAGATGCTGATGTGTCCAGTTTTGCCATGCTGCATTGGTGTTTGCCTGCCAGTATGTCCAGCTGTAATACATCAGCGCACTGGTTTCCCATGTCAGGAGATAAAGCGACAGACACGACAATATCCCCACCAGCGTGAAGCCGGTCAGCGGCAGATAATGACCTGAAGACAACGGATACAACCCGGTTGATGGCGTATCGAGCACCACCCAGACCAAAGCCAGTGCAAAAGCCAGCAGGAAGATAAACACGCACACCCACGGCGACCATGACATGGGTTTTTGCGGTAACGTTGCCTTGGGAACTGACCAGCTCATTATTCGAACCCCGCAGCAGCCAGGCTGGCATAGACTACCGACCCACATTCAGTTTTGCACAGATGTACCACAATCCCTTTTCCCTGCTCCTCATAACCCGGCTCGCATTCGATGATGCGGTTCGGGCCATGTTCCTCGCAGCTCACCATGTCATGTAGCAACGCCGCATTTTTGCCCTCAATCTCAAACGTCGATGAAGCAGAAATCACAGCGCCGCCGTGGGAGGTTTTATCCCCAAGAACTACGACATTTTTCATGCGAGCTCTCCCTGCGGTTTCTGTGCCTGGACTAACGCGATATTGTCAGCCTCGGCCTTTTTCACTGCGGCGTCATAACGGTGCCGGGCATCAGCATCTACGTCTTTACGGATAATGGGCGGCAGCGGAGGTGGCGTGAATGTGCCTGTTTTGTAATAAGAATCGCTGCCCTGATACGTCCAGTCAGCCATTCTCCTTAGCATCAGCATCCATTCATCCTTCTGACCGATATTACAGAAGCCTATCGGCAAGTCGTAGGCTACCACCTGCTGAAGAAACAACGGGTTTTGGGGTAAATCACTGTGGTCCGCAGGCCGGGAAATATACTGGCTTATGCGCGATCGCATCTGTTCAACGCTTTCCCTGTCAACATTCCGTTTATCATAGGGAGAGCCTGAGCCTGGCGAAACAGGGAAGGTTTTGCGCTCATTGAAGCCATAGAGTTTGATGTAGTATTTGTAGTTATTGTCGTTGGGTGCCTTTGACTCCGGGTCGATGGTGCTCCAGCTATACCCATAACTGTCGTAGTTTTTATCAGCCAGATAGATCTGATGCGCTGCTTTATCAGCGGGTAAGTCTTCAATATGTTTGCGGTCTTTATCGAAATCAGCCAGCTGCTCCGCAGTTATTGGCAGAGGGACCTGTTCGGCATTGATGAACAGCTTTTGGTTTGGGTCCGGATCAGGCCAAGCCTGGCGGCTAAACACAGAATCATTGCTGTCCCAGAATTTTTTACCGCCATTCGGTTTCCAGTCCCTGCTCATATCCGGCAACGTACCGAACGACGTTTGGGGGTTGGGGGCTTCGCCACAGGCCATATTTCGGGCGAGCATGCGCACAAAAAGTGAGTTTTTCGACACCATCGCAAAAACAGGGTGCGGCTGGGTATAGTTGCTGGCTTTCGTATTGGGAAGCCCTTGCCAGCCAATACTCAATAAGGGTGACGACCCCATTACCCGGTCATGTGGGCTGCAATAAATATACGTGCGTCCGTGATTGTCCCGCTCAGGAACATCCGGATTGGAAGTTTTCCCATCCGGTTGCCAGTTCTCGCACGCACCATCAAGACCACAGACGAGTTTCTTCGGGTTGGCGTTCTTAAGCCGGTCCTTATTTTCAGCCACTTTTCCGACAATATCAGCAAAGGTGACGCGTCTCGCGGCTTCAGAAATACATTCCGCTAATGGATAGGAGAGATAGTCCATCCCCTTACTTTCCAGACAGAGCGGAGAATTCATCAAAAAGAGCGCATCAGGTGCGGCGCCCTCCATTGCCGCCGCTGCGGTGGCAATCATGGTGCCCTGACTGTGAGATATAACGGTGACGGTATCCGTCGGGCTGAGTTCGCGGATCTTTCTCACCAAATTAGCCAGTCGTTCGGCTGCATGGGCGTAGTATTCGCGCGGCGGTGCGTTTGCCAAAAGGCGGTCTGTTTCCTCATTGATAAACTGCGTACTGAAAGGGATCGGTATTTTATTCACCCATTTACTAAAACCGTATTTACTCCACAACGAATACAGTGAAGTACAACCGTTTTGAAAAGGGCCACCGCCCCAAAAAAAGCGGTCGTCACTATTCTTAATTTGTTCATCTGTAAGATCTGTATAGCTATAGCCTAAAGCTGTTCTCAGCGGGATGACAAAATCCTTTTCATTACCTGGTTTTGCTGAGTATCCCCAGTAAAAACGTATAACAGGTGAACGTCCTTTAGTAATGATTTTTACTGGAAATGTACTGTCTTCATTGTATGTGATCGGTGTTAAAGCAAATTCAGTGTCTTTCAGACCAAGACGTCGATTAAGGCCTTCACAAAGATATTGTTCGGCTGTTTTGTACCATTCACCTTCTGAGTTTACGCCGTGAACAAAGATAACCAAGCCGGGAAGTTGGATCCCTTTTCTGATCTCCCCCCGAACACAAACATTTTGCGGACTCATAGTACTTCTGGCTTGTTGAATACCATTAGGTGTCGTTTCACTGTTCAGTAAGCGAGTAGGTTGATCGTGTTGATAGGCTTCAGACATAAATCATCCTTGATTTTCAGATTGGCGGGGAAGTAAATCGAGATTACAACTAAAGTGAGTTGTAATCTGAGAAGATAACTCCAAGCTAGGAATTACATCCTCGGGTGTTTTATTTCTTATGTCATAATATATTATGCTTATTTTACTACCAAGTTCAGAAAGTTGTTCGGCCGTATAAGAATATTTTGTTGATAACAATCTACCACTTATTCCTAAAGGGTTTTCCTTATCTAATACATCTTGAGGGATACCTATCGTCAGCATTTTTTTGTAAAAAATATCGTTTATTAAAATCTCTCGTGGCTGTATGAATGCATCTGTTCTATTGACCATGTATTTATCAGCGGTATATCCTTCATTTTTGATATAGATAGCGTCATCAGTCACAACGATGGTATAATTTTTAGAGCTTGAGCTATTAATTGCCCCAAACTTAATATCACTAAAATTTTTTCCGCCATTATTACTGGCTGACAAGATACTGTAAGCACAACCCCGGAGCGGGTCCCCGCATGCATCGTTATCTCCACTCACTAACGGTAGCGCCAGCATGTCGTCGTTTTTCGCTGCCCAGATAAACTTGCCCTTATAGTTCATTGTTCCCTTAGAAAGGAACCAGAGCTTCGTTTTTATCTTCTTGTTATCATTGTGATAATAAATCGACCCATCATCGCAGTTCGAATAATCCTCCAGCGTGAGATAGCGATTTTTATCGATACGATAAATCACCTGTGGCGGGTTATGGATGGGTTGTACTGCCACCTTTCCTGGCTGCGTGGATGTTTGCACCGGAGGCGGTGTCACCGCACAGCCATTCAGGCTGGTCAGCGAGAATACTAATGCACCTGCGAGTAAATTTAGCTTTTTCATGGTCATCCTTGATTTTTTGGCTGAGAAGGATGAAGAGTGGTCTTGCAGCTAAATCTGTTGCTAGCTGAACTGTCCTGCTTTAAGTCAGGTAGTTTCTCTGTAATTGGGGAATCATTATATTTATCGAATAGAGCAGCAGCTTTCACAATCAATGCCGCGCTTTGTGCTTCAGAGTAATGATATTTATTAGTTAACCTGAGGTCGGAGTAACCTAAAGGATTCTTCTTTACTAAAACATCTTCAGGCACACCTAACTTGATCATTCCTTTGTAAAATTCATCCCGTATCCAGGCTTGCCTCACGTTATAGAACTCACCAGCGCTATTTATTGAATATTTATCTGCGGGATATCGGTCACTTTTGATGTAGATGGCATCATCGGTTAAAACGATTGTGTATTCTTTCGAGCCGGAGCTATTACTTGCATCAAATGTAATATCACTAAATTTTTTCCCACCATCATTACTGGCTGACAAGATACTGTAAGCACAACCTCTTAGCGAGTCCCCGCATGCATCGTTATCACCACGAACAAATGGAATCGCCAGCATGTCGTCATTTTTGGCTGCCCAGATAAACTTGCCCTTGTAGTTCATTGTTCCCCTGGAAAGGAACCAGAGCTTCGTTTTTATTTTCTTGTTATCATTGTGATAATAAATAGAACCATCATCGCAGTTCGAATAATCCTCCAGCGTGAGATAGCGATTTTTATCGATACGATAAATCACCTGTGGTGGGTTATGGATGGGTTGTACTGCCAGCTTTTTTGGCTGCGTGGATGTTTGCACCGGAGGCGGTGTCACCGCACAGCCATTCAGGCTGGTCAGCGAGAATACTAATGCACCTGCGAGTAAAGTTAGCTTTTTCATGGTCATCCTTGATTTGTTAGCTGAGAAGGGATCAGTGCGGCATTGCAGGTAAATTGATTGCTGGCTTCATTATTTTTCTTTATATCGGGGAGTTTTTCTGTATGCGGGGAATCATTGTATTTATCAAACAGAATGCCGGCTTTTATACCCAGCGCATCCACTTGGGCATCAGAGTAATGATATTTATTAGTTAGCTTGCGATCGTAATATCCCATTGGGTTTTCTTTAACTAATACATCTTCAGGTACACCTAACTTCAACATTCCTTTGTAAAATTCATCCTGGATCCAGGCTTGCCTTACGTTATAAAACTCGCCATTGCTATTAATTGCATACTTATCAGTAGAGGGATATAGGTTGCTTTTGAAGTAAATTGCATCATCAGTCAAAACGATTGTGTAATTTTTAGAGCTTGAGCTATTTATTGCACCAAATTTAACATCACTAAATTTTTTCCCACCATCATTACTGGCTGACAAGATACTGTAAGCACAACCTCTTAGAGAGTCTCCACAAGCATCGTTATCACCACTCACTAACGGAATCGCCAGCATGTCGTCGTTTTTCGCTGCCCAGATAAACTTGCCCTTATAGTTCATTGTTCCCTTAGAGAGGAACCAAAGCTTCGTTTTTATCTTCTTGTTATCATTGTGATAATAAATAGACCCGTCATCGCAGTTCGAATAATCCTCCAGCGTGAGATACCGATTTTTATCGATATGATAAATCACCTGCGGCGGGTTATAGATTGTTGCAGCCAATTGTTGCTTCTTAGTAGCCTCAATTTTTAAAGCTTCTTGCCTTTCATTATATTCTCGAGCCTGACGAGCTTCCGCTATTCCGGAAAAAGGGTTACCTATAGCCAGCCCTCCCCAGGGGCCAACAGCACAACCTGTCATACTTATCACCGCAGAAAGACTGAGCGCGCTGACGATTAATTTAGTTATTTTTTTCATATTCGGTCCTTGAAGTCCTTATTCGCCATCCAGTAACGAAATGACCATATCCTGCGCGGCTTGTGATTGAGTGAGAGAGGTCATGCCTTTTTCATCAGTCAGCCCTTCAATGATCTGTCCGTCATCCAGCGTGATTTTATATTTCTGGGAAGCCAGTGGTTTGCCGTTGAGCGGATGAGTAACGACAAACCCTTCATTGAACTGTTCCGGCTCGAACGATTTCATCGCGCTCTGCATGCTGGCCGAGCCCTGCTTGACGATGCCGCCATTTTTCACCAGCAGTTTCCCCGGCCCGCCAACTTCAACGTTACCGCCTTTCAGCTTGATGTAGGCTCCGCCGCAGACCAGAACCAGCTCGTCCTGTGCTGTCACCGTCATTTTTTTGCCACTGGCAATATGCGTATCGTCCGTTGACCAGGTGGTGAATTTCCCGCCCTGCGCCTGAACGTCGATGTCGCCTTTGGCGGCAAACATTTTGGTGCCCTGTCGGCTGTAGAGGCTGATTTGATCACCGGCGGCGACGGTGAATTTCTTCGTCGCGCCGATATCCACCTGCTTACCGGCGGTCAGCGTCAGGCTGTCTTGCGCGTACAATTGCATACTGTCCCCGCTGACAATACCGACGCCTTTTGGTGCGCTTAAAAGCAAAACGGCTCGCTGAAGTTTGTCGAGTTTCTGCTGTAACAGCGTCTGTTGCCGGTCGATGTCTGCGGCTAATGCCTGGGCCTGTTGAGCACTGGCCGACAGGCTCTGCATTTCTACCATCGCACTGGAAAGAAGTGCTTTGGCCTGTTGCATGTCCAGTTGCTGACCTCCGGCACAAGCCTGCACATCGGCGGAAATAAACACACCCTTGCCGCCACGAACGGCCACCCAGTCGTCGGTGCGCAGCTCGGCGCCGTGACCGCGGTCTTTACGTTTATCATCGACCAGCGCACCCAGGTTCAGCTGGCTTTTGCCGCTGGCCGGTGTGGAAAGCTTGATGTGTTCTTTGCCTCGTGAATCATCAAGTCTTAACTTATTTCCAGAAGGCGTGCGGATAACGTTCCGCTTGTAGTTCGGCAGCGCCACAGGGTCCGGATGCCGTGAATCGTGCAGCGCATAAGCAATGTACGGCCGGTCAACGTCGCCGTTCTCGAAGGCAATCGCCACGCCGGTGGAGTCCAGCAGCGGCATATGGAAGCCGCAGGTATCCCCGGAATAGGGTTTTGCCAGACGCAGCCAGCAGCTCTCAAAGCCTTTCTGCCATTCGGTGCGGTCGAAGCCAAACTTCGCACGGTACAAACCGTCGGCGCTGATATGGCCATAAGGTTCATCCGGATGTGCGCTGGAGATGCGGGCAGGCAGCGTGCCGGTGACGGTCGGCCACGGCAGCAGAGCGGGGCGATACGGATGCCGGGTATTGCGCGGCACGGCGGTGAAGGTGACGAAGTACGCCGTGTCGCGGGCGACGTTGGTAGAGTTCGTGGAAACTATCAGCAGGCCGTCCGGCGCTTCCGGCCAGTCTTTACCGGGCGTGGTAATGACCATTCCCGGACGCAGCGTCATGCAGTTGGACTTGCCCCCGAAGGTGATTTGTTCGCTCAGATAACGCTCCTGACGGCGTCTGGCGTACCACATCCCCTGACCGGGCTCGTTGCTGTATTCCTTGCCCGGCTCAGGATAGGACTCACCCCAGCGGTAATCTTCGGCAA